>CBFIBY010000017.1:0-10855 GCA_965660955.1 Crocinitomicaceae bacterium | reverse complement strand
CGAAAAAATGATCCAAAATTGGATGAGTTGCGTTTTGAACATATCCAAAAACCACTTCGTGCAAAAGCAGGTAAGAATGTTACTCAATTGCATTATGCCAAGCAAGGAATCATTACTCCTGAAATGGAATACATTGCTATTCGCGAAAATCAAAAAATTGATGACGTAATTGAGATTACGAAACAACATCCAGGTGAGAGCTTTGGAGCAAATACTCCGAAAGGAAAGATCACACCTGAGTTCGTTCGTGATGAAATTGCCGCTGGCCGTGCAATAATTCCCAACAACATCAATCACCCTGAAAGTGAACCGATGATCATTGGTCGTAACTTCTTAGTAAAAATCAATGCAAACATCGGAAACTCTGCCGTTTCATCTTCGATTGAAGAAGAAGTAGAAAAAGCGGTTTGGGCATGTCGTTGGGGAGCTGACAACATTATGGATTTGTCAACAGGAAAGAATATCCACGAAACACGAGAATGGATTCTTAGAAATTCACCTGTACCGATTGGAACAGTCCCAATTTATCAAGCACTTGAAAAGGTAAATGGAAAAGCCGAAGATTTAACATGGGAAATTTTCCGTGATACGCTGATAGAACAAGCGGAACAAGGTGTAGATTATTTCACAATTCACGCGGGTGTATTACTTCGATATGTGCCGATGACAGCTAAACGATTGACTGGAATTGTATCTCGAGGTGGTTCTATCATGGCAAAATGGTGTTTGGCGCATCACAAGGAAAGCTTCTTGTATACGCATTTCGAAGAGATCTGTGAGATTATGAAAGCATACGATGTCGCTTTCTCATTGGGAGATGGACTTCGCCCGGGTTCTATTGCTGATGCCAACGATGAAGCACAATTTGCTGAATTGGAAACATTGGGTGAATTAACTAAGATTGCTTGGAAACATGACGTGCAAGTAATGATTGAAGGTCCTGGGCACGTTCCCATGCACCTCATCAAAGAAAATATGGACAAACAATTGGAAGAATGTCATGAAGCACCGTTCTACACGCTTGGTCCTTTGACAACAGACATTGCACCAGGATATGATCACATTACTTCTGGAATTGGAGCGGCAATGATTGGTTGGTTTGGCTGCGCTATGCTTTGCTACGTAACACCAAAAGAACACCTTGGTTTACCAAATAAAAAAGATGTAAAAGACGGAGTCATCACCTACAAATTGGCAGCACACGCAGCAGATTTAGCAAAAGGTCACCCAGGCGCGCAACATAGAGACGACGCTTTAAGTAAAGCTCGATTCGAATTCCGCTGGGAAGATCAGTTTAATCTCTCGTTAGATCCGGATACTGCGCGTGAATATCACGATGAAACTTTGCCATCGGATAACGCTAAAGTAGCACACTTCTGCTCGATGTGCGGACCGCATTTCTGTTCCATGAAAATCTCACAAGATGTTCGAGACTATGCCAAAGCGCAAGGCGTGAAGGAAGATGAAGCTTTAGCGCAAGGAATGGAAGATATGTCGAAGAAATTTATTGAAACTGGGGCTGATGTTTACGTTGAACCTGGGAAGATTGGATAGATAATTGTGAATCGCATCTCCCCCTTTGGAGGGGGACAAAGGGGGAGGATTCGTGTACGTTTTGATTTTATTTCTTCCAATTTTAATATCTTGTTTCCTCCCCCTCGATCCCCCTCCAAAGGGGGAAGTGAATCTCATATGCAAAAACTAATTCTCATATCGCCCGAAAACTCTATCACCGAAGAAATTCGATGGATTCAAGCCATGTTAGAACTGGACGAGAATCTGCGCTTCCATTTGCGGAAACCGCGCTGGTCAAAGGAAGATTGCCTCGAGTATCTATTGGAAATTAGCCCTTTGTTTTACGACAGAATTTCTATTCATCAATACCACGATTTGCAGCTAAATTTCCCGAAGATAGGCCTCCATTTCAAAGAAAAAGATCGAGAAGATTTTATAAATAGCTCGGCCATGACTTCGACTTCATTTCACTCTGAAATTGAAGCAATTGAGCTAGGAATAGATTATGACTACTTTTTTTGCTCCCCTGTGTTCCCAAGCATCTCGAAAAAAGGATACGATACGGAAGTAAAATGGAATATCAATGGCTGGAACGAACAACTACGAAAAAAGGCCGTCGCATTGGGTGGAATAGATTCTAAAACAATCTTGGATGCCAAAGAACTTGGTTTCACTACATTTGCAGTATTGGGAAGTGTTTGGATGTCCAAAAATCCATTTGAAGCTTTCAAAGAAATGTACGAAATATGCCAAAAGTAAGACCGTATTGTCTGACGATTGCTGGATTCGACCCAAGTGGCGGGGCTGGAATTCTTGCTGACATTAAAACGTTCGAGCAATTTCGAACACTAGGATTAGCGGTTGCAACTGCAAACACGATGCAAACAGAGGATTCGTTCAATCGTTTAGATTGGATAGCTGATGAAATTGTTCTGGAGCAGTTAAATCTTCTCCTCGACCGATACAATATTGACTTCATAAAAATTGGACTCATTGCTTCTGGTGAATTATTGGAAAAAGTCGTGCATCTTCTGAACGAAAAATGTGTGAATCCAACTATAATTTGGGATCCCATTTTAGGAGCAAGTGCTGGTGGAGAATTTGATTCAGGACGGTTCAATGAATTCATTAATAATGACGTTAGTAAGAACTTACTAATAACACCTAATCTACCAGAATACGAGTCACTTGGATTAAAAAAAAGTAGTCAAACCATTTATCTAAAAGGTGGTCATTCAAGTGAAAAAGGAAAAGACGTTTTATACTGGAACGAAAAAGAATACCCATTGCAACCCAAAGTGAAAACCGATCTTCAAAAACACGGTACAGGATGCATATTTTCAGCTGCACTGCTGGCCAACTTAGCAAAGAATTATCCCCTAATTAAGTCATGCCTGCGTTCCAAAAGATATGTCGAGAAAAGGATAATTTCGAATCCTAGTTTGTTGGCCTTTCATAAATAGAACATAATATTCAAGGCATTTTTTTAAGAATAAACAGCCTTCAAACTCATATCCAAGCTCTTTGCAGAATGCGTCAAAGCACCTACAGAAATATAGTGAACACCTGTTTCGGCAAATCCACGTATTGTATCCAAAGTAATTCCTCCTGAAGCTTCTGTTTCATAATGCGATGGAATCGTTGGTAAAACAGCTTTAATTCGCTCAGGTGTGAAATTATCAAGCATGATACGATCCACGTTTCCAACAGCTAGAACCTGTTCCAATTCGTCTTCGTTGCGCACTTCAATTTCTATTTTTAAATCGAGATTATTTTCTTTGATATAATTGTTCGCTCTTTCGATGGCTTGAGCTATTCCACCTGCATAATCGACGTGATTGTCTTTCAGCATGATCATGTCATACAAAGCAAAACGATGGTTCTCTCCTCCTCCAATTTTCACCGCCCATTTTTCCATAAATCGGATTCCAGGAGTTGTTTTTCGTGTATCTAGCAGCTTTGTACTGGTTCCTTCAATACGTTTAACGATGTTGTGTGTTTTCGTAGCAATACCGCTCATGCGCTGCATAAAGTTCAAAACCAAACGTTCGGTTGTTAAAATGGAACGCGACTTTCCTTCAACAGTAAAGGCAATATCGCCTGGTTTTACCCAAGTACCATCTTTGATTTTTACATCAATTTTTAAACTAGGGTCAAAATGATGAAATATTTTCTCGGCTAGTTCAACTCCTGCAAGAATTCCTTCGTCCTTAATTAGTAATTTTGCTGTTCCTTGAGCGTTTTCTGGAACACAAGAAAGTGTGGAGTGATCACCCGGTCCTACGTCTTCGCGTAGTGCGTTTTCAATTATTTCTTCAATCATAGAACAAATATAGAAAACTGGTCTATTATCTTTCGATTATTAAGGTCTCTATTTTGTAGTCACCCTCAACTTTCTTAAAGTGGAAGGTAACACGGAATGTTTCATCTTTCACGATGTAATTGCCAATAGAAAAGGAACCACCATCGGACTCTTTGCCTTTGAAAATAAACTCAAATTTTCCATTCGGATATTTTGAGAAGAACCCTCTTAGAATCAGTTTCGTTTGAGGTTGCGAAAAAGCGCCATCACTACCAACAACGGTCAACAAGACTTTTTCCTTTGTCAAAGAAACAATGGTTTTTGCATCGTTGTCGTTAAAGGCTTTTTCCAATTCTGCATGTGGAACTGTTGATGCTCCGGCAAAAGAGAGAACGACGCTTGTAAGAAGTATATATAAGTAATTCATTGAATTCTTTTTCTCAAAAATAACAAAAACCTTGCCGTAATCCCAACTTGCATTCATTAGCCCTGAACCTTACCTTCGCGCAGTGAAAATAAAAGTAATCTGTATTGGAAAAACTGGAAAATCTTTTCTAGTTGAAGGAGAAAATGAATATCTGAAAAGATTAAAAAGATACATTCCTTTTGAAAAAATAGAAATCCCGGACGTAAAAAATGCTAAAAACATGAGCATTGGACTCGTAAAATCGGCCGAAGGAAAAGAAATATTGAATAAAACAGATCCTTCCGATTACGTTATTCTTCTCGATGAAAAAGGAAAAGAATATTCGAGTGAAAAGTTTGCTGGTTTTCTTCAAAACCGCTTCAATATGGGTGGAAAAAGTATCGTTTTCATTATTGGTGGGGCATATGGCTTTTCTGATGAAGCCTATCATCGGGCCGATACCAAAATGGCATTATCAAAAATGACGTTTTCCCATCAAATGATTCGCATGTTATTTTTCGAGCAAGTATATCGAGCCATGACAATTTTAAAAGGAGAACCGTATCACCACAGTTGATGCAAACCCAACATTTCTCTTATCTTTGATTGCAGAAGTTTTGCATGATAAATTTAGAACATTTTGATGTATTTTCAGTGATCTCTGGCCTACTTTGGCTCATTATCATTGTCTTGATTTCCGCATGGCATTATAGCGGAATTCGCACAGAAAAGCATGCTCGGTATTTTCTACCTACGGTATATTTCAAAATTTTTGCTGCCTTGGGTTTCAGCTCAATTTATCTTTTCTATTACAGTGGAGGCGACACCTTTGCTTATTGGGATGGAGCTGTAAACTTAACGAATCTATTCTATGATTCTCCTCTTGAATTTATGTCGGAAATGTGGCACGAATCGAATTTGACGGATTTAAAGCTTCGTTTCAACGAAAGAACCGGATATCCTCCAGGCTGGATTTACCGCGAACCAGAAAGTTTCTTTGTGAGTAAGGTTCTTTTTTTTATCTGTTTAATCACATTCAAAAGTTACTGGGCTGGAACATTTATTCTCGCGTATTTGTCGGCACGAATTTCATTCTCTTTGTTCACCGTTTTGCGTCAGTTAAACCTTCATTCCGATCGACTAATTGCTTTTGCCGTCCTGTTTATTCCTTCCGTTTCTTTTTGGTGTACGGGAATATCAAAAGACACGATTGTGTATCTCGCCTTAATTCTATTTACGAGAGAAGTTATTTCGCTCTACTATTTAAAATCAAAATTCAATTGGCGATCTGCCCTATTTCTCGCTATTGGATTGCTCCTAATATTCAAAATACGAATTTATGTTCTCGTCGCAATGACTCCTGCCTTCTTGGTAGCCTATACACGCGTCATCCATATCAACAATCGTACAAATCAATTGAGACGCGTGGCGTTAAAAACATTGTTTTATAGTCTGGGAATTGTGACTCTTGTCGTTTATACTCGCGTTAGTTCTGGAGGAATGAACAGAATGATAGAAGAAATTATCGAAACACAGCAGGATTTCGCAAATAATCCTATTTATGGAAACAATCGATACGACATCCAACTAAATGATTATTCTTTGACCTCAGTAGCACTGTCGGTTCCAAACGCTATAATAGCAGCTATTTATCGACCTTTTCTATGGGAATCAGGAAATATAATGCTCCTACTGAATGGGTTAGAAGGCGCTGTTTTACTTTTTCTCACGATTCAGTTTTTTACAAGCCGATTGAAAGATAAAATTGTAGCGATTCGAAATTCAGAATTACTCGTCTTTTCTTTGGTTTTCGTTTTAATTATGGGATTCTCCGTTGGGTTCACCTCAGGTCTATTTGGTGTTCTTGTCCGACTAAAAGCTGTTATTTTACCCTTTTTCATACTGTTAATGGGCTTACAATTGGTGGATAATGAATCCGAGACAAAGCAAACCGAATCCCTTGAAAAAACGTAAATTTGAACCACTTCGAACGAAGGAACAAGTATGAGTGTAAAAATAATCGATGCTAATAAAAAATCAATTTTTCCAGAATGGAAAGAATTGCGCCGATATAAGGACTTGTTCCTGACGCTCTCGTGGCGAGATTTTCGTGTTCGGTATGCTCAAACTACAATTGGACTTTTGTGGGCCTTTGTTCAACCCATCATTACCTTGTTGATACTAACTTTGGTTTTCAAGCAGTTTGCTGGGGTTAAAACTGATGTTCCTTACCTTCTATTTGCCGTTTGTGGGTTGAGCATGTGGACTTATTTCGCATATGTTATGACGAATTCGGGAAATTCCATAATTCAAAGTCAGGATATGGTCAAAAAGATCTACTTCCCACGATTAATCATACCTCTTTCCAAAGCTCTGGTCGGACTTATTGATCTAGGAATTACCTTGTTGATTTTGGCTGTTTTAATGATTTACTATCAGGTACCTCCTGCTTCAACTATTATTTTCGCTCCTCTTTTTGTCATCATCGGCATGGTAGCCGCTTTAGCTGTTGGAATTTGGTTAAGCGCCTTGACCGTTCGATACCGTGATTTTCAGCACATAGTTCCTTTTATGGTTCAAATTGGGTTGTACTTAACTCCCGTCGCTTATCCCATAGAATTAGCTTCCGACCGAGTTCCTTCATGGGCAATGATAATTTATTACTTAAATCCGATGGCTGGAGTGGTTCAAGGTTTTCGATGGAGTGTTTTCGGCGGACCACCTCCCGATCCGCTGATGTACCTTTCATTCGGAGTAGTGTTTTTATTATTTTTCACTGGACTCTTGTATTTCAAGAAAATTGAGTCAGAAATGGCTGATTTTGTATGACAAAAAAACGTGCCATACAAGCTTCAAACCTGGGCAAACGATACACAATCGGAACCGCTAAAGATGGTACTTTACGCGCTTCTTTGTCAAACATTTTTCGAAGTGAAGCTAAAAAAGGAGACGACTTTTGGGCGTTGAAAAACCTTAACTTCGAAATAAATCAAGGCGATGTAATTGGAATTGTTGGAAAAAATGGCGCAGGTAAAAGTACTTTGCTAAAATTGCTTTCTCAAATCACGAAACCAACGACTGGACGTATTGAAATTCATGGAAGAGTAGCGTCCTTACTTGAGGTTGGAACCGGCTTTCATCCTGAACTAACTGGAAGAGAAAACATTTTTCTGAACGGAACTATTTTGGGCATGTCTCGAAAAGAAGTTAAGGCAAAATTCGATGAAATCGTAGAATTTTCAGGCGTTGAAAAATTCATTGACACACCGGTAAAAAGGTATTCCTCTGGAATGTATGTCCGACTCGCCTTTGCAGTTGCGGCTCACCTCGAACCTGAAATATTAATTATCGACGAAGTTCTCGCTGTTGGTGATGCCGAATTTCAGAAAAAATGCTTGGGCAAAATGGAGGATGTTGCAAAACAAGGAAGAACAGTCCTTTTTGTTAGTCATCAATTGGGATCGGTTCGCAAACTGTGTTCAAAAGGCATTCTACTTAACCATGGTGAGATTCAATGTGCTGGCGACATTGAAGAAGTGTTGCTCGAATATTCCAGAAATCAATCGAGTTATTCTGCATATACGAACGAAAAACCAACATCGACTATTCACATTTCAAATGCTGACTTTACAACGCACCAAAATGAATTTCAAGCGAAAGACAAAATAAGAACAACGTTTACCGTTTCTGGTCATGAAAATGTCGACCACCCTGTGCATATTTTGGTTCGCGTCAAAGATGAACTCGAACAAATTGTTTTCAGCAGTGAAATGGCCCTTGACAAGGCAAAAAAGGAGTACACGCTTACTTTTCCTGCTCAATCATTGGTGAAAGGTGTATATGGCATGAATAGCATACTTTATCAACCAGCTGTTCAACAGTTTGAAAATTTGGATCGAATATTTAATTTTGAAATTATCGACAATGCAGAGCACTTCAGTCATTTAGAAGGCTTTGACATAGGAAAAACATATATTCCTCAATTATGGGATTAGCCAATTTATTTCGTAAAATCAAAGCTGCTCTTCAAGAGGAGAGTGCGAGCGCTGAAGGAGGAGGAATTCAATTCACGAAAGATCATCTTATTTCTCCAAATTATTCGATTGGAGATTACACCTACGGAATTCCCAAAATTGCGTTCAATAACCCTGAGACCAAATTAGAAATCGGTAAATTTTGTTCTATTTCTTCGGGTGTACAGATTTTTCTTGGAGGCAATCATAGAACGGATTGGATTAGCACCTACCCTTTCAGTGCAGTTGGTGGTGAATTTGAGGCATTTTCATCCATTCCGGGCCATCCAGCCTCAAAGGGTGATGTTGTGATCGGAAATGATGTGTGGATTGCCCGTGACGTAACTATTCTTTCAGGCATTAGAATAGGAAACGGAGCAGTTCTTGGAACTGGCGCAGTGGTCGCAAAAGATGTGGGTCCCTATGAAATCTGGGGTGGAAATCCTGCCAAATTGATTCGAAAACGATTTGACGACGAAACCATCGAGAAATTGGAGAAAATAAAATGGTGGAGTTGGTCCTTGGAAAAAATTAAGAAAGATATTCCTGCATTAATGAAGGCGCCAGACGGAAACATGAATAAATGGTTGACAAACAAATAGCTCCAAAAGCAACATGATTACCCTAAAAAAACTAAAAGATTATTACAATTGGGGCGGACGTTTTCTAACGGATGCGGAACAATTGACCGGCGCCAAATTAAATGAAGTGGAGATAGCCAAAAGACCGCTTCGCCATGAAATTATTAATGAAATATTGGAGCTGAAACACGAGGCGAATTATTTGGAAATTGGTGTTCGGAATCCAGCCCTAAATTTCGATAAGATATGTGCTAAAACTAAATTTAGCGTTGACCCAGGACTAGAATACAAAGAAAATCCAGTAGATTTTAAAATAACAAGTGACGATTTTTTCGACCAACTTCGCAACGGAAAAATTCTCCAAAAAGATATTCGATTCGACGTTGTTTTTATTGATGGTTTGCATCTTGCTGAGCAAGTTGACAGAGATATTTCAAACTCCTTCAAATTCCTGAAAGAAGATGGTTTCATCGTTCTTCATGATTGCAATCCTCCAAGCGAGTGGCACGCTAGAGAAAACCATGCCTACGCATTATCTCCGGCCAAAAACAATTGGAACGGAACAACTTGGAAGGCCTTTGTCAAATGGGGGCAAAAAGAAGAAATTCGGATTGCTTGCGTTGACTCGGATTGGGGAGTCGGAGTGTTAACAAAAGGTCATACTTTTGAGCCTTCAAAAATCAAAGAAACGGGATTTTATGAATTCTCTTTTTTTCATCATAATAAAGAGAAACTGATTAATTTAATGCCGTTCGAAGAATTCAAAACTCGCCTTGGCCAATCAGTTTGAAGCGATCCGAATCCATATCTTATTTCTTTTTTCTGTACACCTATATTTTGCGTGCACTTTTTACGAAATGGTTTACACCAAAAATTAATTCTGTTAAAAAATCGGTTTACTATTTCTCTCCTTTTTTTGAAGAAAATGCTGGTTATCATTGGCGTGTAGAGAGTTGGAAAAAAATATTAATAGAGAATGGCTACGATGTTCAAGTCGGAACGGCCACCTCGGAAGAAGAGTTTTATCGATTGTTTCCGAAAGAGAACATTAAATTTCAGAAGGCATTTTTAAAACGACGTTTCAAACAAGTCCTGGAAAGTCGTTCTTGTGAGGTGGTTATTGTGCGACGAGAAATGCTCTTATTTAATGATTATGGTAACCTATTCATTCAAAAATTACTTCTTCACTTTCATCCCAATGCCATTTTGGATTTTGATGATGACATCGCGGCATCGAAAGGTCAGCCAAAAGAAATCACCAATCTATATGGGAAACTTATGCTTGAGAATGGCGATAAATTCAACGATTCTCTAAAAATGTTTCGTTTTTTTATACCAGCGACTAAATATCTGAAAAACAAAATTCTATCCAAATATTCCTCGATAATGGAAGACGCAATTTGTATCATTCCAACTTGCGTAGATTATGACAAACACCCCGCTAAAACATATTCCAACGAAAAGAAAATGGTTACTTTGGGTTGGATAGGATCAACGGGGAATTATTTCCTTTTAGATGAAATATTACCCGAAATAGAGAAAGTATCCAAAGAATTTGAAATCGAATTGTTGGTTGTGGGTGGCGAACCATTTGAGCGCAACACGACATTTCCCATTCGTTTCAAACAATGGAGTTTGGCCAATGAAATCGAAAATCTGAATGAAATTGATTTGGGACTCATGCCCTTGGTAAACAATGAAATCTCAAAAGGAAAAGCAGGATTTAAACTCATTCAATATATGGCATTAGGAATTGTTTCTGTAGCTTCCTCGATTACCGTAAATGAAGAAATCATTCCTTCTGATCAACACGGATATTTAGTTGATAAAAACTGGTTTGATACTTTGAAGACAGCCATAGAAAATAAATCGCATTGGAACGAAATTGGCGCAAAAGCTCGAACGCATGTGCTTGAAAAATATACGTTTAGTGCAAACAAACAGGCCTATTTGAATTTCATCCAAAACATTCAAAACAAAACAGAAGTATGATGAAAATTGCTATGCTTCTGGATGGTGCAATTACGAATGATCATCG
>CBFIBY010000016.1:0-28566 GCA_965660955.1 Crocinitomicaceae bacterium | reverse complement strand
TACCCGAATTGAAGTTGGTTGAAAAAAGACTGGGTACATCTCGGTTGAAAAATTCATCCATCCAAGTTGACACACTCGGCATAGTTCTTCTTTCATGCTCTATAGTTCCGTTTTTTGGAACACTTACTAAATTGCTCATATCTGTAAATTTTTAAGTTTATTAATTCACAATACTATTCTCAAATGCCATACCATCAGGTGTTTACAGACACTTTTACACGGTTTTTAGAAAATTTTTCTTAAAATTTTGTCAAATTGACGCGTACCCAGCAAAAAGTGCAGGGTCACGTACGCTTAAAACAGAGATTTAACCCGTGAATTCTCCTACATATTCCCCATGGGCGTTTTCGTCGCCTTCTTACCGTCACATTTTTTACCGGAGTTTTTACTTGAGCCACATTGTGCTAGCAATAGGATTAAACTTAATGAGAAAAGTGAGATTTTAATAAAGCGTTGCATATCAGTTGTATTTGGTCTATTACTAAAACGTTGAAATATCTGAGTTGTTGTAAACTCTTACTATTTTACAAATATAAAGACCAGTCGCCCAGCATTTTTGAGGGTTTACCCTGTACTTTCAACTGAGTACTTCACCCCGATTTCTGATTTATAATAGCGTTAAACCTGATTCAGGTCATGGTTTAAACTGGTCCGTCTCCTTAACTTTAGAGTAGTAAAGAAAGGGGAATAGATCCTTTAACGACGCTAGTTGGTTACACGAAGTAATGAACCAGAACAATTAAAAGAAAAACAAATTATGAAAAAGAGAACGCCAGTTTCACAAATCATGTCGAAAGATGTTTTGACTGTGAATAAAACGCAAACAATTAAAGAAGTGAATGAAATGCTTCACAACAAATCGATTCATCACGTTCCTGTAGTTTCTGGAAAGGAGGTAATTGGAATGTTGACATCTACAGATTTACAAAAAATAAGCTTTGTAAATTCCGCAGATGAAGGTGAAATCACAACGGCTATGTGGGATGTATTGAACATTGAGCAAGTAATGACAAAGCACGTTGAGACAGCACAACAAGATGATACAATCTACGATGTTGCGAAAACACTTTCAACGAGCGATTTTCACGCATTACCCGTTATGGATAAAAATGAAATTGTAGGGATTGTGACTTCAACGGACTTGTTAAAGTATTTGGTAGACCAATACTAAAACTTGTAATTTCTAAATCTAGAACCTCTTGTCATGGCGAAGCCCAGATGAGAGGTTTTTTCTTTTTTCAACCCTGAAAATTTCTCTACCTTTACTTTATGTTTCGTTGGCCTCTAATCCTTTTGTCCTTTTTCCTGAGTTTATCGGCTTCCGCGACACACAACCGATCGGGTGAAATTACCTACAAACACATTTCAGGTAACACATACGAATTCACCATAACCACGTGTACAAAACTCACCTCTGAAGCGAATCGAGACAGACTAGGCATAAACTATGGAGACGGCTTTGTTGACACATTATTACTCGTTGAATTCATTGATTATCCAGCCACCGACACTAAAAAGAATATATACAGAGGGAATCATACTTTTACGGGAGCAGGAACGTACTTGATTACCGTCGAAGATCCAAATCGAAATGCAAACGTGCTCAACATCGTCAATTCCGTTGCGACGATTTTTTGTATTCAAACCCAACTCGTTATTTCTCCTTTCATAGGAACGTCAAACAATTCACTGCAATTTGATGATTGTCCTTGCCCTGAAAATGCCTGCGCTGGTCAACCGTGGATTTACAATTTAGGCGCTTTTGACACAGACGGCGATAGTTTGAGTTACGCCATCATTCCCTGTAAAGGGGAAAATTGTCTGGACATGCCCAACCCCAGTGTCTTTCAATTTCCGCAAGCCATTGGTGGTGGCAATATGTCCATCGATCCTGTTTTTGGAACAATTACTTGGGCAAATCCCAACATACAAGGTGAATATAATTTTGCCATAAAAGTATTCGAATATCGCGGTGGTGTTCAAATTGGATATGTTATTCGCGACATGCAAATCACTGTTAAAGGCTCTTGTGGAAATGCAGCACCTGTGGTCAATCAAGTTGCCGATACTTGTGTATATGCCGATAGTACGCTTATTCTAAACTATACCGCTACCGATGCGTCGGCTTCACCAGGTGATGTTCCCATTCTTAACTGGGATTATTTTGGTGCCGCATTCAATTTGACGAATGCGCCGGCCATTTTCACCAACATAAACGCCCCTGACAATCCAATTTCGGGTACATTTTCTTGGACACCTTCTTGCTCTGCAGTTCGCAATAGTCCATATTTGATTACCATTGAAGCATCGGATAATGGTCCTGGTGTGTCATTAAAAGGATTATCTTCTTCACGGATCAAAGTGAATGGTGCACCCATTCAAAACTTACAAATAACAGCGAATTTGAACGCAGCCGATTTGAGTTGGGATCAAGCAGATTGTCCACAGGTAACAGGCTACAATATCTATCGAAGTTTTGACAGTACTTACGCTGTAAACTCATGTTGTGGAAATGGTGAGGCTTTGAATCTTGGCTATGTCAAAATTGGAGAGACAAACTCTATTTCTGAAACGACATTTCAAGATGTCGGACCACTTGTTGCTGGAAATAAATATTGCTACACAGTAACTGCTATATACAATTTTGAGGCGGAGAGCTGTCTTGTTCCACCTGTTTGTGTCGCTTTACCTTTTGATTTGCCCATTCTCACAAACGTGTCTGTTGACAGCACTGATTTTAATTTTGGAATAGATAGTATTCGTTGGACGCATCCTGTTGATTTAGATACGCTACTTTTTACTGGTCCCTATCAATACAAATTGTATCGAGGAGAAGATTTTGGGAATCCTTCCACTTTGGTTCTCAGTTCACCTATTTCAGCAAGTTTAGCTGCATTGGATACCTTTTATGTCGATTCAAATTTGAGTACCACAGCGTTTCCATATTCATACCAAGTTGAATTGATTAATAACGGTGTAATTCTAGGAAGAAGCGCCATTGCAAACAGCATTTATATCATCCCTACGCCTGTCGATAATGGCGTGCAATTGAATTGGGAAGATATCACACCTTGGTTTAATTCAACTTATGAAGTTTATCGAAATGATGGAATTGGAACGTCATTTTCGCTACACGCAATTGTAGATACGAATTACTTTGAGGAATATAGTTTGGTAAATGGTGACGAATTCTGTTATCGCGTGAGAACTGTGGGGCGTTATTCCTTGACGAATCTTCCTGATACGCTTTACAATTGGTCGCAATTTGTTTGCACGGCTGCTTATGACAATGAGCCACCATGTCCACCCGGGAATGTTACCATAGTTCCCAACTGTGAAGAATTGACGAATACGATTACTTGGAACAACCCAAACAACTCATGTGCTGATGACGTGGTTGCTTATCAATTATTTTATTCGTCAACGAAGAATGGAGAATACACACAAATACAAACCTTCAATTTTGCTGGGGACACCACATTCATTTTTCAAGATTCCAATTCAATTGCTGGTTGTTATTACTTGAAAGCTTCAGATTCAGTAATTTATAATAACCAGAGTATTTCATCTGATACAGTTTGTGTTGACAATTGCGAGCCGATTTATGCATTACCCAATGTTTTCACACCTGATGGTAATGGTGCAAACGAACTGTATACCGCCTTACTCCCTTTCAAATTTATAAGCCGTGTGGAATTCAGGGCTTACAACAGATGGGGAAATGAGGTGTTTTATACGGAAGATCCTTACATAAAATGGGATGGAATTGATCGGAAAGAAAACATATTATTGACAGAAGGTGTTTATTTTTACACCTGCAAAGTCTACGCCATTACTTTAGAAGGAGAAGTTCCTTTTGACTTGCACGGATTCATTCATTTGATACACGACTAAAAGATGTTTACAGGAATTATTGAAACGATGGGAACGGTAAAAGAAATCGTTCAAGACAAAGAAAATTTTCATTTTACCATTCAATCTAACATAACGAATGAATTGAAAATTGACCAAAGCGTTGCGCACAATGGTTGTTGCTTAACGGTCGTAAAAATTGATGGGGATAGCTATGTCGTTACAGCGATTCAGGAAACTATGGACAAGACCAACCTTGGCTCTTGGAAAGTAGGCACGAAAGTAAACTTAGAGCGCTGCATGGTTATGAATGGTCGATTGGATGGACACATCGTTCAAGGACATGTGGACACAACGGCGGTTTGCACAAATATCGAAGATCAGCAAGGAAGCTGGAAATATACTTTTCAATATGATGGCAGCAGTCCAACAGTTGAAAAAGGTTCCGTAACAATTAATGGAACAAGCTTGACCGTAGTTGATTCCAAAAACAATGAATTTTCCGTTTGCATCATTCCTTACACATACGAACACACCAATTTTCATCAACTAAACGTTGGCGATAAAATCAATCTCGAATTTGATATTATTGGGAAGTATGTGGCGAAGATGATGGGGAAATAAGCGACAAGCTGCTTTCGACTCCGCCCAATCAGCGTCAAATGACTTTATTAATTCTACCAACGCTTCATCTTTCGCGCCAATTTCTTTTTCAAGCGCTTGATAACGGTCAAATCATTGCTCACATTACTCACGCGTATCAATTGTGTTTTTACCAAAGCATCATTGCGGTAGAAGAAGAATTCAAAGGTGACTGATGTTACCTCATCTCGATACAAACCAAACAGAGTACCATAATCCAATGCGGTTTTTAAATCGTCTTTTTTCGTACTCTTTTTAAATCGCGAATCGTAACCTCGAACCGAAACGAGCATATACGTGTCTATACCTTTAGCGCGAACTTGACTCCGCAATGAATCAGTTGCTAACAAAGATTGGTCACTTCCTTGTTTCAGAATGTTCAAGGAAGGTGCACAGTTAACTCCTCGCTCGGCAAAAAATTCGGTCAATGCAATTTCCAAAGAGTAGCGTTCATTCTCTTTGTTCATTAAAGCAACGATTAGCGCATTCGTCAAGCTGAAACTTTCCTTTTTTCGTTGCCCAAAAGATTGGAATGAAACGAAAATAAGGGCGATTAATATTAGATTTTTCATACTTAAAATATTTCTTTTGCGATCGCTTTTACTTGCGAAGAATTCGACATCGTATAATAGTGGATACATGGAGCATTAGCCGCTTTCAATTCTTTCGATTGCTGAACACCCCATTCAATCCCGACCTGCTCAACAGCCGAATTATCTTTGCATTTCAGTAATTCTTTCGATAATGCTTCTGGATAATCCACATGAAAGAATTTCGGTAAAAACGAAATATGATTCATTGTTTTTACTGGTTTTAATCCGGGAATAATTGGAACATCTATTCCAGCTTCTCTACAAGACTTCACAAAATCAAAATACTTTTGATTGTCGAAAAACATTTGAGTAACGATATATTCCGCACCTGCGTCCACTTTGTCCTTCAAATATTTCAAATCGGTCTGCAAATTCATGGCTTCGAAGTGCTTTTCGGGATATCCAGCTGCACCAATACAAAAGTCAGTGGGTTCTAATTCTACATCATCCAACATATACAAACCTTCGTTCATGTCGGTGACCTGTCCAATCAATTCAACGGCGTATTTGTGTCCATATTTATGAGGACGAAACGTGCTTTCTGTTTTAATAGAATCTCCTCGAAGCGCAAGTACATTATCAATTCCTAAAAATTGTAGATCGATCAAGGCGTTTTCCGTTTCTTCTTTGCTAAATCCACCACAAATTAAATGAGGCACGGCATCGACTTGATATTTATTCATAATCGCGGCACAAATTCCAACCGTTCCGGGGCGTTTGCGAATCGCAATTTTCTCCAACAAGCCATTCTCCCGTTCCTTGTAAACAAACTCTTCTCGGTGATACGTCACATTCACGAATTTGGGCTTGAACTCCATCATTGGGTCAATACCGTCATAAATAGACTGAATACTTTTCCCTTTTAACGGAGGAAGAATTTCAAATGAGAAAAGCGTTTCTTTCGCTTCTTGAATGTGTTGAGTTACTTTCATTGTGTGATTTACCGAACAAATATAATTGAAAATAAAGCTTAGCGCATAGACCAGTAGTATTCTGCAAGGCCCAAATCTGATTGTTGTGTAATTTTAACGTTTTCTTGATTACTTTTAAAAAGACCTATTTTATATCCCGATTCTTCCAAAACGGACGCATCATCTGTAAAGAATGGATTGAATTCTACATCGTAAGCTCTTACAATCTCTTTAAGCCTAAAACACTGAGGTGTCTGAATAACAAGGTATTCTGCTCTATTTACGGACTGACTTTCTTCTCCATTTATTTTTCTCATAGATTCTGTCATTTCCAAAGTGGGTACACATCCAATCTCAGACTTCAACATTTCTATTCCCCTCAAAACCGTTTCTTTCGAAACCAGTGGGCGAACACCATCATGAATTAGAACAACCTCTCCCTTACATATTTCTAAAGCATTTTTAACAGAATGAAACCGTTCGGCTCCCCCTGAAACTACTTCGTGCGGAATGTCGCATTCATGCTCAATACAGATTCTTTTCCACTCCATTTTCCATTCTTCAGGTAAGGTAATGATGAACTGCGCACCTGGGAGGAACTCGAACATTTGTTGAAGCGTTCGGAGCAGGATAGGTTGAGCAGCTAGTGGCAAAAATTGTTTAGGAACCTCTGATCCCATTCTTTTTCCAATTCCTCCTGCCGTTATAATTACGCTTGTTTCTTTCATTGTATAAAACAAAAAAAGGTTATTAGTTCTGCACTAATAACCTCCAATTTTGTTGCTTTTCTTCTTACTTCAATTGGTCCTTGTTGTCTGCAGCTTGTTGATTGAATTTCTTCTGCATATTCAACCAATAAAACAATCCAACGAATCCAAGGAGAATGATTCCGTAGTTCAAAATATTACCCACCCATTCTAAAGGAAGGAATAAGTAATTGTTGAATAAATCTCCGATGCCGTAAAATATAGTTGAGCTCATTGTTCTGTATTTAGACTACAAAGAAAATAAAAATTTGTCAAAGAACTTTCTCTTCGACCAATTATATGTTGGATTCGCTTAAGAATCTTAATTTTGAGAGAAAATAAGGGAGATATGATCAATTACAACCCGAAAAGCTGGTTCCATTTAATATTTGCTGTTCATAAGAGCGATACGCTGCGAATTTTATGGAAGGAAATCATTTATATTGCTTTTTTCACCGGGATTATCGCCTTCATTGTAAAGTATTTTTTTCCTGAAGAAGCTATTCTTCAAAACTTAGTTTCTGTTTATTCACTTATCGGATTCGTCATTTCATTATTACTCGTTTTCCGAACAAATACAGCCTACGACAGATGGTGGGAAGGGCGGAAAAAATGGGGAGAATTGGTCAATGACACCCGAAATTTAGCTTCAAAATTGGCAACGCACGTGGACAATGAAGCAGACCGTGACTTTTTCCGAAGAATGATTCCCAATTTCGTATTTGCCACCAAGGAGCATTTGAGAAAAGGTGTTGATATCACAACTTTACACTTGAAGGAAAATGAATCTGATCGCTTAAAAAAAACGCAGCACATTCCGTTGGCCATTTCTCAAATGATGTATGAGAGGTTGATTGCCCTTAAAAAACAAGGTGTTTTTTCCGAAGAAGATTTTTTACTAATTGGGAAAAACCACAATGCCTTATTAGATAGTCTGGGCGCTTGCGAACGAATAAAAAACACACCTATTCCTTATTCGTATTCCCTTTTCATTAAGAAATTCATCTTTGTATACGTAACAACCATTCCGTTAGCCTTCGTCACAGTTTTTGATTATTGGTCTGTACTCATCGCGACCTTCATCTTTTATGTGCTCGTCAGTATGGAGGTTCTCGCAGAAGAAATTGAAGATCCTTTTGGTACGGACGATAACGATTTACCAACAGATACTTTGTGCGAACGTATTCAAGGGAACGTGGAAGAGGTTTTCGTTAAACGAGGATAGTCCTCGACTAAAAAAGAAATCCTACTTATCCTGATTCACTTTTTTTCAGGTGTCCTTTTTAAACTTAACCTTCTTTCATAAAGCGAAAGCAAAACGACAAGCACCATAAATAATCCAATATACATATAGCTCGCAAATCTTGAACTGATGTCAAAAAAGTGAGTGAGTACGTTATTTGGATTGCTATTAGACGTTTGAACTAATGTTTCCCCAATATGCCACAAAGGATATTCAATGTCTGTTGGGATAGAATAAATATACGTCGTTTTAGCCATCAATCCGATGAGCACTCCGATGAATAGCATTGGATATCCTATCCACCTCTTTATTTCCATACGCGCTAATATTGGTAGCGAAAAGAACAATAGCAGAATTGTAACTCCGATAAGGTGTCGTGGTCCAAATGCCCAACCTCCCCACCACATTTGGTAGGATGAAATCAAAACTACACTCGCAATAAAAGGAACGGCAATGGGATGTAAAATAAATTTTTTCCACTTGCTGGAACTTGTAAGCCATTTTTTAATGCCAAAGAAGAATACGAGTAGGATTATGGGACAATAAACTACCAACCCCTTGTACTGACCAAAAAGCAACTGCAGCATGACTTTAACAGATGGAATTCCAAAACCATAATCCTTGTGCATAAAGGCATAATTTGGATCGACATATTTATACAATAAAGTGAATGGGTTTCCACTAATACTGTAATTATATATGGCTATTAATACAAGACTAGGAAAAACTCCAAGACCAAATAAAACTCCATTTTTTAATCCGTTTTTATACCAAACTTGAAGTCCCCATATCAATCCAACCAACGCTAATGGATATTCCGATATAAAAACGGCTCCGATAAAAATGCCGGATAAAAAGTAACTTTTCCTTTCGAGAAAAATATATGCCAACACCAATAAAAAGCCCGCAAATACATGACTATACATGGAGGCGGAATACGAAAAAATAAAGCTGCCGTAAAAAGGCAAAAGAATATATAGAATATCAAAAGGTCCTGAATGCGCGCGATTGAACGTGAGTAATAAAATGATAAGGAGCGGAATCGTTCCAAAAATAAATCCAGACCAAGCGTAAAGCGACGAATAATCTTTATCTTCCAAATGAACCAAACCCACTTTCTTCAAGACAAAGGAAATTGGAATCATCATTAAGGTGGGAAGCGGTGCTTTGTCTGTGTAATGCTTTCCATTAATTATACTTTTGTCATGAGACGTTGAATCAATCATTTCAAAGTGAAAAGTCCCGTTTTCAATAACTGAAACAACAGGAAGCACTCTCGAAGTTGTGTTTCCATTCGGCCACGTATCAAAATAAAACGTGCTCAAGATTAGATTGATAACTAGAAAAAGAAAAATCTTGTTTTTTCTCATGTAGAACAAAAAAAGGAAAATTCTAGGACACACGTGTTTTAATCGAGAAATTTATTATTCTAAGTCCAACTTACCACGACGTATCAATTTATTTCCACAAAAAAAGGGCTTCCGAAATGGAAACCCTTTTGCTCTTCCTCTTGGGCTCGAACCAAGGACCCTCTGATTAACAGTCAGATGCTCTAACCAACTGAGCTAAGGAAGAATCTAAATACTTTTTTAGAAGCCTGTTCTCCAAAAGCGATTGCAAATATAAGCAAAGAAAATTTACGTTCAAGAAAAACAAAGTAAAAAAATTACTTTTTTGATTCTTCTTTGTCTTCTAGTTTATTGTCTTGAAAAGCAGAAGGCACCAGATCAGGCACGATCTTCAATATCAACGGTAGAAGCAGCGCACCTCCAGGCAGCATGAAAATAGCCAATGCTGGCATGGATTTGATGATATCTTTAAACTGGCTTTTAACAATTTCTTTCTCCTCTTTCGACAATTCTTCCTTTGTCGATTTGGTAATAAGTTGTACCAATTCTTTACTTTCCTTTATTTCAATCGTCAGTTTTTCTGAATTGCGTTCTAGTATTTTTGTCCAACGCTTGGATACATTCCCGTACAATTTTTCATACGAAGATGAATGACTTAACAATTCCATGTTATCCGAATGCTGTAGTACAAAGTTTTCTATCAGTGTCATCGCATTGTGTACCTCTTTTTGCGGAACATGCAGATAACGGCACAACGTATTGAAAAAATCCAATTCTTCTGGTAGTTTTTCCTCATTCACAAAGATTGTCAAAGCGGTAATATCCACTAAAAAACGACGAAACAAGACGTTCTTTTTTGCAATAGGTGTGAAATCGTCCAAAGTAGCACCAACTTTGAATCGTTCTTTGGCTCTTTCCTTTCTTATAGAGTCCAAATTTGCCGAAGACAAAAAAGCCTTAAACATCGCCTTTTCTTGAACCGTTATGATGTTGTCCGAAAAGGCGGCCATTGTCACCGCGATCAATGCGTTATCGGCTAATTCGCCATACTCTGATAAAGTTTCCTTTCGATTTTTCAGAAAATTACGATAAAGAATGACATCTAGATATACAAAGGCATTCGATAAATACTTTAGCCAATAATGACCTTCTGTTGGTTTGGATTTTACAGTTAACCTCTGGGTTAAAATACCTTCTAGTTTATCATCTTCCGATTCCTGCAAGAGCACTTTCAGTAGCTTCGTGAGACCAAAAGCATTGTGATCCTTATAAAATCGCAAAAGAGATGACTTGAATTCATCTGGATCAACTATGTCGAGCTTTTTTTCGACTTTATACGTCAGCAAATGTGACTCAAGAAGTAATACTTTGAGCCTTTCGTTTTTTGTCCAACTTGTATCATCAAGTGTATGTGCAAACAACAGTTTTGCAGGGTAACCAAACACAATTCCTGATTTTAAAAAGCTAAAGTGTAGAAATTCTTTATCTGTTAAGCCATTTGGAATTGTGTACTTGATGTCCAACTCCTGTTTTTCGTGAAGTTCAAAGTACTTGTTAATCCAGCCTTTTGATCCGGGTGCTAGCATGGCGAGTAGATCATTGTATTATATTTTACCTGCAAGAACGCACACTTTTTTCTGAACGAACTTTGTTCCACCCGTTGCTTGAAATGCCTCAAAAACAAGAATGTATTGACCTATGCTTGCCTTGGTTCCATCGTCCGTAACACCATCCCATGCAAAGAGCCCTTCAGTTCCTAAGTATTCATTTTCCTTCAATTTTCGAACAAGTCGACCATTCGCATCATAAATACTTATGTTGGCCAATAGACCGTTCTCACTCATTTCATATCGAATCTGAAGAACATCTTCGAAACCATCATTATCTGGAGAGAAAACCTTATTGGGTAAAGTTACCTCGCCTGATTCCGTCAAAGGAACAAACTGAGAATTTTCTGCACCAGGCGTACCCCAACCTACGGATTCAGCTGCTGTGTGCCAGTTGCTCGGGTTATTGCTTCCATCAAGCGCGTTGATTCGTTCAAGTGATTTTCCGTCTTTTGAATCTAATAGATCAAAATGCCAATCATCTACATAAGAAACTCTATCCAGAACCACGAAATCTGTCATTAAAATCACCGTTCCTGAATCATTGCTATATGTCGGTAATTCACTGTCCAAAAGGTTCGCAGCAACTGCACTGGGGTAATTTTCAATCACATTTGAAGGTACACTAGAAACGGCTACATATTCTCCTGGAAACAAGATCTTATGTGTCAAAATTTGCTTTAAGTTGGCAACGCTATCGTTATCCAAATTGGCAAAATACCATTGGTACATATCAAAAACTTTACCTGATGTATTGTACACCTCAACATAGTCACTTCCTCCTGTCAACGGGTCAAATAGTATTTCATTAATTATCACATCTCCCTCCGAAGGATCATCTGGTAAAACAAATGGCGAAGAAACTCCTGTCATATTTCCGGCACAATCTTGAAGATTTGAAACACTAATCACATACTCTTGAGATGGTGCAAAATCTGGTGAGAAAAACAAGTTCAGTTCAGTGGGCTGCGATCCCAAAACAATTCTATTGATTTCTGTCAAAGTTGGTGTAACCAAAATAGGAGCATTTTCCAGACTTGTTGAGTCCATTGGTTCTGAAAACTCTAGGGTTAAAATATTGGGTGCAGATGCAAAAATGTTGGTCAAACTTGGACTCAAAATATCCGGTGAATTATCATAAACCGAATTTTGCGCTCCAGGTGTGCCGCCGATTGATGCATTACTCGCAATCCAATTGGTTTCATCAGAACAAGGCAAAGTTGGGTTGATTAACTCCAAGGTATAGCCACCCGATTTTTTCACACCATCCCGATACCAATCGTCTGTATAAGACACCTTGTCAATTGTCGCTCCATTTGTATCTTTCAATATCACATCGTCGGATGCATTATTCAAACTCGGGAAGCTACTCACGGCTGTCGAATTAGGATATGAAGGAACGGATGAAGTAGCACACAAAACCAGATAATCACCTGGTGATAGTAATCCAGATTGAATTGTTCCATCTGAACCTGCGTCCCCCAATTTCCAACCGCTTATGTCAAAGTATTTAGCACTCCGGTTGTGAATTTCAACAAATTCAAATTCAGGTAAGCCAACAGTTGGCGTAGGGTCAGCAAATATTTCTGTTACAATTACATCTCCTGGCGCTGGTGTTTCCGGAACAATATAGGTGAACATAACCGATTGAATTGTCGTGTCATTTCCAACTAAATCTTCTATGTTCGTAACGAACATAGTATAAGAATTACCATTCAACAAAGGTTGAGTCGTTGTCAAATGAACTAGGGTTGGGTCCGCACCATCCAAAACTGCCATGGAGGCACTATTGAAGGGTTGAATATCATAATTGGTTTCGTCCTCCGCTGTAGTTGGATCCACCGGTTCATTAAACACAACATCGACTGAATTGGCATCAATCGCGGTTGCCGAAATCAAAATAGGTGCAAACATATCCACAGGAACATCTCCAATGTACAAATCGTCAAAATAAAACTTGCTAGCATTGGACATAGTGTAGGTGCATTGCCAAATGAAATGTGTCCCCAAAATTACAGTAGCGTCTGTACCAGAAGATTCAAAAACGTAATTCGCTCCTCCAGATGGGTCCGTGCTAATTGTCCATAGTCCCGATGCATCTCTGTTTACTTTGATGCCATAATCAAATGACGACGATATTGACCCAGATGGTCCAGCACAAATCAAAGTAGAGACTCCACCGACTTGTTTGTACAATGAAACGGCATCTACACTACCGCTTTCTCCTAACTGCAGATAAAATCCATCAGGATCCAAGGTCGGGTCCGTTCCATTCGCAACCAAATATACTTTTCCGTAATTGGCTGAAGAAGGTGAAAAACTTTGTTTTACTCGAAGTCTCCACTCTTTGTCATCAAGTGAGGTCAACCCATGAGGAAGGCTCAAATAGGAAGTTGCCGCAACCGACAAGTTCGTTTGCAATTCAAAATTTGCATTGACGATGTAATCTGCTGTTGTCCCACTCCAGGTTGGATTAGCGCTAAAATTTCCATCCGAAAAATCGTCCACAACTTGTGAATTTCCGATTAGAGAAAAGAAGAATATGTAAAATAAAAGTTGAGTTCTCATTTCTGTGTTAAAAACGTGAGTAAATATAGTAATTTTGCACCTTCATTTGTATTAATTTCGTGTTATGAAAGTTGCAGTTGTTGGCGCAACGGGAATGGTTGGCCAGGTAATGTTGAAAGTTTTGTTGGAAGAGCGTTTTCCAATTACCGAACTTATCCCCGTTGCTTCGGAACGGTCTATCGGTAGCAAAGTCAGTTATGACGGCAAAGATTACACTGTTGTAGGCATGCAAACTGCCATTGATTCGAAATGTGATTTAGCTGTTTTTTCGGCTGGTGGAGACACTTCTCTTGCTTGGGCACCAAAATTTGCTGAGGTCGGAACAACCGTAATTGACAACAGTTCCGCATGGAGAATGGATCCAGATAAAAAATTAGTCATTCCAGAAATCAACGGTTCTGAATTATCTGCATCCGATAAAATAATTGCCAACCCCAATTGTTCGACTATTCAAATGTTGATGGTTCTTGCACCACTTCATAAAAAATATTCGATTAAGCGCGTTTTGGTTTCAACGTATCAATCCACAACAGGTACCGGCGTAAAAGCTGTTCGGCAGATGGAGAATGAACGTTCAGGAATTAAAGGAGAGATGGCTTATCCGCACCCTATCGATAAAAACTGCATCCCGCATTGTGATGTCTTTATGGAAAATGGATACACGAAAGAAGAAATGAAATTGTCCAATGAGACAAAGAAAATTCTAGATCCTGCCATCCGCTTAAGTGCCACGGCCGTTCGTGTCCCCGTAGTTGGTGGACATTCCGAGGCTGTCAACATTGAGTTTGAAAATGATTTTGATTTAAGTGAAGTTCGTGCCATTCTAGAATCTTCAGAAGGAATTTCTTTGCAAGATGATCCGACAAACAACATTTACCCAATGCCTAGGACCGCTGAAGGAAAAAATGAAGTTTTTGTTGGCCGAATTCGTCGTGATGAAAGTCAAGACAAAACCTTGAATCTCTGGGTGGTTTCTGATAACTTAAGAAAGGGTGCTGCAACAAACGCTGTTCAAATCGGACAGCTTTTGATTGAAAAAGGACTTCTTAACGCCTAAATTTCCAGCGACTTTTTAGAATGTTTTCTCGCCAATCGTCTAGTTTTTCGTCGATTTTTTTGTTTTTCAGTTTAGAAAGTAACTTTGCGGTTCCTTTGCCTTGTTTGTAATCCATTTCATCTCCAAATATGGGTAATCCAGCTAAAAAATGGATTTTTTTCCCACTTACCTCCATTGGCGCCATCTCTTTTTCTAATAAAATGGGATCAACTAACATAAAGTGATTTTGTTTCAAGGTCTCGGAAATGGGAGCGAAATCTTTCGAACACTGAATCGTATGTCCAGGTCCGAACCAGCCGTTCTTCTCTTTTACATGATTCGCTAATTTCTCCAACCAGATAACCGGCCAATAGCGATTCGGGTTATCTTCTTCTTGGATATCCCAATAACTTGGCAAACAAAAAAACAATTCATTGTACTCTCTGCCAGCATATTTTTCATGAACCGGCATTTTGTAGTCGGACAGGCCGCACGTCATGAGAACGGTAATTGGCGATGTGGTGTTTATCTTGATCAAAAGCAACTGCAACGATTCATCAATCTCTTTGAAAACAGATACCGCTGACTCACCAAATCGCTTTTTTAGTTCTTCTATCATTTCGTTTCGTTTGAAAGAACTTGTTCCAATGCTTCCCAAAATTCTTTGGATGAATTCACACAACCTTGTTCTATCATTTGATGAATTTCGAATTCACGAATCGTACTATATGCCTTTTTCGTTCGAAACACATCCAATTTTCCGCTTTGCTCGACCATGGCTTTGTGTATAGACTCTGGAGTTGAAAGGTCAACCGTGTTTTGATCTTTTGAGACAATAGAAATTAAATGCATTTCATCAGGTGAACAACGAAAAACGAGACAGGAATCTTTTGCACGAAATTCTATGAATTCAATTTTTTGGTACACTTTCTCAAGAACAATGTCTGAGAATAATTCTACGAGACTTGTCGCTTTTTCTACGTCATTCGTATTCATTTCGGCCCATTCTTCCGCGTGAATTCCGTTGGTAATCAAAAACGCTTTGAAATCTTCATCGAAAATCTTTCTTTCCTCTTCATTAAGCATTCGGTATTTCATGGTGCAAAAGTAAGTACAACAGATAGAATATGGACCACGAATCTCACGAATATGAATTCTATCATTGAGGACTATGAGACCACCGAAAGTCAGTGGCAATTCTTCTAATTGAATTAAGTTTTGGAATAAAAGAAAGATATCCTTAACTTTCCGGGAACTACGAAAAACTATTTATTATGAAAAATTCAAAATTCAAAATTCAAAATTCAAAATTGCATAGTTGCAATGGCGATAGGGGGCTTCACGATGTCTTCCTATTCTCAAAGTTCTAACTTTCCTTTTATGGAATTACAAATTCCTAATTATGAAAAGGAAATCGCTGGAAAGCATAATGGTTTCATTGAGAATGTCGGTCAACTTGGTGTATATGGTTCAGGGACCGCCCAAGCAACAACAGTGAGCTATTACAGCAAGCAAAATCATTACACGCATCACGTCCAAAGGGATCGATTATCTTTTATTCATGGGCAAAGAATTTATGCTGATAGCTCTCTTCACGAAGTGAATAAATTAGATGTTTTGTTTTATGAAAATGGTAAAGAAACACCTCAATTACTGGTTCCTAGCCCACATTTGGAGCGGCATGCGAAATATAACTTTTATACAAACCTGACGGGAACAGGCGCCGAAAACGTAAGAGAATTTGGAGAACTTTACTTCCGAAACCTTTATGAAGGTATTGACATGAGCTTATCGAATAACAGGGTGGGCGTGCGTGCTCACTTTCAAGTTAAACCCGGGTATGACCCATTAACGATAAGAATTGGCTTTAATGGTTTAACGTCTTTAAACTTTTCTAATTCTAACATAAACATAGGGAATTATTCGTCTAACTATACTTTACTTGATCCTATCGCATATCAAATCGATAATCTAGACAATATTACTTTTATTCCAGTAAGTTACTCTGTAGATATGACTGGCAAAGTGTTTTTTGCAGTAGGCGCTTATGATGTAGGACAGAAGTTATTCATTTCCCTAAAACAAGGAAACAATCCTATTCCATCCAAAGATGCAGGAGACAATATGGAGTGGAGTTCCTACATTGGTGAGCTTGGAGTTAACGCCTTAGCGGATGTGACTGCCGACGAAAACGGGAATTCAATATATTTTGGGAGTGTTGAAGACGAAGATTTTTTAAGTGGAAATAATACTTTTTATCAACTCACACCTCACCATGGGAGTCTTGATGCATTTTTAATAAAGTTCAACACCATCATGGAACCTCAATTTTACACGTATTTTGGCGGAAGCAGTGTGAATTCGAATCCTGATTATTCTGGAAAAGACATTGCTAAATCTATAACTACTGGACCAAATTCAATTTATGTGACAGGTGGCACAACTTCAACGAATATTGTGCACATGAATTCGACTGGTTTCTCCGGCGACCCCAATAACAACCCGAATTGCAATTATTGTTTCGACCTATTTTACGCGCAATTCAACTCTAATGGCAACCTTCAATACAGCACCTACTATGGCGGTGACGAGCATGAAATGGGAGAATCCATATTGCGAAAGAACAACAGCACTTATATTATAGGTGAAGGCTCGGGAACGAGCACGCCTTACCTGGCTCCTGTTGACCCTACGAAGTACATCTCTAACGATGGAAATGGTTTAATTTTACGTTTTGATGCATCCAATAATTTAATCTGGTCAACAGGTTTTAAAGTTGACAAAATGTTGGCAAGCTCAACAAACGAAGCTATTCACTTAATTACTGGAGGTTCTGTTGCTGGTCAAACATTACCCAATGTCAACCAATCAAGCGACCCTAACTTTAATACTTTCAATGGTGGTGCAACCGATGGCTTTATAGCAATATTTGATGCCCAAGATGCATTAATCAGCACCTCATACTATGGTACCGACTGTGAAGATTATATAACCGACATTGCAGGGTTTGGCGGAAACACAAGCTTCTATGGTGTTGGTGCTATTGTAGATGGCACCAATTGTGGTTCAGATTTACCTGTCATTGGAAACGGCTTTTCACGTCCATCTGGTAACGAATCAGAACATTTTTATTTTCACGCTTATCCTACAAATGTAGGAATTGATTTTCTACACTCTGGATATTTCGGCGGTGGCGGAGAAGAAAGGTATCAAACGGAAGTTATATTTGGTATATACAAACCTGCAATTTCTCTAATTTCAAATGGGTTTGCTATAACAGGCCCTACACAAGTTGATGATCTAGGCGTTCAAAAAATACCGCTACTTTCTTGTAACCCTATTGATTGGTATTCTGAAGATGAATGTTTCATTTCCACTTCTGGAAATTATCCAGGAACAGCAGATGGGCGCGACGCTTATGTCGCTATATTTGATTTCGATTGTGATTTGTTATATTCTACCTATTTCGGCAGAGGAATGATGGAAGATGGAGGAACATCTATGGCGTATACAAATTCAAATGGGCTAAACCGACTATATTTTGGTGGAAATGCAGGCACAGTAAATGAACAACATTTTATAACGGACCCAAACGATTTTTTGTATTGTGAAGAATACGATCCAACAATCGGAACAACAGATTATTTTGAAAAAGTAGGCAACCCAGGAACTAACGCCAATATGTGGGGAGCTTTTTTCACTTTAGACGGAATAAATGATTACCCTTGTAATTTAGGATTAGATGATTCTTTCCCGAAGGGTGATTTAAAAGTGAACGTTTTTCCTAACCCCACTAACAACTCTTTAAAAGTGGTAAGTGATGAAAACATCGTATCCCTCGCAGTTTTGGATTTATCCGGTCGAGTTTGTCTCTCATTGAATGGTTATGGAAAGTATTTTGATTTAAACCTTGAACAATTCTCACAAGGCGAATATATATTACAAGGAAAAACAGAAAGCTACAGTTTTAACATCAAAATAATAAAAATATGAATAAAATAGTTGCAAGTTTAATAAGCACTTTGACCTGTTTCTCTTTATTCGCACAAAACTGGCAGCAGGTGTATGATATCGATGAAAACCCTTCATCGTATTACGTTCGTGCGTTTGATTTTTATTCGGAAGATTATGGTGCTATTTTAAGTCGATACCCCGATGCCTCTATGCCAAACTCTGAAGGAATAATTCATATCACGAAAGATGGTGGTTTAACTTGGGATACTACGGTGTTTAATAATACCACAATCACTGAAAACAACCTTCAAATCCCTAGTGATTCTGCTCTCTATTTTCAGTTTTACGAAAAGGAATTTATCCCCAACCAATTCGTTCATGTGCGTACTGGAATCAAACGATCGTTAGATCAAGGCACAACATGGACATCGCACTGGATAGATACCGTTTACGAACAATATCCAACGGTCGAGAATAACCTAGCTTTCCTGAACGACAGCATGGGCGTGTATATCTGTGGGAAAGGAGTTTTTTACACAGGAGATTATGGAGAATCTTGGAGCCAGATTTCCAACCATTATATGACCAATGCAGGAATAACGAATGATAAATTCGTCATGTACAACTACGGTCTTATTCATGTCTACGACCCTTATGCTGATATATTCACAACCAACCTCTACCCTGCCAATTGTGTAGGTCAAGTTGATTTTTCAAATTTTAAAAATCAGTCGGCATATAGGGTTTTGTATGCCCAAGACGGTCCAGAGCAAGGCTATACGGCTAATAATTATAGCGTTGTTATCATTGACGAACTCCCTTTTGGTGATCAACGTGTTATTCACTTTCCAAATCAAGCTTATTTTGGAGATATCGAGCTGACCGAAAGTGGCTTATTCTTACAAATCAGTGGTTGGGTCTACCGTTCAATGGATAACGGAATGTCCTTTGAAAAACTACCGTATGTGAACAGTACAACTGGTGTACAAAAGTTAGCTATGATCAATGATACAGTGGGCTACGCCCTTTGTGCTGGACCTGGTATTGGAACTAACCCCAACTATACACTTTGGAAAACAACCAATGGTGGCGGTTTGTCTGGCGACCCCGTAATCATCAATTCGTTTATTGGCGGTGTTGGGTTGGATGAATTCGGTGCTTCACACGAGTTAACGGTTTCCCCCAATCCAAGCCATGGCGTTTTTAAAATTGAAACAGAAAGTGTCATGCATAAAGTCGAGGTGTTTTCATTACAAGGCAAAAAATGCTTTGATAGGAAAGTGGATAGTTTGGTATTTGATTTGGGTTTAAATCACTTAGATAAAGGCACCTATTTCTTAGTTGTTCATTCTGAAATGGGCAGGAAATCTAAGAAAATTGTTTTGTATTAAAAACTTCACCAAAATACTTAAAAGGTCAGTTTCGGCTGGCCTTTTCTATTTTAAAATTACGGCAAAACATCTTCAACGAAATAATAAACTTGTGGCATTCATTCGAACAGAATAAACTTTACATTTGCACCAATGACGACAAAAAAAGGAATAGCCATACTTGGTTCAACTGGTTCGATAGGAACGCAAGCACTCGAAGTTCTTGAAGCACATCCCGAATCATTTGATTTACGTGTACTTACGGCAAATTTCAATGGTGATTTGCTGATTGAGCAAGCCAAAAAATTTCAACCACAATCTGTCGTTATTGTTGATGAAAATCAATATGAAAAAGTAAAAGCTGCACTTTGGGACGACGATATATTGGTTTACACAGGTGAAGAATCTTTGTGTGATGTGGTTACGTATTCAGAAATTGATGTTGTACTTACCGCATTAGTTGGTTATGCCGGCCTGCAACCTACATTAGCAGCAATTGATTCCGGAAAAACCATTGCTTTGGCAAACAAAGAAACGTTGGTCGTAGCAGGAGAATTGGTGACAAAAGCCGCACGGGAAAAAGGGGTAAATATTTATCCTGTTGATTCTGAGCATTCCGCCATTTTTCAGTGTTTGACGGGAGAATTTCACAATAAAATTGAGAAGATTTATCTTACCGCATCTGGTGGACCTTTCCGTGGATGGTCGAAAGAAAAACTTCAAACCGTCACGAAAGAACAAGCGTTAAAACATCCAAATTGGGAAATGGGTGCAAAAATCACCATTGATTCTGCTTCTTTGATGAACAAGGGTTTAGAGGTAATTGAGGCAAAATGGTTGTTCAATTTAAAACCCGAACAAATCGACGTTATTGTGCACCCACAATCCATCGTTCATTCCTTGGTGCAATTTGAAGACGGCAGTATGAAAGCACAAATGGGTTTGCCCGATATGAAGTTGCCCATTCAGTTTGCCTTGACTTATCCTGATAGATTACCAAGTGACTTTCCGCGTTTTAACTTCATGGATTATCCCGAATTGACCTTTGAGCAGGCTGATAAAACCACGTTTAAAAACTTGCAGCTCGCCTATGATGTAATGGAGATGGAAGGAACGGCGGCTTGTGCTCTAAATGCGAGTAATGAAATCGTTGTAGATGCTTTTTTGAAAGATAAAATTGGCTTTTTGGAGATTGGAGAAATAAACGAATTTGTTGTTTCCTCTTCACAAAACATATTAAAACCAACCCTTGATGACTACATCGCGATAGATGCTGAATCTAGACGTTTGGCTTTGAGTAAAATTAAATAAGATGACTAAATATTTCTACATACTACTTGCTCTTTCCTTCACTTCATGCGTGTATGAAGTCGAAAATGATGATATCCAAATTGGAAACAAAAAAGTAAGTCTAATCTTGGATGCCAAACAGGCCAATCGACTCGCATCACTTCCATTAAAGTGTATGGATCAAGAGTATCCGAACAAAATGGGGCAAGTATTGGGTAGTTCAAAAGATTTAAAAAGTCCTAAACAATTGCACCCGGCATTTTACGGTTGTTTTGATTGGCATAGTTCCGTCCATGGCCATTGGATGTTGGTTCGATTGATGCAGGAATTTCCAGATATGGATCAAGCACGAACGAGAAAAGCTTTGGCCCGACACCTGACAAAAGAAAACATCGTGAAAGAGATTGAATATTTTGATGGTAAACATAACAAGTCTTTTGAACGAACATATGGCTGGGCATGGATCTTAAAACTGCACCGTGCATTATTGATTCACGATGACAGCTTGTCGAATAAACTGGCTGTTAACCTTGCCCCGTTGGCAAACCGTTTGGTTGATGAATTTGAAGCTTTCTTACCAAAACTAAATCATCCGTTGCGTTCAGGAGAGCATGTCAATACTGCTTTTGCGCTTTCAATTGCCTACGATTATGCGGTTGTGACAAAAAACGAAAAATTCATGAAGTTGATCATTGAGCGATCAAAGTCCTTTTACCTGAATGACGAAGGGGCAAACATGGACTATGAACCCAGCGGATTCGATTTTCTAAGTCCTATTTTCGAAGAGGTTCATTTGATGAGCAAAGTATTAAATAATGAGGATTTCTCGCTTTGGTTGTATCGTTTTATGCCACGGTTATTTGATAAGAACTATACACTGCAACCAGCTGATGTAAGTGACCGAACAGACGGGAAACTAGTTCACTTAGATGGTTTAAATTTGAGTCGAGCTTGGTGCATGTACGCTATCGCCAGAAAGGGTAAAAAACTAGGCCATTTGCGAAAAATAGCGGATGCTCATCTTCAAAAGTCCTTGCCTTCAATTGTAGATGGCAATTACATGGGCGAACATTGGCTCGCATCTTTTGCATTGTATGCGTTATTGGAGAGGAAGAATTACTAGTTTGACAGACACAATTCCGAGCGTTGATCTCCCCTCACATACTGAACGAAAAACGCCACTCTCAAAATTGAAAGTGGCGTTCAGTTCTATTTAGAAATTGATCTTAATTCAATCCTAATTTTTTTCGTGTGTCTTTTGGAATTCCATCTTTGTGTAAATAGATATTGATTGTTTTCCAATTGAAATAATTCTCAGAAACGTATAAATATCCTTTTGGATAGTTTCCAGTACCCCAAGAGTTTTTTACCAATAAGAATTTCTTACCTGTTTGATCTTTGTAGATTCCAACGATGTGCATTCCATGATCATCTGTTGTCGTTTTATTGTCATATCCTTCCTGACGCAATTCAGGTGTAACTTCAATTTCATCAACAGGCTCTAAAAACGCATTCGATTTTCTGTCTGCTCCTCCATCCGAGAAGTTTTTGTTGTCGGAACCGCTCATCGAAATTGTTCCTGGATCAACCGGTGCAATTCCCATTCCGTTCTTGAAACTAAATCCTTTTTCGGAAACGTCTGCTCCCCAAGCTACTGTATAACCTTCCTTTAAAGCTTCTTCAACAACTGTCATCAAATCAGGCAATGGAACATTGTAACTGTCACCCCATGCCCAATTGTCTGGAATAGCCAACATACATCTTTTGTAATCGGCGAAATGTGTAAACGAAGTCAATGAAACATAATCGTCCATATCCAAACCTAATGAAGAAGCATAGGACTGTGGCGTATATTCTTTTCCTTCGTAGGTGAAATTCGTTGGATCAGCACCCATATATCCATCCAAAACGGCATTGATAGCAAGCTTCCACGTGCTAGATACGGTTGCTCCTCGTGCACCACTTTGTTTTAAAACACCCGACATAATTCCGTCAAGTACATTGAACATTTCACTGTGATTGTAAGTCTCTGCACCGTCCACCAATCCTGTGTAGATTTCTTGGGGAACGATTCCATAACGACGAATAACGTATGGAATATCATGAAAAGCGCCTCCTTGTGAAAAGTTGATTTTCCCATCCATACGCAAATACTTTTCTGCTTTACTTTCGTATGCTTTTCGCGCTATATACATCTCAGCCAAAGGGGCAGGATCTTTCACGCCCATTCGAATCAGTTCCGACTCAAAAAACGATAACGCGGAGAAACTCCAGCATGTTCCCGTTCGACCTTGACTTTCAACTGGCGTGGTTTCTAAACTCGCTATTTTCTTGAATTTGTATTTACTTCCTTTGTTGTTTGTTTTTGCTCCTGTATTGGCAAACTGGGCAGAGAGACCACCCGCAATGATGAGCGAGAGCCCAACAAGTATGTTTTTTATCATGGTTGTATTTAATTATTTATAAACTGTTTTGGACAAAAGATGTACCAAAGTCATCAATCAGGTCATAAAAATAAGCAAATCGATTTGTATTAGGAATTAATCTAGCTTCCAGCCCTTGTACCCTATCTTCTGTGCCTTTTTCACAAGCTTGTTGAATTCAGCCTGACTTGAGGTACCTCCGGCACTAACACGAGTCATTCCGTTCTTCTCATCTAAGATCTGTCCATTCAATCCTCGTTCACGCATCTTCTTCACCATTGCTTCCGCATTCGATCGATCTGAAAAACATCCCGTTATGTAGTGCATTTTGGGTGCGCTGGGTTGAACCGCAGCTTTTTTTGGAAGTGGCTTTTCTTCAACAATCTTCGGTTTTTCTTTTTGAACGAACTCCTCCTGAATCACTTCTTTGGCATTTTGTTCTGAATTGACCCGAACTGGTATCATTAAGTCTTTATCAAACTTGTAGTAAAAAACGTCTGTTCCAACTGGAACTTTCGCCATCATTTCTTCAGCCGATTCTTCTTTCTCATACGCTTCAGTAGGGAAATTTAAGTCATTTTGTTGGTATACGCCTTCACCAGCTTGGTACATCGGATTAAAGTCCTTCACGGAAATCATTCCCGATTCAAGCACATTTGTTTCAACGGGTATCCAATACGTAAAAAAGGCAAAAGGCAATAGCACGGCCGCGGCGATGTATTTCCACATCTTGCGATTTTCAGCAACAGGAGCAATGGCAACAATCTTCGTTTTTTCTTTTTCTTCGGTTTCGCTTTCAAGAACTGGAGCAACAACTGGGATAATCTTCGTTTCTTCTACGGGAACCTCATCGGCTACAACGGGCACTTTGATTTTGGCATCCTCTTCCGATATGAAATGAACCTTGTTCAATCCATACGATTCAAGCAATAAATTGAAATATCGATCTTGTTCGAAGCTTATGTTTCGCTCGGCATCTAAGAATAGATGTCCAATTTTATCAATGCTAACTCTTTTTCCTTCTTTCAGTTGATCATGCCATTCATTAACTTTCGATTGCAAGAAGTTTTCGGCCGAAGAATAATCCATTTCGGACTCTTTCGACAAATGTGCAATCAACAAACCGTCATTGTTAATCAATTGTTTGTTGAACAATACCGATTTACGAGGCGGAGTAATGATACCCGTATTCATGTCGATTATCGCGCCAGATGATTGCGCAACAAATCCACCAAAAGCCGGTACAACGACACAATTGTGACGGAGCAATAAATTAACGATAGCTTCTTCTAACATAGGCATATAGCAAAGATAAAACATTTCATCTTAGCTTACAAGTTACGTGATTTTCGTAAAAAAGTTACAATAATGCCAGTACTTTGTCTACATCTTCTGGAACATCAATATTAGGCGTTTCAATCTTCGTTTCCACAATTCGAATGGAGTATCCATGAAACATCCAGCGCAATTGTTCCAAAGATTCTATTTGTTCCAATTGTGTTTTTTCCAACTTGACCAAGTCGCGCAAAACACTCGCCCGATACGCATACAAGCCAATGTGACGCATGAAAGGAAAGGTTTGCTTTGTCGCTTCGTTTCCATTTACTTCATTTGGGATAGCACTTCGCGAAAAGTACAATGCATTGTCCTTCGCGTCCTTCACCAGTTTTATACGATTCGGGTTTTGTTTGTCTTCATTGCTCACATCGGCAATTCCTAATGTCGCTATTTGGACACTTTCATCCGCAAAAGCGCTTAAAAGATCATCTATTTGTTGAGCCGAAACGAGTGGTTCATCTCCTTGAATATTCAATACTATGTCAAAATCTGGATTGCGCGACAATACTTCTCCGCACCGATCCGTTCCACTTGTGTGACTTTCACTCGTCATTTCAGCTTTTCCACCAAATTCCAGAACAGCTGAAAATATGCGTTTGTCGTCCGTTGCAACGATTACTTCCGATAACAAATTACTCTTCTTTGCACCTTCATAAACACGCCGAATCATAGATTTCCCTTTCAGGTCGATTAATGGCTTACCGGGAAAACGAGAAGACTCATATCGGGCTGGAATTACCCCTAAAACACTGTATGTCATATAATTAAATGCTGAAATTAAATTTTCTATCTCACTAGATAAAAACCATAAATCTTTGTAAATTTAAGTAACAAAAACCGAAAATGTTGAATTCACACCTTTTACAACAGCAAATAGCTGTTAGTTTTTTGCAAGGTATTGGTCCAGTCCGAGCGCGCCTTTTGCTTTCAAAAGTTCCGGATATTTCTTGCTTGTTTACCTATTCACTTAAAGAATTGGAAGATGCAACGGGAGTATCTCGAAAGTTATTGCGGCAAATGGACAGAGAAATTGCCTTTGCCAAAGCAGAAAAAGAACTCGCCTTCATTGAAAAGAATCAGATTCAAACCTTCTTTTTCACAGAGCAGGATTACCCTAGGCGACTGAAGCAGTGTGATGATGCACCTATAATTCTTTACGGTAAAGGTAAAATGGACTTGAACCTACCCATGACAGTAGCCGTTGTTGGAACACGAAAAGCTACAGAATATGGGAAGCAAACGTGTGAAGAGCTAATCAAAAGCTTCGTTGGAAAGAATATTCTCGTTGTTAGCGGCATGGCCTACGGAATTGATATTTGCGTACATCAATTGTGTTTAAAGCATGGTATTCCAACTGTTGGTGTGCTTGGTCATGGTTTGGACAGATTGTATCCACAAGTCCATAAAAACACTGCTCGTCAAATGTTACAAAATGGTGGTCTTTTGACTGAGTTTTTGCCAGGCACTTTGCCCGATCGCGAAAACTTCCCCATGCGAAATCGGATTGTAGCTGGAATGTGTGATGCCACAATCGTCGTGGAAAGTAAAAACAAAGGAGGGTCACTCATCACCGCCGAGCTGGCCAATGATTATAGCCGAGACGTATTTGCCGTTCCAGGAAACATAGGACAACAATTTTCAACGGGTTGCAATTACTTAATATCACAAAGCAAAGCGCACTTATTTTTGAGTCCAAGTCATTTCTTAAAATGGATGTCGTGGGATACTGAAAAAAAACCGTGCTCTCCTCAACGCGAGCTATTCAAAGAGTTAAATGATGAAGAAAAAGCTGTTGTGAATATTTTAGAATCGGAAGGAGAACAACACATGGATGCTTTGGCGAACAAAAGCAAAAACCCTATATCTAAGACTAGCGTTCTTTTATTCCAGTTGGAGATGAACGGTTGGGTGAAAGCTTTGCCTGGTCAGCGATATGCTTTATTGAATTAGTAACTTCGTAATCAATTCGGCTAGTTCATGATCATTGTCGGTAATAGAGTTGGAAGAATGTGTATACAATTCAATTTCTAGCATTTTATAGTTAAAAATTCTAACATCCGGATGATGCTGCCTTTCTTCCGCTAACTCTGCGATCTTGTTTAGCTTTTGAAGCGCGTCCATAAAGTTTTCACAAGCAATTTTTGCTTTTAACTTTCCTTTTTCTTCTTTCCACATGATATCAAGATACAAAAAACCCCGTTTCAGTTGTACCAAAACGGGGTCAATTATTGTTAATGATAGATTATCTTTTCAATCCAATAGCTCTAAATCTTCTGTTGTCAACAACATTCGCTTTTTCAACCAATGCCGCACGTGCAAGGTTTGAAGCAGTTGATTTCATGGAAGTTAAAAGGCTCGCTTTTTCTGCGTCAAAGTTTTTCGTTGCTTTTGCTTTGGTCACTTTGTTCACCTGAACAACATAAACACCGTTTCTTCCTTTTATTGGCAATGTTTTTTGCCCTGCTTTCAATCCCGAGAAAACCGCTCCAACCACTTCCGGTTCAAGACCTATTCCTGTGATTTGAGGTGATGAGAAAGTAACGTCCGCTTTCTGAACTTCGCTTCCCAGCTTTTTACCCATATCAATCAACGAACCTCCTTTTGAAAGTGAAGCGATAAAACGTTTTGCTTTCTTTTCTTCAATTAGTTTAGCTTTTAACGTTGTTTCCACATCTTCAAATTTAGGTGTACCTTTTTCCTTCACTTGAGAAATAACGGCAATGATGTACTTGTCTTTGTCCTTAATCGGTGCTGAACTTAAAGTTCCAACACTCGCGTCTTCACCGAAAGCTAACTTGATGATTTTATCTTCGGCAAACGAAGTTTGGAAGCCATAAAGGGTCAATTTGTTGGCATTCAATACAACTGGACGAGCAACATACCCCGCTCTTGAAACGATAGTATCAAAAGCCTCAATTTTCGCTTTACCTTCTTTTGTTTTCATCTTCGCGTCCAACTTGTATAACAAATCATAAGCTTCATCTTCTTTTTCGTTTACTGTCGTTTCACTTGGTTTGTAGGTCTTAGCAATAACAGTAAGTACAGGATATTTTATTGGTTTTTTGTCCAAATTCTCGATGATGTGCCAACCATATTGAGATTGAACTTTTCCAATTGCACCAACGGGTTTATTCTTCGCAAAGTTAGAGAATTCAGGAACCATATCTTGCGACATGAAATCTTCATAAACTCCTCCTTTATCTTTCGACCCTGGATCTTCAGAAAAACGTTTCACGTACTCCTCAAAGTTACTGTTGTTCAACAAAGCCAATAAACTGTCAGCAGTTTTTGCAACTTTATCGACTTTGGCTTGATCTTCTCTTGGAGCGGACAATAGTATGTGACGTACACTCAACAAGTTCGTGTTAAACCCAGTAACTTTTGCCAATTTCATATAATCACCATCTTTGTAAGGGCCGACGATGTCCCCAATAGCAGCACTTTTAAATGCTGTATCCAGCTCTGCTGGATAAGTAAATTGCTTCGCTTTCGGGTCATTATTCGGCAGGTGAGTCATTATTTCTCCATTCATGAATTGCTTTTGATCTGAATTTGCCATAACAAACAAAGAATCGTTTGCCGCACTTTTCAAATTACTGCGCAAAGCTTCAAGCTTTCCTTTGATTACTTTAATATCCTCTTTA
>CBFIBY010000015.1:20813-29523 GCA_965660955.1 Crocinitomicaceae bacterium | reverse complement strand
GGGACTATTATTCATGATACTTTGGAAAAACTCTATGAAGATTTCGCACATTTCAACAGTGAAGGAGTAAAGAGAGATGGCGCCAAATTACTGACACCATTGGACGTGACGGCCATGGAAGGAAAATTCGAAGGTTTAATTAAAGAAGGCTTCAAAAAGCATTATGATAACGATGAGAAGTCCTTTATGATGGGCAAGAATTTTTTAAGTTACAAGATGGCCATTCGTCTCACCAAGCAGTTTCTAGAACATGAAAAAGCTTGGTTAATAAAAAAGGACAAACCATTGATGATTCATTCTCTTGAAAGAAAGTTAGAATCGGAGTTAACCTTGAATGTGCTTGGGCAAGAGAAAACTATCAACCTCAAAGGATTTATTGATCGATTGGATGGATTCGATGATAAAATTAGGATTGTTGATTACAAAAGCGGGAAGGTAAAACAAGAAGATTTAAGTACCATTAAGGGAACGAGGGGCAGTGTTCATGACGAAGGATATCTTTTTAAGCATATTTCAAAAAGCGTCAAGCCCTATTTCTTGCAACTTTGGATTTACGCATATCTTTTCAAACAGAATTTTGGCTACTTGCCTGATGAGGTAACGATTATTTCATTTATCAATTATCCAGAAGCGCCATTGTCCTTGTTCACTGGGGACATGAGTTTAGAAGATTTCGTCGATGAATTGCCGAAGGTTTTGACTCAAGTATTGGAAGAAATGTATGGACCAGACGCCTTTGTTCATAATCCAAGGGGACGATATATGACCTATTGTGATTATTGCGGTTGATTTTTCTTCCCCCGTCGGAGGGATGTGTGAGTATATCGAATGAAGACCAAACGTCAGTTTAGGGAAAAGGGGGGAAGCCTAATATTCATAGAGAATTCCCCCCCCAAAAATCTTAAATTCTCAAATAATAAAGTCGAAGCCCGAAAAACGCCCAAAACAAAAAAATCCTGTCGTGCATCTAAGAGGAAGTGATGCATGACAGGATTCTGCTTAAATAAAACCTTACTTACTAGACGTATGAAAAGTAAAAGGGTTGGCTAAAAAGAATAAAAAATTAGTAAAGCGCTCTTTTTAAGGCAGTTCTGTAATCTTTAATCTCTTCTCTATTAATTTTGTGTTCTGCGCGAAGCAATAAATTAAGGATGTATGACAGATTTTCATCGTCTTCAACCTCCAAAGGATATTCATTTCCTTCTTCGTCCTCATCATATTGACCTTCTACGTCAAATTTTTCGTTTTCCTCAATGTATTCATACATCAGGCGGAGTACTTTGATGACCAATGGATCCTCTTCTGTTTTCGCTATTTCGCGTAATTTTTTTAAATCATCAACAAGACCTTTGGTTGCAACACCTGATTTATCCGTCTTCTTGATTATTGCTTCTAATTTTTGATTCCCTTCGTCGGTTTTCATTCTGTTCAATTAAACAAGCCTTTTTTGGCTCAATTCGAGCACAAATGTAAACAATTGAACAGAAATAAACTTACTTGAATAAAAGAGTTTGTGTTTTTTTTAAAAGAAAACTATGTCCCTTCTGTTCACACTACTTTGTTGGCATTTAATGACTTTAATCATGTTGCATTCCTGGTTGAATCGTTAGCTTTGTAGAAAGCTCCATTATTGGTACAACTCATATTCAAGGCGGTCGTTACAGGATTTATTCTCAGCATCATGATTGGGCCTGTGTTTTTTGTGCTCTTGGAAACCAGTATAAAAAAGGGTATTCGAGCTGCGCTCGCCTTCGATTTGGGTGTTTTAATTAGCGATCTTTTATATATTATGATTGCTTACCTCTTTTATGCTGAGGTACAAGATATGACCAAAGGAGGTGATCAACACATTGTGAAAATTATAGGTGGTGGATTATTCATAGCCTACGGTGTTGCAAGCTTCTTTAAAAAGTCGAAAGGAATAAAAAAAGACGCCCAAGGAAACCTAGTGAAAGATAGTAGCGATTACAAAATGCTGATGCTCAAAGGGTTTTTGTTGAATTTCGCCAATCCATTGGTAGTTTTTTATTGGTTCTCCGTTCTTACGCTTGCTGAAAAATCGGAAGGTATGGCGGCAGCTCCTCTGTTTACCTTTATCACTATAATATTGGTAACCTTTTTTGGGGTTGATGTTCTGAAGATTTTTGGCGCTAAAAAATTGCGACCGTTGATTACCGACAACCTAATGAAAGGTCTCAACAGGTTGATTGGTATTGTTTTTGTCGGGTTTGGAGTATTCTTAATAATTCAAGGATCTTATGGTTGGACACATTAATGTAACCAGAACCGTAAAATTTCGTTTTCATTTTTATGAATAGTAGTTTCAATATGATATTTCAAAAAATCTTTTTTCCTTTTTTCCTAATTCTTTTGATTACGCCGCTTCAAGCGCAAGAAATCAAAAAGGAGAACATGACAAAAATTGTCAATTTCTATTATGATTTTCACAAAACGAAACCGCAATCTTCTGGTCATTACTACAAAGACGACCTTGGAGAAACGACCGAAAAACATGGGAAGTGGAGATACTATGACGAATATGGTGATTTACAAGAGGTACGTAACTATTACCGAGATGCATTAAATGGACAAGTGCTGCTCTATTTTCCAAAAAAGAAATTAAGACGCGAAGGTTATTTTGTGTACAACAAACAAGATTCTGTTTTCCGTGAATGGAATGAAATGGGCAAATTAGTCACAGAAGGTTATTATCAACTAGATAAACCCGTTGGGAAGTGGCAGTATTATTACCGAGATGGACGTTTGAAGTCTGTAGAGGAAGTAATCGACGCAGAGAATTTGGTAGACGCTTTTTACTTGCCTGATTCTGCCCATACTCAAACCTTGAAAAATGGAACGGGTTATTTGTCCACTTTTTATACAACGGGAAGTCAAAAGGAGTTTTATACCTACAAAAATGGTTTGAGAGACGGAAAATTTGAAGAGTATAGTATTTATGGTTATGCAACCTTAACGGGTGAATTCAACGAGGGACAGAAAGAAGGGGAGTGGAAATACGCTTATTATACAGGCGATACAGAAAAAATTAGCCATTACAAAAATGGTTTGTTGGAAGGTTCGTACCAATATTTTTACGACAACGGACAGCTCAACGTTGAAGGGCAATATAGCAAAGGTGATAAAACAGGGGAGTGGATTTGGTACACCAATTCTGGGAAGAAAGACCAAGAAGGATTTTTCATCGATAATTTGCAAGACGGAAAATGGGTTTTCTATTTTCCGAACGAGCAAATTTCATATAAAGCTGAATTCAAAAAAGGTTTGAAACACGGTTTCTGGACATATTTCTATCGTGATGGAAGTAAATACAAAGAGGGAAGTTTTAGCAATGATTTAAAAAACGGTGATTGGAAAACCTGGTATGAAAACGGAGAACTTCTCATGTCTGGAAAGTACATCAATGGCAAGGAAGAAGGAGAATGGAACAACTATTGGGAAAGCGGAAAACTCAAAAACAAATCCACTTTTAAAAACGGTCTTCTTAATGGCGTTTGGGAATCATATCACAGATCAGGCGTTGCCAGTTTGAAAGGAACGTACCGAGATAATAATAAAACCGGAGAATGGACATCATACTATGAAAATGGGCGACCAAAAGAGATCATCACTTATAAAGTTGTTACTTCCAAGTCGAAAATGGACTATAGCATCATGAAAGACCGAGTTAGAACGGATAGTGAGCGTCATGGGAAATTCACTTCATACTCGCAAAAAGATTACAAGTTACTAGAAACGGGTAGTTATAGAGAAGGTGAAAAAGATGGGGAATGGACTTCTTATCATCCCGGTGGTAAAGTACCGGCGGTTGTTTCCAATTTCAAAGACGGTCAGTTACATGGTGTTCAAAAACAATACGATCGCAGAGGAAATATTGTATCCTCCATTGAATATAAAAACGGATTGCGCGACGGCAAATTCCTTGGATACAACAAGAAAGGTGAAGTTATCGTAGAGAAGAAGTATAAAGACGGTTTAGAAGTTATTGAAGGTACAGCAACGGGATCTGGGTTTGGCCTTTAAAACCCCTTTTAAACCCCATTAAACAGCCCGGGAATATTGGAAGTAAACAACTTCACAGCAATGGCAAGAAGTATAATTCCAAATACTTTTTTCAATATTGCAATACCACCTTCACCCAAAAGTTTTTCTATGGCTTTTGTGCTGCGCAATACGAGATAAACGATTCCTATGTTTATCAATATCGCAATGATGATATTAATAGAAGCAAATTCAGCTCGCAAAGTAATGATGGAAGTCATTGATCCCGCACCTGCAATTATGGGAAACGCCAAAGGAACAATACTCGCTACTTTCCCAGACGGATTATCTCGAAACAATTGCACACCCAAAATCATTTCTAACGCCATGGCAAATAGAATGATTGAACCTGCAACGGCAAAACTCCCGATGTCCACTCCAAATAATGCGAGAATTTTTTCACCTAAGATTAAAAATCCAATCATTATGGCCAAAGAAACTATACTTGCCCGGCCTTCATGAAGATCTCCTGAAGATTGCTTTAGCTTAAGTATGATTGGAATAGATCCCAGAATATCAATCACAGCAAAAAGAACCATCGCCGCTTTTAGAATCTCATTCCAAGCAAAATTTGTAAAGAATTCTGTCATTCCGCGTTTGTAATGTATTGTTCAACCACCAAAGGGAAATACTGAATTTCCAATTTTCTAACTTTTTTCTCAACTATTGCAGCACTATCTTCTGGTGAAATAGGTGTGTAAAACTGTGCTAACATTTGCCCGCCGTCGTAATACGAATTCACCAAATGAATACTAATTCCAGATTCTTTCTCGCCCATAGAAACAACCATTTCATGAACGTGTCTACCAAACATACCTGCACCACCAAATTTAGGGAGTAGTGACGGGTGAATATTTATAATTTGATGTGGGTACTCAGCGATTAATTCATCGGGAATTTTACGCAAATAACCCGCTAAGACGATATAATCTATTCCTTGGTTTTGACAAATGGAAATAAGTCGTTGACCTTCACTAACTTCAGCATTGTTGAGAACAAACACATCTAAGCCTAGTTTTTCACAAGAATCAACAACCGGGGCATCTTTTTTATTACTCAAAATAAGCCCAACTTCTATAGCGGAGTGATTTGCAAAAAAATTGATTAAATTTAATGCGTTACTACCTGAGCCTGAGGCGAAAATGGCAATTCGTTTCTTAATCATGCGGCAAAGGTAAAAAGTAATTTCAACAGAAGAGAAAATTAATGAGTATATTCGGTGTGCTTAAAGGGAAAAAGAGCAGAGAACAAGATAATAGACCTCATAATTAAGGTTATTTATTTTGTTTTTTAGTTATATGTTTTTTTCTTTGCAGGCTGAATTAATTTTAAAACAAAAACAATGTCTGACATTAAAACAAGAGTAGTATCTATCATCGTAGATAAATTGGGAGTTGAAGAAAGCGAAGTAACGCAGGAAGCAAGTTTCACAAACGACCTAGGGGCTGACTCTCTAGACACAGTAGAATTGATCATGGAATTCGAAAAAGAATTCAACATCGCAATTCCAGATGATCAAGCGGAGAACATCCAAACTGTAGGTGCTGCAGTATCTTATATTGAAGAGCACGCTAGCTAAGAACATAAGTTAATCTTATAATACATGGAGTTAAAACGAGTTGTTGTAACAGGTCTTGGTGCATTAACGCCAATTGGAAATACCCTCACAGAATATTGGGAAGGATTGATCAATGGTAAACCTGGGGCTGCTGAAATTCAACAATTTGATGCTTCATTATTCAAAACACAATTTGCTTGTGAGGTCAAAAACTTCAATGTTGAAGAACATATAGACCGAAAAGAAGCAAGAAAATTAGATCAATTTTCACAGTACGCCATAGTTTCAGCTTCTGAAGCTATGGCGGATTCTGGTCTTATGGATAGCAATCCGGACTTGGACTATATCGGAGTAATCTGGGGTTCGGGTATTGGCGGATTGAAAACTTTCCAAGATGAGTCACAGAATTTCTTTGCAGGAGATGGAACACCACGTTTCAATCCATTCTTTATCCCCAAAATGATTTCCGATATTGCTGCAGGTCATATTTCAATCAAATATGGACTTCGCGGACCGAACTACGTAACTGTTTCGGCCTGTGCGTCTTCAACCAATGCAATTATCGATTCATTCAACTTAATTCGTTTAGGAAAGGCACATGCTATCGTTACAGGTGGTTCTGAAGCCGCCGTGAATGAAATGGGTATGGGAGGATTTAATGCATTAAGAGCACTTTCTACACGTAATGACAGTCCTGAAACAGCTTCGCGCCCATTTGACATGGAAAGAGATGGTTTTGTATTAGGAGAAGGAGCAGGTGCATTGATTTTAGAAGAATACGAGCACGCAAAGAAAAGAGGAGCAAAAATTTATGCCGAAGTTATTGGTGGAGGAATGTCGGGTGATGCTTATCACATGACAGCTCCACATCCTGAAGGAATTGGCGCAAGAAACGTAATGCTTCGTGCGCTGGAAGACGCTGAAATTTCAGCAACGGATATTGATTATGTGAATGTACACGGAACTTCAACTCCTTTGGGTGATGTTGCAGAAGTGAAAGCGATACAACAAGTATTTGGCGATCATGCATACAATCTGAATATTAGTTCAACAAAATCAATGACAGGTCACTTGTTGGGTGCTGCTGGGGCAATTGAAGCAATTGCTTGTATTATGGCAGTGAAGAACGATATCGTTCCACCAACAATAAACCACTTTACCGACGATCCAGCCTTAGACAATAAACTAAACTTCACATTTGGTGAAGCTCAGAAACGAACTGTAAACGTTGCGATTTCCAATACTTTTGGATTTGGAGGACACAATACAAGCGTTATTGTCAAGAAATATGTTGGATAATTTGGTGTGGGAATATTTTCAAATTTATCGAGTTCAGAATCAGACAAAGAGGTCTTAAAATTCATTAGAGCCAAATTTGGCTATAGGCCAAAGAATGTCCAATTCTTTACGCACGCTCTCACCCACAAATCTTTGTTGTACACAGATGACACGCTCGTTTCCAATGAGCGTTTGGAGTTTTTGGGGGATGCAATTTTAGATGCTGTTATTGCGGAGTATCTTTTTAGATTGTTTCCAAAGGAAGATGAAGGGTATTTGACGAAGGTAAAATCAAAGTTTGTTTCAAGAAAAAGCATATCGGCCATAGCCGATAAAATGGAAATTCGGACTGTATTGGGATATCAAAAAGGTAGAACAATCAACATGGCAACGATTGAAGGAAACGCCTTTGAAGCGATTATGGGTGCAATATTTCTGGATGGAGGTTTCCTCGCGGCAAAGGATAGTATTGAAAATCACATTCTCAAGAAGTACGCGGATGTTACCAAAATCCTGGAAGAAGAAATCGATTTCAAATCCAAATTGTTTATCTGGTGTCAAAAAAATCGTCACGACTTGAAATTTGAAATGATGAAGGAAGAGAATACAGGCGGCTTTTGGAAATACACGATGATGGCAAAAATCAACGAGAAAAACTTTGGTCTCGGAACAGGAAGCTCTAAAAAAATAGCCGAACAAGCTGCATCGAAAGAAACACTTGAACTTCTGGGTGAAGTCTAAAGCTGCATTTTTCCACCTTTTTCTGATTTCTTACCTCATTATTTCTTATCTTAAAGAGTATGACCAATCAAGAACTAGGTATACTCGGCGAAAATCTAGCAACAGATTACCTGCTAAAAAACGGACATAAAATCCAAAAGAGAAATTTTCGCATGCGACATTTGGAGGTGGATATTATCTCTGAATTTCAGAACAAAATTCATGTAACAGAAGTAAAAACAAGACAAACTGCGCAAATTGGAGAACCTTGGAGAGCAGTTACACGAGGTAAGCAGCGACAAATCATCAAAGTAGCTGATTTCTATTTGAAAGAAAATGAAATTGAGTTGGAAACACAATTCGATGTTATTTCGATTGTCCATAATTCATTTGGGACCGATCTCGAATACATTCCTGACGCATTTGCCCCCTTCGTCTAATTTTTTATTCACGCATAACTCATACCTCTAATAGTATTGAAATTTCAATAATCCATCTTATCTTTGCTAAATAATTTAAGGTTAGTGCAGGTCGCATTAATCAACATAAATGCTCGAGATGAACAAAGGAAAAGGAGGAAACTCCAGTAAGACCGGCGGTGCTGGCAAAACAACAAGAACGACCCGCGGAGGTGCGAAACGAACTGCATCAGCAGGTAGTAAGCCAGGATCGAAGCCAAAAAGCGGAGGAAATAAGCCTGGGAGTAGAACGGACAAATCTGAACAAAAGTCGGTCACTGCTCGGGACAAGCGGAAATACATTGATTTCAAGCAAAAAGTAAAAAAAGGCGATCCCATGCCGAAATTCAGCGATGATTCAATTCGCTTGAACAAATACTTGTCCAACGCGGGTGTCTGTTCGCGAAGAGAAGCTGATGTTTTCATTGCGAATGGAATAGTTTCCGTTAACGGCAAGGTTGTAACAGAAATGGGATACCGCGTTAAACTAACGGATACGGTGAAGTATGGGGATGAATCGGTTCGACCGGCAACACGTCGTTATGTTCTTTTGAATAAACCAAAAGGATTCATTACCGCTTTTGATGATGCCTTAGGCCGTAAAACAGTTATGAGTTTGGTGAAGAAAGCGTGTAAG
>CBFIBY010000015.1:0-20803 GCA_965660955.1 Crocinitomicaceae bacterium | reverse complement strand
TTTAAAAATAAGCGACAGGTTTGTTTTTCTTTACCAACGACGGTGATATGATGAAAAAACTGACACATCCGCAATACAAAGCCAAGAAAATATATCATTTAGAGGTTGATAAACCAGTCAAAAGGGAAGATATAGAGAAGTTAAAAGCAGGAATTGACTTAGAGGATGGAAAAACGTACTTCGATAACATTGAATATGTGAAAGACAATTCCCGAGAAGTTGGAGTCGAGGTAACATCTGGTAAAAATAGTGTTGCGAGAAGAGCATTTGAAAGTTTGGGCTATAAAGTACATCGAGTGGACAGAGTTCAATTCGCGGGTTTATCTAAAAAGGATTTACCAAGAGGAAATTACCGTCACTTGTCCGAAAGTGAAGTAAACTTTTTAAAGATGTCATGATGAAGTTTGTCGCTTTCATAGTAACCCTATTCGTTTTTTCCAGTTGCAATCAAACAACGAGTCTAAATCCATTGTCCTATTATTTCTACCCTTTGGATGATGAACCTGTCGTATATGTTTATCGTGATGTTGCAAAAGGAATAGACGAACGATTCCATCGAATTTACCGAATAGATGATTCTTTTGGAGAACATATCGTTGTGGAAATTTACTCAGCAGAAGCAAGACTATTAGAAGCGTATAATTATAATATCGATAGTCTCAATCTAATGGACCATATGGTCGTAGATGGTAATAGAGTGAATCAAAAAGGGGAGCTGGGCAGAACACAGTTTTTTCCCATGTCCAAGAAAAGTAAAGGAGAGTTTGTCTCGAAGATTCCTGGACCGCGCGATTCAACCTATATCATTTATGAAATAGATAGAAAAATACTCCCAAAGCAAAAGAAAATGCAAAAAGTACTTGATCATAAAGAGGAAAGTATTGTTTTTCAAGATGATTTTTCGTTGACCTTATTTAACTTCAAAGACAAAGCGTTAGATCAAAAAACCGGGACGACAATCAGTTATTATGCGAAGGGGTATGGATTAATTCGTTGGCATGACGAAGAAAAAGAAATAGATTTTAAATTAGAAAAGATTATGTCCGAAACAGAATGGGCAAAAATTGTACTTAATTAAGAAGAATATGACACGATTTCTTGTTTTATTTCTGGCAATATTGTTTTCCTCACCTGTTTTTACACAAGGGAAGAGGAAGACTTCTACGGACAAAGGAGCTGTTTTTGTGCAGTGGGGGTATAACCGAACGCATTATACGGAATCAAATTTGAGGGTTGTTGGACCTGGATATGATTTAACTTTAGGAGGCGCCAAAGCAATTGATCGTCCAGAACCTTTTTCAGCACGAGCTTATTTGAATCCATCAAATATTACTGTTCCACAATTTAATTTACGTGCAGGATATTATTTCAAAAACGGTTGGGCCATTTCATTGGGTTATGACCACTTCAAATATGTTTTTAAGGACAGAAATCAAGTTAGTTTGTCCGGAACCATAGATCCAGGAATCGATACAATGTCGAATTGGAGCGGTGTTTACACGGGGCAAGATGTAACAACGGATTATGCGAATTTTCATTATGAGAATACCAATGGAATGAACTTCATCCGCTTAGAATTGACGCGCTCTTACCCATTATTTACACCAAATCGAGGGAAGGTTTTTAATCTCGTTGGAAATGTAGGTGTAAGTGCTGGAACAATTCTTTCAGTCAATGATTTTAATTTCCTCGGTACGTTTGATCGTGTAACGTATTCCTTGTCTGGATATGGTTTGGCGGCGCAAACAAGTCTTCGTTTTGAATTCTTCAAGCATATTTATCTTCAAACAAGTTTAAATTCAGGCTTTATTCATCAAGTAAAGGTGCGAACACGACCGAACGATGCCTCTTCTTTTGCTAGACATGCACTTGGGTATGTAGAATACAATGTGCTCTTAGGCGGTATACTCTACCTCAAACCTAAAAAGAAATGTGATAGCTGTCCAGATTGGTAGTTATTTATCTTCAAGTCTTATTACTGTTGCCTTTTTCTTTGGTCTGAAATCTATTTTGTAGTAGAACAACGGTAAGAATCCCAATTGATATCTTTCAGCGATGGGTTCCGCTGTTGGATCAGCAGGATTCGGTGCATAGGCCAATGAAAGAATGTTTTGTGTTCCCAAGACATTTACCAAATCCAATCCAATTTCATGTGTTACACGATTGGCGTTCATTTTCCAGTTTATTTTTACGTCCAATCGGAAGTACTCACGAAACTGTCTTTCATTGAATGCAGAATCTTTAAAGATTAACTCATTGGCAGCTTTCGTTTTGTCTATGTCGACAAATCCATATCGTTTACCTCCGGCATATGTTATTTTCAAACCAGCTGAAATGGTATGTTTTTCATTCAATTTAAAGTCTTTACCAGCCAAAAGGTTAGTAACGAAAGTTCCGTTATAACTCGTATTTCTCAACACACCATCACTTCCCTTATATTTCGAATCGTATAATGTACCGCTGAAAAGGAAAAAGAAGCTTTTGTCGAAGAATTTTTGCAAAGTAACTTCCAATCCATAATTATATCCTGTTCCTGTGTTTTCAAGTGTATCGGGAAAGAAGCGTTGAAACCCACCACCTAAATTAACCATGGAAAAAGCACTTGGGTTAATTTCCACAGGAATATTGTACAAATGCTGATAGTACACTTCCGTTTGAAAATTTAAACTCTTCTTAAATGACTTTTCATATCCGACTCCAGTGTGTATACTTTTCGTGAAATCCATGTTTTTGTTATGTGGTTCACGGTTTGGGGCATTCGGTAAATGGTAATTATACGTGTACAGAGGTTGCATTTGGCTATGAAGTCCCGCACCGGCGCTCAAAGTTTGTGCTTTCTTCATTCGATATTTCCATCCCACACGAGGTTCGAAAGGGCTTACACTATTACTTCCTGAATAATATTGAGCGTGCACCCCAGCCGTGAAGTCCACGTTCTCCGTTACTCTGTACTTCCATTGAAAAAAGGGTTGAACTAAAAAAGAAAGATCTTTTGCATCCCAACGGTTATTGAAAACAGAATAATTTCCAGCATTCAGCGAATCTTGGTTCAAAACAGAATCCAATTGACTGACATGAATTCCATCCAAATTTATCCCCGTTTTTATTAAATGTCGTCGATTGATTTTATGATTTAAAGCCAAATAATAGGAACCACGATTAGTCTTGTAGTAGTAACCCATCAATGGAAAAATAGAATCCACTTGAAACAATTGGGCTCCAGTTGAATTGTCGGTGTAGGTACTTCGAATCAGAAAATCGTGATGTGAATGCGATTCGTCACCATTATACGCCAATGTGGAGGTCAAAAACGTTTTCTCACTCAATGATTTTTTATAGACCAATCCGCTGGTCAACATGGACGTCCCAAAATATTGATCTCTGTCTCCTTCCCCATAGGCTTCTTCGGATACTTCGGTTTGGTCGGATATCTTTATGGCAATTTGACTTTTTCCTCCTATGGCGAACCAAGAAAGAGAGCCTCCTTTTTTTAATCTCCAATTGAATTTAAATGCTCCATCACCATATACTGGTACGGCCGAAGTTCCAATTTGAATTCCCAAGGTCTGAAATAAGCTGAGTGTAGAGTACCGACCCATCACCAAATAGCTTGATTTCTTTTCACGGCTAATAGGTCCCTCTGCGATAAACTCGGTCCCTAAAAAACCAAATTGAAAAGTGAATTCATGATTTTCATTGTTTCCGTTTCTTAGTTTTAAGTCGAAGACGCCAGATGTACTATTTCCATATTCAGCAGGAAAGGCAGACATGAAGAAATCAGAATTTGCTAATATTTTGTTGTTCAATACAGAAACTGGCCCACCCGAGCTACCCGCTGTAGCAAAATGATTGGGGTTGGGAATGTCAACGCCCTCTACCTTCCAAACAACACCTAAAGGAGAGTTTCCTCGAATAATAATGTCGTTTCTAGAATCGTCAGCTCCTTGCACCCCTGCAAAGTTTGATGCCATACGCGCTGGATCGGAACGAGAACCAGCGTAGCGATTTGTTTCTTCAACACTAAATTGTCTAGCAGAAATCGTCGCAAGCTCATTAATTACCTCACCTTTTTTCCTTGCTGAGATTACTACTTCTTCTTGGTCTTGAAAGCTAGCTTGCATGCCAAAGTTGATTATCGTTTCTTTACCTGAATTGACTTCAATTGTAATTGTTCTTGCATCGAAAGTTAGCATTGTGGCGCTTAAAACGTGTTTACCTACTGGAACCGTTTTTATCGTGAAGTCTCCATCGGGATCAGAAATAGCGCGATACCTTTTTGTAGAATCTGACGTAAATATTTCAATTTTAACTCCCGTCAGAGGGTAGTTCGTTTCTAAATCAACAATCTTTCCGCGTACATTCTGAGTTGGTTCTTGGGCATAAAAACTATGCGCACAAAAAAGACAAAGTAAAATAATGACAAACTTTAGCATAAGAAATTATGTGTTAGTGTTTTCTATTATTCAAGTATTCCTCTTTTGACCAGTCCTTTATATACACTTTTCTGAAGTCAAATAAATTGAGCGAATTAAAATGAAATTCGCGAACGTTCGCGTATAGAACATTAAGTTCGCCAGTGTACCACAAAGGTATAATTGGAGGGTCTTTCATAAGCTCGACCTCCGCTAAAGAAAAATATTTCCGTCTTTCTTGAACTTTGGTTGCTTCAATAGCTTTTTCATAGTAATTATCAAATAGAGGGTTCTTATAGCGTGCATTGTTAAGAAGTGATCTCTGTGTACTTGATTTTGGGACAAATTTCCCAGCAAATTTTTGTAAAAATGATTCAGGATCCGGGTAATCTGCTACCCAGGCTGTGCGGAATATATCTCCCGTTCCAGTTTCTTGATCAGAAGATAATCTTTCATAGGATGAACCGTCAATGTTTACTGTAATGCCAAGATTTTGTTTGATTTGCTTGGCAAATTCATCCGCAACGGCCGAGTGAACATCGTCAATATTAAAACGTAGAATAACGGTTCCGAAGTTTTCTCCATTTGGATAGCCCGCTTCGGCGAGCAACTGTTTTGCCTTTTCTGGATTAAATTGATAACTATTTTCCTTCACTCGATCAAAATCAAAACCACGAAATAAGTTTTTAAGTGGTGGAACAATTCCGTAGGAACCAAGTTCGTAAAATTGATTACGTAATACATTCTGTCCTATTCTGTTTTTGTTGACAGCAAGATTAAAAGCCTTTCGCACACGTGCGTCTTTAAAACGAGGGTCGCTCATGTCAAAAAAGTAGTAATCCGTGCGCAGAATAGCCGAATTATGCAAGTAAAAAACAGGTGGTTCGGAGTTGAAATCTTCAATTCTACCTTGAAGCATTTCTGTTATTCTACTCGCGGGTAACCCAAGAATTACATCCAAATTCCCTTTTTCAAACATATCGAGCTGTTCGAGTTTCTTGTTTTGAATGATGAATTCTAAAGTATCTAGATAGGGTAGGGCATTTCCTTGGTCATCGTTAAGATAGTATTCTGGATTTTTTACCAGTTTTAAATTTTGCGCTGTCTCTAATTCAGGCTTCAAAAGAAATGGACCAGTTCCAATGTGCTTTTTGCCACCTTCGTATAATTTTTTGGATAGAATGACACAACAAGCTTGACTTAATTTCTCAAGAAAATTGAAGTCTGGCCGGATAAGCTCAATCGAAACAACATTTCCTTTCGTTTTTAAACCTGATATTTTTTTTGCTTTTGCATTGTAGTAGTCATCCGCTCCCTTTAATTTATCTCGATAAACTAAGGAATATGCCGCGGACGGACTCCCTTTGTCATCGGGTCTACATGCTCGCTCAATACTATAAACGACATCTTCCACTGTAAATAATCGATCTTTGTCACGAGCACCAAAGTCATGAAAGTACACTTCGTCACGAAGCGTGAATTCATACAATAGACCTCCGTTTTTGATCTCGTAGCTTTTGGCTAATAGGGGTTGAATTGTTAAGTCTTTCGGATGGAATGAAACGAGACCTTCATAAACTTGGCTGAGAATTTGAGCGGTTCCATAATCATCAATTTGAGCAGGGTCGTTCATGATGTAACTTGACTTCATGCACATGCTAAAAGTTCCACCAGCAAAAGGGGCTTGTTGTTTGCTTTTACCGCAAGAACTCAGCAGAAGAAGAAGTAAAAAAATGTATGTCCTGCAACTCATTGTCGATTTTAACGTATATACAAGAATAACAAAAAAAAATGGCATTCATGATGCCACTTTTCTTTAGTTATTAAATTAGAAAAGTTCAGAGCAGATAGCATCGCTTTATGTTACAATATGAGGAATGGCATTAATATTGTTTGGATATTAATAAAAATGCCGTTATTTTCGTGCAGTAACTAAAAAACTGGCATTTTTCGAATTGAATTAAAACGAATGATGAAGAACGTAATTTTATTAATTTTCACCCTAGTCAGTTTCGTAACTATTACGAATGCGACCCTTTCGATTGAAGGAGTTTACCAGGGTAAAAACCTATACATTCAGAATCCAATGGATGCGGATGGTTTTGGATATTGCGCCACAAAGGTAACTGTCAATGGCGATGTTTTACCCGGAGGTACTAGTCTGGCTGCTTTTGGAATTGACTTTGCGCAATTTAATATTGCCATAGGGGAAACAGTTTTTATTGTTATTGAGCACAATGACGGTTGTAAGCCGAAAATATTGAACCCAGAAGTTCTTCTTCCGAAGAGTACGTATAAGATTATGTCCATGAATGTTACCACAGATGGGCGTTTGAGTTGGACAACAACGAAAGAAGACGGCAAGTTACCGTTCGTTATTGAGCAGTACAGATGGAATAAATGGGTCGCTATTGGAGAAGTTGACGGAATTGGAACAAATGGGCAAAACAGTTATGACTTCCAGATTAGTCCGCATTCAGGCGAAAATATAGTTCGTGTTACGCAATTTGATCATACAGGAAAAGGAAGATATTCATCTCAAGCTAAGTTTCGTTCCAAAATATCACCTGTAACGAAAAAGCCGGCCATAGTGAAAGACAAAATAGAATTCTTTGTAGAAAACAAACCTGTTGAAACGAGATATGAAATTTATGATGCCTATGGTAACATTGTCAAAAAAGGTGTAGGTAGTTTAGTGAATTGTACCAACCTAGTAAAAGGTGTTTACTACATCAACTATGATAATGTAAACGAGAAATTCATTAAGAATTAATGAAATAAAGAATTTTAAAACCCTATCTTCAGTAAAATGAGATAGGGTTTTTTTATGCAAAGTGATTTTATATGTTGAGAAAAATTGAGCATTTGGGAATAGCAGTTAGCGATATGGAGTCTGCTATTAAGCAATATGAAGCTTTATTGGGTGTGCCTTGTTACAAGGAGGAAAATGTGCTCAGCGAGCATGTTAAAACGGCGTTTTTTCAGGTTGGTCAGTCAAAAATTGAATTGCTTGAAGCGACGGACGAAAGCTCTCCCATAGCGAAATTTCTTGCTAAGAAAGGGACAGGTTTTCATCACGTTGCCTTTGATGTTGAAGATATTGTAGCCGAAATAGAACGATTAACTAAACTGGATTTTGTTCTTATTCATGAGACTCCAAAAGATGGGGCTGACAATAAAATAATTGCCTTTTTACATCCAAAATCCACAGATGGATTGCTGGTAGAGTTGTGTCAAGAAAAAGAAGGGTGAAGGGTAATTTCGCCCGTGAGGTGAACGGCCTCAATACCTATGGAAGCAGCACCCTCCACATGTTGAATACTATCGTCAACAAATAAGACCTCTTCGGGTTTTGCTCCTATAATTTTTAGAATTTTCTGAAAGGCAGATGCGTTTGGTTTGCGATCGCCCAATTCGTGAGAGAAGAAAACGGTATTGAAGTAATCTTCAAGTTGTAAATCAGTAGATTCGGTAAGTGTTCGTCGAGCTTTCTCAATATGGAGTTCATTCGTATTACTGAATACGTACAAATCATGTGTTGAGGCGAGGTTTTCAAGGAGTTTTAATCTGCCCTTAGGCCAGTCCAGAATCATGGTGTTCCAGGCATGCACTACATCATTTGCCGTGCATCCTTTTGGCAAAACATCTAATATCCCATTAATGAATTGAAAAGAAGAAATTTTTCCTGTTTCATATTTATCAAACAACCCACTCTGATTGGCTTGAGAATAAAGTTCCTTAAAATTCGGAATTCCAAGTTTTTCAAAAGCGGTAATAGTAGCTTGATAATCAATGTTAAGCAAAACACCTCCAAGGTCGAAAAGAAGAATTTTTTTATCCGTCATGGAATGTAAAAATAAAAAAAAGAGCGATTCCTATTTCTTTAGGAATCGCTCTTTCGTATAATGTGAGGTTTGACTTTATTTCAACATCAGTTTCAAATCAAACGTAACAACGGGTTGAACATGTTCTTCTTCACCTTCAGCCGGTTGGAATCCAACAGCATTTAAAGAAGAGAAATCAACGTCAAAAGTGCCTGAAATACTTCCTTTGCCGTCTTCGTATGTAACATCAACTGGGATATTTTGATTGATTTCAATACCAGACATCATGATTGTAATCGGTAAGTTTCCTTCGCTCATTGCTCCACAAGTAACAGAAACTGTTTTGTTTTCAGCAATATTGAAGAATTCTTCTGTCCCCAAATGCCCAACTAGTTTTGGCTTTTTGTCGTCAGGAGTTTCATCTGTAACGGCAATTGAGCCCATATCAATCGTAAAGGAACCTGAAGTAAGGTTGCCATCGATGAACTCAGCTGATCCTTCAGAAATATCTACAGTTCCAGTGTGGTAATAATCTGCAGATTTCATTCCTTTCCAGTTTAGAGAGGAGTTTTCGCTATCCACAGAAAGTGTTGTCATTTCTATATCACCGACTATATCCTCAATCGCTTCAGAATTTCCACCGCAAGAGGCCAATGCAATCACAGCACCTGCCATTAAAATCATTTTTGAAATCTTCATATCTTCTAATTTTTTTATCAAAAATAGCAATAAATAATTACCATGGTAAGTAAATTGCAGATTATTTTCGAAAATAATGTGTTAAAATGGTATTTTTGAGAAAAGCATTCGAATGAAATTATTTTTTGATTCTGAAAAGAGGTTTGTTGAGACGGACAAGGGAATAGATCTTTCAATATCTTTTGGTAAAAATGGCGATGAGGTTTCTGCGTGGTATTTGGATTCTCCCGTCATTTCAGCCGTAGAGACAGCCGATTTCATTGGGTCGGTTGAGAAGGGTGCACCGATAAATTTCAACAACATATTTTTTAATCCACATGCCCATGTCACACATACGGAAAGCTTAGGTCACATAACAAAAGAATTTCACTCTGTTAATTCCATAGAGCATCCGTTGTTCTATACTGCCGAGTTAATTTCAGTTGAACCGCAGCAAATGGAAAATGGAGATCAAGTGATTACTTTGAACCAACTGAGTGAGTTGGCTTGGCCGGATAGTCCTTTTGAGGCTTTAGTCATTCGGACACTTCCAAATTCTGAGGCCAAACGTAGGAAACAATACAGTAATTCCAATCCTGCCTTCATTTCGGTAGAGTGTGCCGCTTTTATTAAACGTTTAGGTGTTAAGCACTTATTAATCGATTTACCTTCTGTTGATAAGGAACAAGACAATGGTGAATTGGCTTTTCATCATGCATTTTGGGGAGTACCAGATAACCCAGATTATCAAAAAACGATCACTGAGTTTATTTTCGTTCCGGAATATTGCACTGATGGTTCATACCTACTCAACCTTCAAGTGGCTCCCATCGACAATGATGCAAGTCCAAGTCGACCAAAATTGCACAAAATATTTAAGGCATAAAAAAAGGTTGTCTCGGTTTGACCGTAACAACCTTTTGGAGAGTTTTCAACTCGTCTTAGATTCTACATAGCAGTGTAGGTGTAATGTTTTTGAATCAGTGAATAAATTCTGGTTACCTCAGCCTGTTTCGTCATTTTTCATACGATTTCTGATCTTTTTAAATGATATTAAGAACTATAAACTCCCAAATCAATCTAGAAAATGAAATTGCCTCTCCAAGCAATGACATCATAAAAAAGAAAAGAACATTAAGAAATAACCAGAATTTTCTCCTTATTTCCTATCTACGAAATTAATAGGATGATTTAAACTTGAATAGGATATTATTTAAAACGAGGTTTTCATCGAATATTTATCGGTTTTCAATTACCAGAGCTAAATGTTCTCCAAAATGCTAAAAAACACGTCTCTTTTGGAAGGTGAGAGGGGAATTTGTGAATTGTCTTTCATTACGACGTGTCCACCGTCCGCTTTGTCGTAGCGATCAACAAAGTCTAAGTTGATAAGATGCGACTGTTGAATGCGCAAGAAATTGTAATTTGACAACAATCCTTCATATTCTTTGAGCGTTTTAGAAACGACAATTTTATTGCCCGTGGTCAAGTAGAATGTTGTGTAATTTCTGTCCGCTTCGCATCGTATGATGGTTTCCAGCTCTACAACGTAAACGCTTTCAAGAGTTTTAAGAACCAATCGTTTTTTGTGTGGGTCTAGTGTATTGCCATTACCATTATTATTTGTTTCAGGCTTGTCTTTTTGGTGTTCTTTAATCTCATCAATTGCTCGCTCCAGTGCTCCTTTTAATTCTCTCCGATCAACTGGTTTGAGTAAATAATCGAGAGCGGTATGTTTAATTGCTTTGATGGCATATTCTTCATGGGCAGTAAAAAATATAACCTTAAATTCTCTGGATGGAAAGTGGTTTAATATATCAAATCCAGTTCCATCTGGCATTTGAATATCCAATAGAACAATGTCTGGATGGTGCTTTTTGATAGCTTCAACTCCTGTTTTTACACTTGAACCATCTACTACACAATCTAAATCAAGATTAAATGACTGTGTCATTTTTTGAATCAGATCTTGCGTTCTTTTTTCGTCATCTATGATTAGTACCCTATTCACTTTTGTTTAATATTTTGTTTGAAGATAATTCTTTTTTAAATGGAAGAGAAATTACGACCAGTGTTCCCGAATTATCCTTCGCAACGCCATCTGTAACCGACATAAAGCCCATAGAGTTTTCTTTTTGATTAATGATGCGAATTCTTTCTTCCGTTATGGAGGTTGCCATACTCGTGTGATTCGTTTCCTTGTTATTCTTTTTAGCTTTTTGCCGCCCTACACCGTTGTCCTCAATCTCCACTCGAAGCATATCGGCATTTTTTGAAAAACGTACAATGATTTTACCATTTTCAATTCGATGTAATTCACCATGTTCGATTGAGTTTTCGACGAAAGGTTGCGTAATCATTGGCGGAATCATTGCCTTTTCGAAAATCAAGTTTTCAGGACAAATTATTTCATAATCAAAACGTTTTTCAAAGCGTAATTTTTGTGTCTCTAGATATTTCGTTAAGATATCAATCTCAGTTTCAATACTGATGAATTCTTTAGGAGAATTTTCCAATATCAATCGAATAAGTCGTGAGAAGTTAACTAAAAACTCACTTGATTTTTCGACGTCATTATCGTAAATAAAACTCTGAATTACCGACATGGCGTTGAAAATGAAATGTGGGTTCATTTGAGATCGTAAAAGAGTTTGTGACATCTCAGCTTGTTTCCTTTTTCGTTGAATGGAAGCCTGGCGAGTTCGGTAAATTCCAATAATTGTTGCTAGAATTAAGACCAAGAAAATAGCCAAGATGAAATAGGTCTGAAATCGACCTCGGAGTGTCGCGTTTTCTAGTTTAGATTCCGTTAATTGACGGATGTTTTTTTGCTTTTCAAGAATTTTTGCTTGTTCTGCTAATTGTCTGTCTCTTTCCTCCGAGCGAAAGGCTTCTCCTAATTCCGCGATTTTATTGCTGGCGCTTTTAGCGGAATTCGTTGTCGTAAAATCAATGTAGTCATTTAAGTAGCGAATTGACAAGTCTTTTTTTCCTTGAATATGATATATCTTAGAGACCAAAGGATAGGTCTTAAACTTTGCTTGTTGGGATCCAAAATTTTCGGCAATAGAAATTGATTTTAACAATAGTTCGAGTGACTCCTCAATCCTCTCTTCTTTGAAATAAATATCTCCCATCAGATAATAAATTTCTGCTACTCGACCTTTGTTCTGACCTTTTTCATAGTGTTTAATTGACTTTTGAAAATGATCTAATGCCATTGAAGTGAAATTCAAATCCGTATAGTTTTGACCAATATTCTTTTCTATGTCACCTAAGCGTATTTGATCCAATTCGGGGTTGACTAACTCCAACGCACGCTTGTTTAATTTTTGACTTTCATAATAGTTTTTTTGCAGTCTTAAAATGTTTCCCAATGAAGAAAGGGCATGACCCATTTGGCTTTTGTCATGAATTAATTCTGCGTTTTTAAAAGATATTTCATAGTAATATTTCGCTCCTCCATAGTTTTGTACAGCTTCTTGAAGTTGTCCGATTTCGACGGCGAACCGAGATAATTCGTAATGACTTTTTTCCTGACTGACCAATTCAAAGGCAAGCAGGTTCTTGCGTACAGAGATTTCATTTTCTCCAAAAAAGCGATAAATGTTGGCTTGTGTATTGAAACAGTAGGCAAGGTCTTTTTTGTCCTCTGACCTTTTTGCATAATCAATTCCTTTCTCAGTATAGTTGAGGGCTTTTTCTTTTTCCTTGTTTATCAAAGCTTCATATGCGAGCAGATTATAGATGTTGGTGACCTGACTGAAATCGCGAACGGATTTTGCTTCAATTAATCCAAGGTTAAAGGCGCTTTTTGAGGAACGACGATCATTTTTGAAGGTATGGACGAAACCAATGTTGGCCAAGATTTCAGCTTTTATTTTGGGTTTCATCCTAGAATAATCTAAGTTGTCAAAATAAGCCATCTTCTCGAGATACTTTTGATAGTTTCCTGTTTTCTCAAGCATTTTTACTTGAAGTAAAACAAGTTCCGTTTTATGGACTGTTCCAAAAGACTTTAAGTCTTTCTGAATAACCTTTCTCAACGAATCAGTTTTTTCAAAATTGGTCTCAAGATAATATTTACCCAACTTGATGTATGCTTTCGCTTTTTTATCCTTTGTTTTGGCTTGATTCAATTCAAATTCTAAGCTATTTTGTTTTTTCTTTTGTCCAAAAACGGAGTAAGAAAAACTAATGAAAAAGACGACTAGCGCCGATGAAATCAGTATTTGAGAAGCTTTTGTCATGAATTATAGATTAAAGATATACTTTTTTCTAATGTGAGGCTTGCTAGTCCATTGGGGTTAGCATAAACACCTTATCTTTGTTGGCTGAAATTCAGCGAAGAAAACGATGGAGTATAATTTTATAGAGAACGAAGCAAAGTGGAGAGCGCATTGGGCAAATAACAAAACCAATAAGGTAGTTGAAGATACTTCCTTGCCAAAATATTATGTTCTCGATATGTTTCCCTACCCGTCAGGAGCTGGTCTTCATGTTGGACACCCTCTCGGATACATCGCGTCCGATATTTTTGCGCGTTATAAAAAACTACAAGGGTTCAATGTTTTACATCCTATGGGATACGATTCATTCGGACTTCCAGCAGAGCAATACGCCATTCAAACAGGTCAGCATCCTACAATAACGACGGAAACGAACATTAACCGCTACCGAGATCAATTGGACAAAATGGGTTTCTGTTTTGATTGGGATCGTGAAGTTAGAACATCGTCGCCTGAATATTACAAATGGACACAGTGGATTTTCAAACAAATTTTCAATTCTTGGTTCAATAACGATACGCAAAAAGCTGAGCGTATTGAAACATTGATTACTGCATTTGAAAAGGAAGGAAACATCAATGTAAATGCCTGTACAGATTTCGAAGAGAAATTTACTTCGGAAGAATGGAAAGCATATTCTGAAAAAGAAAAAGAGGACTTACTTCAAGAATATCGCTTGGCTTTTTTGGCTGACTCATGGGTAAATTGGTGTCCAGCTTTGGGAACCGTTTTGGCTAATGATGAGGTGGTGAATGGCGTTTCTGAGAGAGGTGGTCACCCAGTTGAGCAGAAGTTGATGCGACAATGGTCCATGCGAATCAAAGCATATGCCCAAAGATTATTGGACGGACTAGAAAACATAGACTGGACAGAATCCATCAAAGAAATCCAACGCAACTGGATCGGAAAATCTGTAGGTTGCTCTGTTCACTTCCCCCTTTGGAGGGGGACTGAGGGGGAGGATTCTTCTATTGGTGAAACTGACGCTAAAATCGAAGTCTTCACCACCCGCCCCGACACTATTTTCGGCGTCTCCTTCATGGTTCTCGCACCAGAACACCCATTAGTTGATAAAATAACGACAGCAGATTGCAAAGACAAAGTTGAAGCTTATAAAAAAGAAGCTTCGCTCAAATCGGAAAGAGATCGTCAGTCAGATGTAAAAAATATCACCGGAGAATTTACCGGAGCTTACGCTATTCATCCTTTTTCTGGAGAGAAAATTCAGATTTGGATTGGAGATTATGTCTTGGCATCTTATGGAACAGGTGCCGTAATGGCCGTTCCTTGCGGTGACCAACGTGATTGGGATTTCGCCAAGCATTTTGGAATCGACATCATCAATATTTTTCAGGATATCGATATCTCTGAAGAAGCGTATGCAGAAAAATCAGGAACCATAGCCAATTCGGATTTCCTTTCGGGTTTACCGATTAAAAAGGCGATGAAATTGGCCATTCATAAAATTGAAGAGGCAGGAATTGGTCAAGGCAAAACGAATTACCGTTTGCGAGATGCTATTTTTTCTCGTCAACGTTATTGGGGAGAGCCATTCCCAGTGTATTTCAAAAATGATATGCCGAAGTTGGTGGAAGACGATAAGTTGCCGATTCGTTTGCCAGAAGTAGATAAATATTTACCAACCGAAGAAGGTGAACCACCATTGGCTCGTGCGACAAAAGAAGCCTGGAAAGAACAGTTCCAAGGCGACAGAATGGACTACAATACCATGCCAGGTTGGGCAGGAAGTTCATGGTATTTCTTGCGCTACATGGATCCGAAAAACGAAAATGAATTCGTTGCGAAGGATAAAGTAGACTATTGGAACAATGTAGATTTATACATTGGAGGTGCAGAGCACGCTACGGGTCACTTGCTTTATGCTCGTTTCTGGACAAAATTCTTAAACGATTTAGGCTACATTCCTTTCGATGAGCCTTTCCAAAAAATGATCAATCAAGGGATGATTTTGGGAAGAAGTAGTTTTGTTTATCGAGTTGAAGGCGAGAATAAATTCGTTTCCAAATCAAAGCGAAAAGAGCATAAAACAATTCCAATTCACGCAGATATTTCTTTCGTAGAAGGTGATAAATTAGACATCGAAGCTTTTAAGCAATGGCGGCCAGAGTTTAAAGATGCTGAGTTCATCCTTGAAGAGGACGGAACTTATATCTGCGGACACGAAGTAGAAAAAATGTCCAAGTCCAAATACAACGTGCAAACGCCTGATGAACTCATCGAAAAATATGGTGCGGATGTGCTGCGTATGTATGAAATGTTCTTGGGTCCATTGGAGCAAAGTAAACCATGGGACACACAAGGTATCAGTGGTGTAAGTAATTTCTTACGAAAGTTCTGGCGATTGTTCCATGATGCTGACAACAATTTCGCAGTTTCAGAAGACGCACCGAGCAAAGAAAGCATGAAGACTTTACATAAAACCATTAAGAAGATCGGTGAAGATTTGGATCGATTCTCGTTCAATACTGGTGTATCTACCTTCATGATTTGTACAAATGAATTGACCGAACAAAAGTGCAATCATAAAGATGTGTTGGAACCGTTGGTTGTTTTGATTTCTTCATTTGCTCCGCATATTGCTGAAGAATTGTGGACGCTACTTGGTCACGAACCAGGAACCGTTTCCAACGCCAAGTTCCCGAAATTTGATGAGAGTTACTTGGTGGAATCAACGTATGACTATCCCGTATCTTTCAATGGGAAAATGCGATTTAAGGTGACCTTGGACAAATCAATGTCTGTTCCTGATATGCAAAAAGTGATTTTGGCGATGGAGCAAACCCAAAAGTATTTGGATGGAAAAGAGCCGAAAAAAGTCATTATCGTTCCTGGGAAGATTGTGAATTTTGTGGTGTAACTCAGAGGTTATCGAGGGAAAGTTTCAGTTTTATATTCATTCGAAGCCTTTGGCATTGGAAGTAGTATGGCTACGCCTGCTACATTAAACGTGCTTCGCACATAGCGAATGCCGCAAGGCTTATCTTGAATGGAGCGAAGCTAACATTCTTCCAATGCCGAAGGCTTCGAATTGTTCATTTGCTTTGATTCAGTTTCGATTAATAGCATTCTTTTTCCAGATAACAATTCCAAACCTTTATTTTGGCACAGCATTTGTTTTATTCTAGTCAAACACAATACAAACTAAGATGAAAAAGTTACTTTATATATGCACAGCACTTGTCGGAATGGGCTTGATGGTCAGTAGTTCCGCAGTGAAATACCCAACAAGAGGAAATTCTGCATTCGGTGTAGGAGAGAAGCTTCGTTATCGTGTAACGTACGGATTTATGGATGCTGGAGAAGCAATCATGGAAGTAAAAAGCACTAGCAAAAAAGGAAACGGGCGAAGTTTGTATGAAGCAGTTGGTACGGGTCGTACACTAGGTGGATTTAACGCATTTTACAAGGTTGAAGACGAGTACAAAACTTATATTGACAAACAAGGAATTTTCCCTTGGTTTTTCAAAAGAAGAGTAAACGAGGGTGGATACAAAATCAACCAAGATTATACATTCAAGCATCACCAATATAAAGTGGATAACGGAGAAGGGAAACATTTTAAAATCCCAATGGGAGTTCAAGACATGATTTCTTCATTCTATTATGCACGAACGATTCGCATGCAGTACATGAAAGTCGGACAAGTGTTTTCCTTCAAATGTTTTATGGATGATGAGGTTTGGCCTTTGAAAGTAAAATATGTAGGTGATGAAACGATTCGCATCCGAAAAGGGAAGTTTAAAGTACACAAATTTGTACCTGTTGTTCAAACAGGACGTTACTTCAAAAGCGAAGATGATGTCAACTTTTGGGTAACAGCCGATAAAAATAAAATTCCAATTCTAGTGAAAGCAAAAATTCCAGTGGGAACTGTGAAAATGCATTTAGTAGGATGGTCTGGATTGAAGAATCCAATGAGTAGTAAGCAATAAATTAGGATTGTTAAATGGAAGAGTGTCGGCTTAGTCGGCACTTTTTTTGTGCCCTTTTTTCTTGCATAATTCGCTGATTCTGTTAATTTTAATGTCTAAACTAATGCGTATGGTACTAGAAGGATTTGATTTAATGGAAAAAGAGGAGGTGGCTAACTTGCATTTTCCAGACCAAGAAGTCTTACAAACTTCAAACGAAAAAGCTTCTCGAAATAAAGCTTTGGATAGAGCAAATTCATTAGGAAACCTTGAGCATCAGAAGGTGAGAATCTACTTCAAAGACGATGCAGGGGATAAGTATATTGAAACAACCATTTGGGGTGTTACAGACCGAAAAATTGTATTAAAGAAGAATGTGGTCTTGCCCATTCATCGAATCGTAAAATTAGAGATATAGTAATTGAAGAATAAAAAAATCGCCCCTTTAAAACGAGGCGATCAGTATTCTTTTAGGGTGGATTATGGTTTCAATTTGTAGAAATTCCCGTTGTCAATTTCAATACCGTTGATTGTTGTAAATTCAAAAGTCGCAATCAATCCATCCGTTGTATTGTCTCTTCTCACTTCAAGTTTGCCACTTGTAGCCGCATAAGCTTGACCAGTAGCTCCTAAATAATATTCAGCACGAAATGTTTTGTTGTTACCACTATTTGATAATGAGTAATTACTCGATATATCAGTACCATATATTTCGATAATCATATCTTCATATGCAGAAGTCCCAAATGTCTGTCCGTTTGTCCAAATGATTTTTTTGTAAGATTGACCCGGGCCCGTTCCGTCCAAATACCCAATTGTACCGTTTGAGACTTTAACGTTGTTTCGGTCAAAACAGAATGTAACACCAACACCACAGATTCCTTCTCCGTCGTATTCACATTTATTGTCTCGAGCTTTCTTTACGTTTTTAACGTAATTGTCTGCTGTTGGGTCAGAACAACCTTTTTTATTACATGAGTTCAAAGCGAACGCAAATGCAACTAGGACCAATAGGGTATAATATCGTCTCATAATGTGAATTTTAGAGAATAGAAATCAAATTCTGTTCCAAAGATAAGGATTCCGAGAAAAGTGCTTAGTCGTTCAATTTAAGAACAGCCAAGAAAGCTTCTTGAGGAACTTCCACTCGTCCAACTTGACGCATACGTTTTTTACCCGCTTTTTGCTTTTCAAGTAATTTACGCTTTCGAGAAATATCGCCACCGTAGCATTTAGCGGTTACATCTTTACGCAAAGCTTTAATCGTTTCACGGGCAATTATTTTCGCGCCAATTGCTGCTTGGATTGGAATCTCGAATTGTTGTCTTGGAATCAATTCTTTTAATTTCAAACATATCCGTTTTCCTAAATCAAAGGCATTACTTCGGTGAACTAGTGCCGACAGCGCATCAACTTGCTCAGAATTCAATAAAAGATCCATCTTGATTAAGTCTGAAGCTCTGTATCCAATTGGGTGGTAATCAAAAGATGCGTAACCTCTAGAAACCGTCTTTAATCGATCATAGAAGTCGAAAACAATCTCAGCCAAAGGCATTTCAAACGTTATTTCAACACGATCTTGCGTCAAATACACTTGGTTTTTCAACTCTCCTCGCTTTTCAATACACAAGGTCATAATTTGACCCACGTATTCCGATTTCGTGATGACCTGTGCCTTAATATATGGTTCTTCGATTCTTTCCATTCCCGATGGGTCAGGCAATTCCGAAGGATTATTTACAATAATTGCTTCTTCAGGATTGCTTCGCATGTACGCTTCGTAACTAACATTGGGAACGGTTGTAATTACGGTCATGTTAAACTCACGCTCCAAACGTTCTTGGATGATTTCCATGTGCAACATCCCTAAGAATCCACAACGGAAACCGAATCCTAGAGCTGCTGATGATTCCGGTTCAAATACAAGGGAAGAGTCATTCAATTGCAATTTCTCCATTGAGTACCGCAATTCTTCGTAATCTTCCGTATCAACGGGGTAAATTCCGGCAAATACCATTGGTTTTACATCCTCAAATCCTTGTATGGCTTCTTCACAAGGGTTTTCAAAAGAAGTAATTGTATCTCCGACTTTTACTTCTTTCGAAGCTTTGATACCTGAAATGATGTATCCAACATCGCCCACTCTGACTTCATTTCGCGGGGAAAGGTCCATTTTCAAAATCCCTACTTCGTCGGCGTTATAGCTTTTTCCGGTATTGAAAAATTTGATTTTTTCTCCTTTTCGAATTACTCCATTTCGAATACGGTAGTATGCAATAATTCCACGAAAAGGGTTGAAAACAGAGTCGAAAATCATTGCTTGTAACGGTGCGTTAGGATCTCCAACTGGCGCCGGTACTCGATTGATTATTGCATCCAATATTTTATCTACTCCAAGTCCTGTTTTTCCTGAAGCCGGAATAATGTCTTCTTGTTCACATCCAATTAACTCAATGATTTGGTCAGAAACCTCTTCAGGCATCGCACCTGGAAGATCCATTTTGTTTAGAATGGGAATAATCTCTAAGTCATGTTCTAGAGCCAGGTAAAGATTTGATATTGTCTGAGCTTCAATTCCTTGAGACGCATCAACAATTAGGAGTGCTCCTTCACAAGCTGCGATGGATCGTGAAACTTCGTATGAAAAATCGACGTGTCCAGGCGTGTCAATCAAGTTGAGAATGTAATCTTCACCCTCATGTTTATGATTCATTTGAATGGCATGACTTTTAATCGTAATGCCTCGTTCACGCTCTAAATCCATATCATCCAAAGCTTGCGCTTGCATGTCTCTATCAGAGATTGTGCCGGTGGTTTGAAGCAAACGGTCGGCCAAGGTGCTTTTACCATGGTCAATGTGTGCGATGATGCAGAAGTTACGTATGTTTTTCATAGAGATAATTGGCGACAAAATTACGGTAAAAAATCTGTTTTTAGTGCACGAAAAGCAAATTAGGTTTGTATAGGATTATGGAAGTTAAAGGTAGTTGAGGACTGAGTAGAGTCGAAGCCCGAAATGTCTTTAAAAGAACAAAGGAGAGCGGGAGCCCTCCTTTGTTGTACCTAAACCTAAACTACTACTACTTATGAAAACTAAATCTTAAATCTTTTTTGAAGAATGCGAAGTTTTATCTTCACATTGACTTTACAAATATATAATTTAAAAACGAATTGCAAAGCATCATATTGCTTGAATTAACTTTTTTTCTAACAATAGAATAAAGAAAACTTGGAAAGCTAATTAATATGCATGCATAGCTATAATTGTCCTATGTTGAGAATTCGTTCAAAATTTTATCCGCTAATACAGAACTTAATTTAAAATAACTTTCTGTTGTCCAGCCTGCTACATGTGGTGTGATAAGGGTTTTTTTGGAGTTCAGAAGGAAGTTAAACACTTCGGAATCTTCATTTTCTATAAAGTTTTCAAAGCTTCCATCCTCGTAATCCAAAACATCTAGTCCAGCACCAAGAATTTTTCCAGATTTTATTCCTTTTGCAACTATTTCACTCTCAACCACCTTTCCTCGAGAAACATTTAGTAGATAAAATGGTTTTTCCATTTTCTTTAAGAACGTTTCGTCGAAATAGGAAATAGTCTCTTGATTTTGTGGCACATGAAAACTAATTACGTCTGCTTTCTTTTGAATTTCTTCTATCGAACTTTC
>CBFIBY010000014.1:0-31733 GCA_965660955.1 Crocinitomicaceae bacterium | reverse complement strand
AAAAACGAGGTGCAGGAAGAATAAAAGAAGGATTGTATCACCCTAAAACAGTCGTTTCGAATGGTGTGATGGAAAAGGAGTGCTCCGAATTGGTGAAAGACTTTTTTAAAGCGAAACGTGTATGAAACCCATTATGATTTTCGGCACTTGGTTTCTAACACTTTTACTAGGCTTATTGATTTCGACCATGGCCTTTCAAAGCATGGAAATGGGCTTCTTATTTGCTACTATTTCGGCGATAGGTTCATTAGGCTATTTGTTTTTTATGATCATTTTCGCCTTTTTTCTTCAGGATTTTTGGAAACAACAAATCGTTCATCTTGTGACAACAATAATGACGATTATGGTCCTGTTGATTTTGGAAGAAGATTTCGTTACCGATTTGTTCTGGATGCCTATACCCTATTTTGCAGTGGCACTAACCATCCAATATTTGTTTTACAAGAATTCAACACAACAAGTAGCGACAGAAAATGCAACTGAATAAAGACACCATTTGTGCCATAGCAACCGGAAATGCCATCGGAGCCATTGCGATCATTCGCTTATCCGGACCAGAATCAATTTCTATTTTGCAAAAATCGTTCTCGAAAGATTTGTCGAAGGCGGAGAGTCACACCCTACACTTTGGTTTATTCAAAAACAACGAAGGCGAATTAATCGATGAGGTATTGGTGAGTGTTTTTCGCGATGGGAAATCATTCACGGGAGAAGAAAGCATAGAGATTTCATGTCACAGTTCACATTACATTCAACAGAAAATCATTGAAACGCTATTGCAAAACGGCTGTCGAATGGCGGATGCTGGAGAATTCACCATGCGTGCCTATCTGAACGGACAAATGGACTTGTCTCAAGCTGAAGCCGTTGCCGATTTGATCGCTTCGCAGTCACAATTGGCGCACGAAATGGCCCTGAAACAATTGCGCGGAGGATTTTCAAACGAGTTGAAAGAACTCCGTGAAAAACTAATTCACTTTGCCTCTTTAGTAGAATTGGAACTCGATTTTGCCGAAGAAGACGTCGAATTTGCGGATAGAAAAGAGCTTTTGACACTGGTGAAAGAAGTCAAGAACTATGTGCGAAAGCTTAGTCAAAGTTTTAGTTTAGGTAATGCGATTAAAAATGGTGTACCTGTGGCATTTGTGGGTCGACCTAATGCTGGAAAATCGACTGTTTTGAACGCCCTTTTGAATGAAGAAAGAGCCATCGTTTCCGATATTCCAGGAACAACGCGCGACACTATCGAAGAAAACATCAACCACAAAGGCATCAACTTCCGATTGATGGACACTGCTGGTATTCATAGTTCAGATGACACCATAGAAAAACAAGGAATAGAGCGCTCCATGAAAAAAATAGAAGAAGCTACGCTTGTCGTTTATCTATTCGACAGCAGCACCTTCACAGCACAACAAATTCAAGAAGACAAAGACAATTTCCTCAAAAACAGCAACTACATTCTCGTTGCCACAAAAGGCGACTTAGCCTCAGCTCAAAACAAAGAAAACATTGCTAAGCTGGAAGAAGCGGAGAATAAAAGCATCCCTTTACTGTCCATAAAAACCGCAGCCGATCAAAAGCAATTGCTGGATTCTATTTACGACTTAACCATCGGCAAAGAAATTGAGCAACATAGTATCATTGTTTCCAATGCCCGTCATGTCGAAAAGTTGAACAAAGCCGAAGAATCGCTCGATAAAGCCGAATTTGGTTTGGAAACGAACCTAAGTGCGGATTTGGTTGCTATGGACATACGCCAGGCTATGTATCAGATTGGGCAAATTACCGGGGATATTTCCACGGATGATTTGTTGGGGAATATTTTTGCTAAGTTTTGTATTGGGAAGTAACTAAACCGTAAACCCAAACTCCTCAATCTGCACTCCATCCTGAAAGACAAGCACTTTATAATCTCCTACTTTCCAGCCCATCACACGAATACGGAAAGCATAATTCCATTCACCAGCTTTGGTGAAACTGGCCTTTTTCATCGTGAATTTCACATTTCCTTCGGCGTCCACAACTTCTTCGTGTACCTGTGCAGGTTTAGTTAGATTGATTTTGAGTTTTCCAGAAATACTAGCTGAACTTGTTTGGATTCTTCGGTTTTCATCTAGTCTTCGGTTAACGTTGACCGTGTACCAAGAGTTTTCCTGTCCAGTTAATACACTGACCGTTTCCCTAAGATTATCAGCAGTTGGTGTATTCATGCTTATGTGTTCGATAGGTTCGCCATCCGAAACGGCCCAAACGGCACTTTGAATATCACTTGATTTAAGTTTCTTGCCGTTCAAATGCGTTGTAAGCTGTTTCAATTCACTACCCGGTCTCACATTTTTAAATGTCATTTCACCTCCTTTGTCAGGTGATGAATCATAGGATTCCATGCAATAGGCATCCAATAAAACACTTTTCGCTTGTTTTGGTGCGAGTGTAATTAGTTCATCTTCAACAAGTAGTAAATCCTGTTCACCCGATTCGTCTGGAATGAAAACTGTGCCATTTGGAATGGTAATTTTCATGGGTGATGATGTTTTATTGGTTAACACAATTTCAACAGAGTTGGTGTTGTGACCTCCGTTTGATGTGATGTCTGCTTGAACCTTTTGCTCCTTTAGGGCATTTTGAAAAAGAAGTCCGCGTGACGTAGCTTTGTGTTTATCAAAGGTTGAATGAAAAGAAAACGCAATAGGTATAAGCAAGAAAATGATGGATGGGTTTTTCATATAAAAGGGTTTTAATTAAATAACAGAAAAGACCTGTTTTGTTACAAATACTGTTTTCGCATTACATTTTTCCCTAAATTCGTTTCGTTGAATCCAGAAACCCAAATAGAAATTAAACACCTTGTTTCCCGATTGAAAAATCGAGAAGAAAGCGCAATGTCTGATTTATATGATAGGTATGCAGCTAATTTTTACGGGTTGGCAGCAAAAATTGTAGGATCGGATGAGGTAGCCCAAGATATTGTGCAAGATAGCTTCGTGAAAATTTGGAGAAAGGTAGAATCATATGACGAAACGAAAGGTACTTTTTTCACCTGGATGCTCAATATCACTAGGAATACGGCGATTGATTTCCTTCGCAAAAGAAAAAAGGAAAACCCTTCATCAATCCAAGATGTTGAAAACAGCGTACATATTTCAAATGATGGAATTTCAACAGATACGATAGGCATGAAAGCCATAGTAGAAAATTTGAATGAAAATCAACGGATTTTAGTAGAGTATATTTATTTTAAAGGATACACACAACAAGAAGTTTCAGATGAATTAGACATTCCACTTGGAACAGTTAAGACGCGAATTCGCGCTGCTGTTGGTGAGTTGAAGAAGTGGTTCGTCGCAATATTATTATTTTGGATATAAAAGAATACATATCATCAGGGATCATCGAAAGCTACGTGCTGGGTATGTTAAGCGACCAAGAAAGGCGTGAGGTGGAATGCATGTCCAAAATCTACCCTGAATTGCAACAGCATTTATTGGAGGTCCAAAGTAGTTTGGAACAATTGGCAAATTCTTGGGAGAAAGAACCTCCTGTGGAACTAAAAAACAAAGTTATGGCAAGTATACAAGAAGAAGAGAAAAAGAATAAGGCCTCCTCTTTTGCGAAGAAACGAGCGAAGGTCATCCGTATGCAAAATGCTCAAAACGGTCGTGGTATTAACGCCAGGTCGGTTGCGGCTGCCGCCGTAATTGTTATTCTTGCTGCTGGAGCATTGTTCTTTATGAGAAGCTATGAATTGAGAAATGTGGAAGAAAAATTCACTGCGCTCAAGGAAGAATTGCAAGAGAATAAAAACCTTACAGCTGAATTGAATAAAAAACTTGATGCTTCAGAAGACAAGCAATCTTTCTTGGTGGATGATAGAACAGTTCCTGTTGCTCTTGCAGGTACGCCAAATAGCCCAGAAGCAAAAGTTAAGGCATACTGGAATGAGAAGCAAGGCGAAGTCATGTTGATGGGCATGAATCTTCCTCAGCATGAAATTGACAAGCAATATCAACTATGGGCTATCGTGGATGGAACCCCTGTAGATTTAGGTATGTTGGACGCTAGCAACCCTAATACACCATTGACGAAGAAAGTAAACGCGGATCAAGTACAGGCATTTGCAATCACTTTGGAGGTCAAGGGCGGAAGTCCAACTCCAAACTTAGAGCAATTATACGTCATAGGAAACGTTTAAACGAACCTCATAAAAAGACATATTATTTTAACCATACGAAAGGTGTTACGTCCGAGTTGACGAACACCTTTTTTGTTGTCCTCCAATTCGCATTTAATTCCGAATATATTATCGCTTCATCGAGACCAGTAAGTTCGATTATTCTTCTTGACTGACTGTTTTATGTGGATATAACTTTCTGATATACAAAGTTTTTGGTTTTTATTTCATTCAATTAAATCCAAACGTCAATCTAAGACGTAGGTATCCCAAACAACTAAAAACAAATCAAGAAAATGAAAATCTCAATCAAAACAATCGGATTAATTGCAGGAGCAATTTTAGTAATGAATACATCAGCTTTTGGACAAACAGTTTCAGTAGGTGGTGAAGAAATGTTTCCTAAAAAGAACATAATTGAAAATGCCGTGAATTCGAAAGATCACACAACTTTAGTTGCTGCTGTTAAAGCTGCGGGTCTAGTTGAAACTTTGCAAACCGCAGGGCCATTTACGGTTTTTGCACCAGTAAACGATGCCTTTGAAAACCTACCTGATGGTACTGTAGAAACATTACTGAAACCAGAAAACAAAAAGACTTTAACAACGGTATTAACCTACCACGTTGTTTCAGGAAAACTGGACTTCAATGCTTTGGCTAAACTAATTAAAGCAGGGAAAGGAAAAGCAGTTTTGACGACCGTTGCGGGTGGCACTTTAACAGCCATGATGAACGGAGAAAGAAACATTACAATTACTGATGAAAACGGCGGAGTAGCCAACATTACTACGTATGACGTTTACCAATCTAACGGAGTTATACACGTAATTGATACAGTCGTTCTTCCGAAAATGTAAAGAGCAATAGGAGTCGCAAAAAGTTTGTGGCTCCTTTTTTTAACAATTCAAAATTTAAATACATTATGATAAAAAAATTACACAAGATGGCACTTGCAATAGTGCTAACAGTTTTAACAACAACGATAAGTTTTGCGGCTCATTTGGGTGATAAACTCACTTTTTCGGCTCGAATGGATGGGTTGCAAGAGGTTCCTGCGGTGACAACACCAGGACAAGGTGTAGCTGTTATGACCTTGAATGGATCAAGAGATACTATGTGTGTTTCCATTTTTATGGCAGGAACACCCACGGCAGTTATGGGAATTCACCTACACAACGGTGCGGCTGGAACAAATGGAGGTGTGGTGCTTGATTTAACTCCATTTCTAGTAAACGGAAACGTAAAAGCCGTAATTACAGGAACGGATTTGACTTCAGCGTTGATTTCAGATATGATTACAGGAGGAATATATGTGAACGCACATACCCCAGATAATCCTAATGGAGAAATTCGTGGACAAGTCAAACTTGAAACGGATTTTCCGTACAGAGCTCAGTTAAACGGTTTGCAAGAAGTTCCTGCGGTTGTAACTACGGCATTAGGAGAAGGTGTATTTAACCTTTCGCTCGACAAGAAAAAACTCATGTATTGGGTTACAGCCGACGGACTAAGTGGTGCAATTATGGGGGCTCACCTGCATATAGGCGCCGTGGGAACAAATGGTGGCGTTGCCGTCGATTTAACCCCAAATGTAATGGGAAATGCAATTGTTGGTGTTGCTGATGTTTCCGGTGTAGCTGGATTTACTGCAGATTTAGAAGCAGGAGATGTGTACATAAATATTCACACGGCTGTAAACATGGGTGGAGAAATTCGTGGACAATTAGCGTATGACAATCAAGTTGCTTTTGATGGTTGGCTGAATGGCGCTCAAGAAGTTCCTGCAGTTACAACGAATGCAACTGGAGTTTCTCAATTTTCTTTAAGTAGTGATTTCACATCAATTTCATATTCTGTTCAGGTTGAAGGATTGTCAGGATCAATAATGGGCGCCCATCTTCACGAAGGAGCCGCTGGAACAAATGGACCTGTAGTCGTGGATTTAACAGGTGATGTAATTGGAAACACAATTTCAGGAACTATCACGGGAGCTGCTTTAACCCCGGCCTTGATTGTAGAATTACTTGAAGGCAACATTTATTTGAATGTACATACCTCAGCAAATATGGGTGGAGAAATTCGCGCACAAGTAAATAGAGTAGCACGCGAAGGTTATACTGTAAACTTAACTGGTGGACAAGAAGTTCCAGCTGTTTCAACTATGGCAAGTGGTGGCGGTATTGTGACGATTAACAGAGAGCGAAACAATGCTCATGTTATGTTGGTTGCGAAAGATTTGTCAGGACCAATTATGGGAGCACATTTTCACAATGGCGCAGCAGGGACCAACGGTGGTGTTGAGTTTGATTTAACATCATGGTTTGCAGGAGCAACGGGTGACGCTGATGGAGCATATGGTTACCTAACAGGTGATGATACACCTCCAATGGACGCTGCAGCTGAGTTAAAATTCAGAAACAATGAAATGTATGTCAATATTCATACTGCAGCGAACATGAATGGAGAAATTCGTGGACAAGTTATACGTGGATCAGAATGCATGCAGTCAGCTGTAGGACTTGATGAAATAGAGGAATATAATCTTATCGTTTATCCTAATCCGACAAACGACAAGATCACAGTATCCGTTGAAAATTTGGATGGTGAAGTTGAGTTAAGAATAACTGATTTATTTGGGAAAATTGTTAACACCAAAGTAATTCAAACTAACGAAACGATTATCGACCTTACAAATTTACCGAGTGGAGTTTACATGGTAATAGTAGGAAGTAGAACCATGCGAGTGGTGAAGCAATAAACCAACCAAACTTGCTGTTTTTAGTATTGTACGGCAAGAAAACAATTAAACGGAGAATCCCATTCGACTTTTGTCGGGTGGGATTTTTATATTAACAGAAACATAAGGAACTTTGCATGATAATGGCATTTTCAACAATTATTCGTTAGAGAATACTTGAAGTTGATTTTGAAGGTATGAATGCTTGAACTATCTTTAAAGTCTTAATAGCCTGAACTTAAATTCAATATGATACAAAAATCTTTATTATTGATCTTTGCCCTTGTCGGTTTTTTTTCCGCCAATGCGCAAGTAGCAGACTTTAATGCAACACCCACAGTTATTTGTGTTGGAGAAACAGTTACGTTTTCTGACCAATCAACTGGAGCGACAACATATGCTTGGACATTTCCCGATGGTGGAGCCGGACAAACATCGACGTTGGCAAACCCAACGATAACTTATAACACTGCTGGTGTTTACGATGTAACATTAGTTGCTTCAAACGGGCCAAATAGTGATACCGAAACGAAAGTAGGATATATAACGGTTCTTTCAGCAGCAAACGCGACCTTGAGTTCTACGCCAGGAACAGATACACAAACGGTTTGTTATGGTGGGCTGATTAATCAAATCGTCTATGATGTGCAAGGTGCTTCATCTGCTACATTTTCGAATTTACCACCTTCTATAAATGGATCGTTTACACCTTCAGCAGGCGGCGGTGGATTCATCATTATTTCAGGAGCACCAAGTGCTGCCGGAGTGTATAATTATTCTTTTACAACGGCTGGATCAACATGTACACCGGTAACAACGGGCGGAGTGATAACAGTAGGAGCACAAAATACGTTGATATTATCCTCGGGAACAACAAGCCAAGCTGTTTGCTTTGGTAATCCAGTGGTGAATATTGAATTTAACGTGGGGGGTACGCCCGACTCAGTAGTGGTAAATGGACTTCCCCCGGGTGTGACAGGGGTATTATCAGGATCTTTGTTTACTATTTCAGGAACACCCACTACCACAGGGTCGTATGTATATACAGTTACCACAGCAGGTTCACCTTGTCCTCCATCGCAGATTTCTGGATCAATTGATGTAGGCCCAATTCTTGAATTGGCTTCACCTGCTGGATACGATTACCCCACATTATGCATTAATAGTCCGCTACCCAATATTTTTTACACTTTAGGATCGGATATAACGGGAGCTACAATTACAGGCTTACCAGCAGGAATAACAGGAACCTATAATCCAGGTTCTTTCCTCATCACAAACACACCTTCGGTTTCAGGAGTGTTTAACTATACGATTACCACCTCTGGTGGAGCATGTGGCCCAGCTACAGCATCCGGTATAATTACGGTTGATACGCTTCCAACGATGGTGCAAGATGTTCCTGGAATTGAAATTCAAACACTTTGTGAAGGAACGGCTATATCTGATATTACATATACAATAGGAGGTAGCGCTACAGGTGCAGATGTAATTGGTTTGCCAATCGGTGTTACAGGGGCATACAATGCAGGTGTATTTACCATATCGGGAACGCCAACGCAAAGCGGAATTTTCAATTTCATAGTTTCTACAACAGGTTCACCTTGCGGAGTAATTGATTCCTTAGGAACATTGACCGTTGACGGAATTCCAGATTTACAACTGGTCTCGTCGGTAGGTAGTGACACGCAAAACGTCTGTATCAATACCCTTATGGATCCCGTTGTCTATTTTTTGAATGGAACCGCTACAGACACAATTGTTTCAGGTTTACCTCCAGGAATTAGTTATACATTAATAGGTGATTCTGTTGTAATTACAGGAACACCAACGACAATCGGAGTTTTTCCATTCATGATAAATACGGCCGGAGGAACGTGTCCACCAGATACAGTTTGGGGAGAAATCACAACAGGTAATCCTCCTTTTATAAATTTAGCCTCTGCTGCAGGAACAGACGCACAGTCCTTATGTGCGGGGTCTAGTTTGGATACGATCGTATATATCATTTCTGGAGCAGCTGATACAGCTATTGCATTAGGTCTTCCGACGGGTGTAAATGCGACATTCTCAAATGATTCATTAATCATTACAGGAAGTCCTACCACTAATGGAACGTACAATTTCACGGTTGAAGGTGCAGGAGGTGTTTGTCCAAACGCGACCCTGTCGGGATCGATAAATGTTTTTAGCCCGCTTCTTACTTTGCTCACACCAATTACAACAATAGCTCAATCGGTTTGTGTAAATACGCCAATTGATACTATAATCTATGTCTTTAGCGGAGGAGCAACAGGTGCTATCGCTTTAAATTTGCCAACAGGAGTTACCTCTGTGATTCAAAATGATTCCATCTTAATTTTTGGAACCGCAACAGTAACGGGGCCATTTCCATATCTCGTTCACACAACCGGTTCAGGTTGTGAAGCAGATTCGAGTTACGGAATTATCACGGTTGATAATGTATTGAATTTGACTTTGGCCTCTGCCGCAGGGACTGACGCACAGGTCGTTGATGAAAATGAAAGTATTGTTCAAATTGTTTATTTGATGAATGGGGCAAGTTCGGCTAACGTTACAGGTCTTCCTCCTGGTGTTACATCAGTCGTTTCTAATGATTCCGTAATTATCACTGGTAGTTCAGGTGTAGTTGGACTCTATAATTACACAGTTTCAGCTTCAGGCGGTTTGTGTCCAATAAATGATGCTACAGGAACAATTGAAATTCAAGATACCGTCATCATAACCCCACCACCTCCACCTACACCGATTGATACAAATGTAATTTTTGTGCCGAATTTATTTTCACCAAATGACGATGGACACAATGATCTTTGGGTTATTCCTCAACTTGAGCTTTACGACCAAACGACAGTAACAATCATTAATCGTGAAGGACAAGTAGTTTTTGAGGACCTGGAATACGAGAATACATGGGATGGAACCTATAATGGTGATCCGCTCCCGGAAGCCACATACTATTATATGATAAATATTGATGACGGCGAGATTGTGCTGAAGGGCGCAGTCAGCATATTAAGAAACGAGAACAAATAGAATTATGAGAGTATTTAAAACAAGCATTCTTTTGGCTCTTTTTTCAAGTGTTCAATTTGGATTTGCACAGCAACTACCCCTTAGCAGTCAGTATTATCAAAACATGCTGACAATAAACCCAGCTTATACTGGATTTGATGAATATACGACGATTTCGGCTTCACATAGAAGTATGTTAACCGGCCTTCAAGGTTCACCACAAACAAACTATATTTCAGTTGCCGGACAAGGAGCTGAAGGCAAAATGGGCCTTGGACTCGTTGCGTTTCAAGACAGAACAGATATTTTTTCTCTTACGAGCGCTATGGTCAATTATGTATACAAAGCGAGATTAGGAGAAATGTCTTCTTTGAATCTAGGTGTTGGAGTTGGTGTTCAAAATTTCTCCGTAGACCTAGATAAAGCTCAAGTAAATGATGTAATGGACCCCGTTCTTTTTGGCAGTCAACGGCAAAATCGAATTGGATTGAATGGCGAATTCGGGGCGGTGCTTCAAATCAAGGGTTTTCAGCTTGGGGTGGCCGTTCCGCAATTATTTGCTTCGGACCCAGCGATAGTTTCCAATACGGGAGCAACTTTAAACTATAACACAGTTCGTCACCTGAGAGCATCTGTGAAATATGACTTCATGTTGAATGAAAAACGAACAGCGAAGTTTTATCCATTGTTTGTTGTTCGACAAGTAAATGGCGCTCCTATTCAGTGGGATGCCAATGGTGTATTTGATTTTAAAAATATTGGATGGATAGGCATAACTTATCATAGCACATATGCAGTATCTGTAAGCGCTGGCTTGCGTTATAGAGGATTTTCAGTTGGATATGCGCACGACTTCCCATCAGGAGTTGTAAATGACTTCTCAAAACGATCTTCAGAATTAATACTGTCCTACCAAATTGGAAACACTTCTAAAAAGGATGATGAATTGAAACTAAAAATCGAAAAACTAGAAAAGGATATCGATAATATTGAAGATTGGAACGATGAACAAGATGAATCGATTGAGGAACTAGAAACCCAAAAAACGGAATTAGAAGAAAAAGTCAAAGAGCTTCAAGAGGCACTTGAAAAAGAAACGGCCGATCGAAAAGCCGCGGAGAAAAAAATGGCTACGAATACTTCAACAGGCAACAATAATGGAGGTAATTCAATTGGAAACACTAACCAAGGAACGAACTCAAGTGGTGGAACATATCGAAGTGCTAGTGCTTCAAATTTTGTCTATGAGAATGGTCAAAAAGCCAGAAGAGGCTATTATGTTGTCATTGGTTCGTTCAGTGTGAAAGAGAACGCGATTAAATGGAAAAAGAAAAGTATTCGCAAGGGTAACGATAACACAATTATCCTATATGATGCACAGCAACGAATGCATCAGGTTTGTGTGTATTACTCTGAAAATAAAGATCCAGCAATGGCGGATAAACAAAGACGTAGTTTGAAGCAACGAGCATGGGTTCTGGGGCTTGATTAATGTTCTTTCATATTCGACATCAAAAGACAAAAAAAAGACCAATCTGTTTGTCGTTCTGAGCTATAATCTATAAAAAAGATTCAAATAGAATTTATTTGTTGAAATTGGCGCATCCCATTAGAAATGGATGTTTCAGCACCCTGCTTTAACTTATCGTTTACATACGTTAATCGATACAGATCGTTAAACGCAACATTATTTAGAAAATATTCGTACTACAGAAGACTTTTAAATCTATTTCTTATGATTATAAGATTTTTATCATTCGTTTTTGTTTTGTTTTTGGGCCAGTTTACGTTTGGTCAAACAGCAGATTTTATCGCTTCTCCAACAACAGTTTGTGTGGGCGGAACTGTCCAGTTTACGGATTTGTCGGTAGGTGCAGCTAGTTATTCATGGACATTCGTCGACGGTGGAACAGGACAAACCTCCAGTGCAACAAACCCAAGCATCACGTATGCTAATCCAGGCGTTTATACCGTAATCCTAACAATTGCGAATGGAGGAATAAGTGATACAGAAGTAAAAGCAGGGTATATTACGGTCCTGTCATCAGCTTCATCGACATTAACCTCCGCTGCAGGAACAGATAACCAATCTATTTGTAGTGGTGCAGGAACTTTTACAGACATCACCTATGCTATTTCAGGAGCGACAGGAGTTACTTTCTCTGGACTTCCAACTGGTGTCAGTGGAACTTTCGTATCAACACCAAGTGGTGGAACAGTAACAATTTCTGGAAACCCAACTGTTCAAGGAACATTTCCATATTCATTCACAACAACCGGTGCCAATTGTGCTCCGATTACAGTCAATGGAACTATAACTATTGGTGGAAACCCAACAATTTCTTTAACCTCAGGTTCTTTGAATCAAACGGTTTGTGTTAATACGGCCATGTCAAACATCGTTTTTGCTATTGGTGGTTCAGCCACGGGAGCAAGTGTTACAGGTTTACCATCCGGAGTTTCCGGGTCCTTTTCGGGCGGTAATTTTACCATTTCAGGAACCCCAACAGTTACGGGTTCGTTCCCATATACGGTAACAACTTCAGGCGGGCCATGTCCGCCAGCAACCTTATCGGGAGTGCTTAACGTGGACCCAGACATTCAATTGGTATCGGGATCAAACAACCAAACGGTCTGTGAGAACAGCCCAATAGTAAATATCGTTTATTCAACGGGATCAAGCACTACAGGAGCAACCGTTACAGGTTTGCCTTCAGGAGTTACAGGAACATTCTCTTCAAGTATGTTTACGATTTCAGGAACACCGACTGTTTCTGGCGTTTTTAATTATACCGTTACAACAAGTGGCGGATCTTGTGGGTCGGCAACGGCTTCAGGAACAATTACTGTTGAAGCTGCACCAACGTTGACATTGGATGTTGCAGGAACAGACGCCCAAGTGGTCTGTGAAACTAACCCAATGATAATTGACATTACATATACAGTTGGAGGAAGCGCAACGGGTGCCACTGTTGTTGGTTTACCAGCAGGCATGACAGGCACATTTTCAGGGGGCGTATTTACAATTTCAGGAACACCAACGGTTACAGGACCGTTTAATTATACTGTTTCAACAACAGGTTCCAGTTGCGGCGTAGATACAGAATTCGGAACCATTTCAATTGAACAATCACCTTCGTTGACATTGATTTCGGCGGCAGGTACGGATACGCAAGAAGTTTGTCTAGGCAGTCCAGTTGACAGTATTATTTATCAATTTAGCGGAAGCGTGTTAGGTGCATTCGTAAATAATCTACCTGCAGGAATTAGCTTTTCAGTTCAAAACGATTCAGTCGTAATATTTGGAACAGGTTTAACACCAGGAATAGACACCTTTGAGGTTATTGCTGTTGGGAATGCTTGTCTTTCAGATACAGCATTCGGAATAATTAATATTAGTGATAATATCGGTTTAACTCTTGTATCGAGTTTTGGAACCGACAACCAAGTAATTTGTGAAAATGATGCGATCGACTCTATTGTTTATCAAATTTCAGGAGCGGCTGATACGGCCTATGCAATTAATATTCCACCGGGATTAACATCTAACTTTTCGAATGACTCGTTGGTTATTTCAGGAACACCAACTTCAACGGGACAAACAACGTTCGGCGTGGTCGCTTCTGGCGGATTCTGCCCGAACGACACTATAATTGTTAATTTGTCTGTTTTAGACCCAGAAATTGTTCTAGCCTCAGCTGCTGCTACAGATACACAAGTGTGGTGTTTGAATTCTGAAATTGATTCGATAATCTACACCTTTAGTGATGCTACCGGTGCTGCGGTTTTGAATTTACCAACTGGATTAATTACAACAATTCAAGGGGATTCATTAATTATTTCTGGAACAGCGACTTCGCCAGGTGATTATCCATTTGTCGTTTATACGACTGGAAATCCTTGTGTTGCAGATTCGAGTTATGGATTATTGACTATCGCCGATTCAGTAGGAGTAACATTGGTTTCTGCTGTTGGCTCAGATGCACAAATAGTCTGTGAAGGTGAATCCATTGATTCAATAATTTATGTTCTTTCAGGACTTTCTGATACGGCCATTGTTACAGGGTTACCTACTGGCGTAACGTCAACATTTAGCGGAGATTCGTTAACGATTGTTGGAACTCCTTCGGTAATTGGTTTGACAAATTATCAAGTTGTCTCGTCCGGAGGACCTTGTCCAAATGACACTATTTCAGGAAGCATCACAGTATTAAATGTTCAAATCGCTTTGATTTCTGCGCCTTATACGAATGATCAAACGGTATTGTTGAATTCGGCAATTGATACAATTGTATATGCCGTTGGAGGTCCGGTTTTGGTCAGTGACCTACCTCCTGGTATAAGTGCAAATTATATTCCTGGGACGCCCAATTTGCTAGCTATTACCGGGACGCCAACAGATACCGGTTCTTTTTATTATGTAATTCAATTTGCTGGAGATTGTGGTACGAATCTATTAGTCGGTAACATTGTTGTAGTGAGCACTCTTGTTCCAGTGGACACTTTGTTGACGGACACAGCCAATATTTATGTGCCAAATTTATTCTCACCGAATGGTGATGGCTTCAATGATTTTTGGGAAATACCAGCTTTAGCATCCTTCCCCGACAACCAAGTAATTGTTGTAAATAGAGAAGGACAGATAGTGTTCCGAGAATTAGAATATCAAGGAACCTGGGATGGAACGTACAGCGGTAAGCCACTTCCAGAAGCTACCTATTATTATGTCATCAACATAAATGAGGGTGAGAAAATTGTCCGCGGTCCGGTTACGATATTACGAAACGAAAAATAAGAGAAATTATGAGAATAGTTTATCCATTAATATGTATTGCTCTGGCTATTGCTGGGAACAGTTTCTCCCAACAATTGTCGCTAAGTAGTCAATATCATCAAAACATGTTGATTATAAATCCCGCGTATTCTGGTTTTGGAGGCGTGACGAATGTTGTCGCATCGCACCGTAGTATGTTTGCAGGATTAGCTGGAAGCCCACAAACGACCTACTTCTCAATTGATGGAGAAGGTAAAGAGGGAAAGATTGGTCTGGCCTTTACAGGTTTTCACGATCAAACGGATATTTTATCCATGACAAGTGGAATGGGAAATTTTGTCTATAATGCGAAGTTTGGCGACAACTCTGGTTTACGCTTGGGACTTGGTATTGGTGTTCAGAATTTTAATGTAGACATGGACAAAGCCAAGGTAATTAACCCTTCAGACCCCATTCTTTTTGGTAGTTTACGTCAAAACAGAATTGGACTTAATGGCGAATTTGGTGCCATATTGCATTTGAAAGGACTTCAATTGGGAGTAGCCATTCCGCAATTACTTGCCAACAACCCAACAATTGTGACGAGTAATCAGGATCAGTTGAACTACAATACACTTCGTCATTTCAGAGGGTCAATCAAGTATGACCTAGAAATAAATGAGAATTTGAAAGCGTATCCATTGTTTGTTTTTCGGGCGGTAAATGGAGCACCAACTCAGTGGGATATGTCGGCAGTATTGGATAGTAAAAAAATTGGTTGGATTGGTTTGACATATCACAGTACCTATGCCGTAGCGTTTAGTGCGGGTGTCAGATACCAAGGTTTTTCAATAGGATATGCGCATGACTTCATCATTGGTGATGCAAATCAATATGCCAACCGGTCATCTGAAATACTTCTTTCTTACCAAATAGGTAATCGTTGGAAAGAACAAGAAGAATTGAATAAGAAATTGCAAAAAGAAATGCTGAGTTTGGAAGAAGAATTGGTTGATCTTGAAGATAAAACGGATGCAGAGAAAGAAGAACTTGAGAAGAAACAAGAAGAACTAGAAGAGAAAGTGGAAGAATTAGAGAAAAGAAAACCAGCTTCTTCGTCGAACTATCCAAGAACGGATGGAGTGCAAAATCAAACTTCAGGTCCAGCAACGGCCGAATCAGTTCGAAATACATATCGTACGGCAAAAGCTATTGACTTTGTGGATGAAAATGGAATAACGCCGCCAAAAGGGTTTTACGTTGTAATAGGAGCGTTTGGTGTAGAGCAGAATGCGATCAATTGGAAAAACCAAAGCATAGCGAAAGGAGAGGTCAATACGAAAATCCTTTATAATTCAACGTTGCAAGTCCGCGAGGTATATGTTTTCTACTCTCCGGATAGAGAGCCAGCAATGGTGGAAAGAATAAAACACGCGAAAGATAACCCAGCAGTTTGGGTACAAAAATTAGAATAAGGTTTTTAACCGTCATATTGTATTAACCCGCAACCACTTTGGTTGTGGGTTTTTTTGTAACTTTTTATCCGTCAAGATTGTTCTATAACTAACAGAACGAACACACTATGAAACTTTTAAACCCCATTCTGATTGTATTTGTGTTACTCATAGCAGAGAATTCAAATGCGCAGTTTGCTCAATTTTGGAATACGCGTGCACAGAAAAACCCAGCTTTAATGGTATTGAAGCACAGTCACTTTGTTAATGCTACGCACAGAAATACCATTCCGACCTTGTCAGGATTTAGAGGCTCAAATACCGTTTCGTATGGTTTGTTTTTGAATAAGCTCAGTAGTGGAATTGGTTTTTATTACAACAACGATAGTTGGTCTAACTCACGCTCAAACTCATTTAAGATTGCATATAACTTTCAAAAACAACTGGGTAGATATACACGCTTGTCAATAGGAACCGGTTTAGGTGCAATCATCAGCAAAGGTTCATATGTATGGCTTCCTGAAGTGTCTCGTCCGAGCAACGGAACATCATTTGGATTAGACTTCGGTGCGGCTTTAACTTGGAAAAAGCTAATTGTAGGAACAGGTGTTCAAAATGTGTTGGAATTGAATGATGTTGCTCGTGATTTGAATGGAGAAAAATGGTTCAACTTAACCGCACAATACACTTTTGGGAAAGAAACAGGATTTCAATTTTTTCCTCAAGCCTTGATAGAAACTGATTTTGATTTCAGCAGAAGTACTCTCAATGGAAAAGTAGGATATAAAAATAGATACTTTTTAGCCGCAGGAATTCAACTAAATGATATAGCGATATTTTCAGCTGAATTGTTCCTCTATCAAAAAACGAGAATAACGTATTCCTTTTTGTACACCCTGAACAATCTAAGTTCCAATTTTGGTGGTGGACACGAAATAGGCGTTTGCGTAGAACTCAAAAGAAAACCGCCGGTTAGAAAATTTACGGGCACCCCATCTTTTTAAAACAAAAAAGCCAACTTAAGTTATAAGTTGGCTTTTTTATTTAGTTTAATGACTTAACAAAACTGCTTATACGCTTCTTGTAAGTTGTCAGAAATCATTTGAGCTGTTCCACCTTCAATGTGATGACGTTCTAAAAAGTGAACCAATTGTCCATCTTTAAACAAGGCAATGGAAGGTGAACTTGGAGGGTAAGGCAAGAAATATTTACGTGCTTGCGCTACAGCTTCTCCATCTACACCTGCAAATACCGTTGTCAATTTAGCTGGTTTTTTGTCTCCTGTTACGGACATCTTCACGCCTGGACGCATATTTCCCGCTGCACAACCGCAAACGGAATTCACAACCATGAGCAAGGTTCCTTCAGTTTCTTTAATCGTATTGTCAACTTCTGTTGCCGTTTCCAATCCTTCAAATCCTACAGATGTAAGATCTTCCTTCATTGGTGCAACTAATTCTGGTGGGTACATAATGTATATTTTTTTAGGTCTGCTGAATACAACAGACGGGTTCTAAATTTGTTGAGCCATTTCGACGCGTGCATCAAACAGCAAATCGTTAATTACGATGCAAATTTAAGGAATTACTTACCGTGGCAAACAAATTCTATTGGAATTCAGAAAGATTAACACTTAATCGTACCGCCGAAGATCCACTTCTTCGTGTAATGGTTTGCCATCAAGAATGTATTCTGTCAATTCTTTAGCCAAAAGAGGAGCGGTCATATATCCTTTTGCTCCAAGACCGTTGAAAATGTAAAATCCTTCAATTTCAGGATGTTTTCCCATTATCGGACGGCGATCTTTCGTGGTGGGGCGAATTCCAGCTTGATGATCTACAATTTTTACGTCCGCATCTACGAGGGTCGCAAAATTGGCTAAAATTTCTTCTTTCGCCTTTTCCGTTGGAGTTGTATCCGGGGTGTCCCACTCATAGTTTGAACCAACCCGAAACTCCCCGTTTCCTTTTGGCAAAACAAAACACTTACGGTTCAAGGATTCTTCATCGTATATATTGGCGGAAATATTCAATACCTCTCCTTTTGTTTGATCAACCTGTAAGAAATTGAAGTACGGATTTTTGTTATTTAAATAACCAGAACAAAATACAATGCCGTCATAGTTTTGGCCTCCCCATGAAGTTGAGGTCGAATCAAGTTCAGAAAACTCAATATTTTGGGTACGCCATTGTCCATTTTCATGATTCGAAATGAATTCTTTCATGCCCTGTAGAAAAGGAAAAGACAAAACATAAAAACTGTTTTTTACTCGACCTGATCCGCAGATGTTTTTGGCCTTATCAAATGCTAAATCTTGATCCGTAATTTTTCCCAGATAGTCATGAAACTCTGGTAGTTCTTGTTTTTCGAGCCACATTTCTTTCTCTTGCTCATGTGCGAACATTCTGCGAATAGATTTTTCTTCAATAATTTTTATGTTCGTAAATTCTTCAACAGAACTATAAAGTTTTCTCGCGTAAGGAAGCAATTCATCCACACGCCAACTTTTGTTCATTCGTCGAAATACGATGGGATTGATTTGCCCTGCGGCCACTTTGGAGCTGTGATTGACGTCATTATCGACAACCGTGACTTTACATTTACGTAGTAAAAAATGATAGGCAGCTGTAGTACCAGCGAGTCCACCTCCGATAATTAAGTAATGTTTCATTTATTGAGCAAAAGCGAGCGAAATAAGGCTCACGCGAATTTCGGGATTATTTTTATGAATCTGCTCAATAATTCGTTCCATCGTCGCTCCAGTCGTTATCACATCATCTACAATGGCGATGTGTTTGTATTTTTTTTGACTCTTAGTGGAGCGAAAAGCGTTTTCAATATTATCCCAGCGACTAAAACGACCTTTCTTTGTTTGACTTTCTGTATGTACTTCTCTTTTTAAAAAATGATTGTCTACAGGTATATCAAAAACACCCTGCAAACCGATGGCAATTTGTTCACTTTGGTTATATCCTCGAATAAACTTCTTTTTGGGATGGATGGGCACTGGTATTAATGCGTCAATTGATTGAATCCAATCAAATTTGTGAATAGCCAGCCCCATTTTTCCTCCCATAACTTGAGCAAGTTGAGGTTTGTCTTTGTACTTAATTTGGTGGAGCAAGGTCTTCGTTGAAAGATCTTTGTTATACTGTAACCAACAGAATACGTTGTCGATTTTTACTCGACCCCAAAATAATTGTTGTGCTGGATTTTCTTTGTCGTCGGAATTGAATTTCGTTTCGGGAAGTTCGGTCAAACATTTTTGACAAACCGCCTTCTCTTTTTGGGTTAATTCAATGGAGCAAATCAGGCAAGAATTTGGAAACAATAAATGCGCCAAACTTTCAAAGTTTTCTTTTATAAAAGAAGTAGATTTTTGTTTAAGCCCCATTTCCAATACGTTGTCGTTCGTTAAGAAAAAAAGTTGACAATTCGTTGTTTAAAATATCAAATAAATCAACTTGACAACACCTCAATAAGAGATTAATTTTATGTCAGCGAGTTAATCCCTTACGTACATAAGCAATTACGGAGAAAAAAATATTTATTGACATTTAAAAAGGATTGAATGTGGATAAATTCCCCGACTCTGTTAATGAAAAGTTAAGCTTGGGGTAACAAAGGGATTGCGAGGCGCGATGTTGATAACGTCAGAGCATTGTGGATTTCTTCACCTTGTGAAACGGAAGAAAAATGACAACTTTTGTATGCCCTACATTGAAGACGATTTTAATAGTCTACTGCAACAGAAAAGAATGTAGGGAAACATAATTTTTAAGAAGATTTATCCGAAAAGGAAATTAAAATATACACCAACTAAGGTGAAAATAAATAAGATAGAAATGGCACAAAAAAACGAACCAATTTTAGAAGAAAACAAAAACAGATTTGTTCTTTTCCCTATCCAACATGATGACATCTGGTCATTTTACAAACGCGCAGAAGCAAGTTTTTGGACGGCAGAAGAAATTGATCTCGCTCCAGATTTAGTAGACTGGGAAAGTAAGTTGAATGATGACGAAAAACACTTCATTAAACATGTACTTGCATTTTTTGCCGCTTCAGATGGGATTGTTAATGAAAATTTAGCCGAAAACTTTTTGAGTGAGGTGCAATATACTGAAGCGAAATTCTTCTATGGTTTCCAAATCGCAATGGAGAACGTTCACTCTGAAACATATTCACTTTTGATTGATACATATATCAAAGACACAGAAGAAAAGAATCATTTGTTCAATGCAATTGAAACGTTGGACTGTGTGAAGAAAAAAGCGGATTGGGCTTTGCGTTGGATCGAAAAAGGAAACTTTGCTGAGCGGTTGGTGGCATTTGCAGCAGTAGAAGGAATTTTCTTCTCAGGTTCTTTCTGTTCTATCTTCTGGTTGAAGAAAAGAGGATTGATGCCAGGACTTTCTTTCTCTAATGAATTGATTTCTCGTGATGAAGGATTGCATTGTGATTTTGCCTGTTTATTGTACAATGATCACGTACAAAACAAAATGACGGAAGAAGAAATTCGTACCATCATTTTGGACGCAGTCGAAATAGAAAAAGAATTCGTTACAGACGCGCTTCCAGTTCGTTTGATCGGAATGAACAGCGATTCCATGGCACAATACATTGAGTTTGTAGCTGATCGATTATTGATGGAGCTAGGGTGTAAAAAAGAATTCGATGCAACGAACCCGTTTGACTTTATGGATATGATTTCCATCCAAGGAAAAACAAACTTCTTCGAAAAACGAGTAGGTGAATACCAAAAAGCAGGAGTGCTAGGAGATTCATCACAGACGTTTACATTAAATGAAGACTTTTAATCAAGACCCAGAATAAGTAAATAAAATTTGTTTGCCGGGAGGCAGGCGCCCCTAAAAACCCCAAAAGAATATGCACGTAGTAAAACGCGACGGTCGTAAAGAAGCCGTAAAATTTGATAAAGTAACAGCACGGATTGTAAAAATGTGCTACGGATTAGACCCATTGGTTTCACCTGAAGCTGTTGCGATGAAGGTTATTGAAGGTATCTTTGATGGCGTAACAACCAATCAATTGGATAACCTAGCTGCTGAAGTAGCCGCGGCCAAAACGATGGATCATCCAGATTATGCTTTGTTGGCTTCACGTATTGCAGTTTCAAATTTACACAAGGAAACGAAGAAAACGTTTTCGGAAACGATTGAGGACATGTATAATTACATAGATCCAAAAACAAACAAACCAGCGGCTTTAATTGCGGACGATGTTTATAAAATCATCCAAAAGAATAAAGATATACTTGATTCAAGTATCATTTATGATCGTGACTTCCGTTACGATTACTTCGGATTCAAAACGTTGACGCGTTCTTACTTGTTAAAGATTAATGGGAGTATCGTTGAGCGTCCACAGCATATGTTGATGCGTGTTTCTTTGGGGATTCACAAAAAGGATATACAATCGGCAATTAAAACGTATAACTTGATGTCGGAAGGTTGGTTCACACATGCAACACCAACTCTGTTCAACTCAGGTACGCCAAAACCACAAATGTCATCTTGTTTCTTGTTAACGATGAAAGAAGATAGCATCGCAGGTATCTACGATACATTGAAATCATGTGCTCAGATTTCACAATCTGCTGGAGGAATTGGATTATCTATCCACGATATTCGCGCAACGGGTTCATACATCAAAGGAACAAACGGAGAATCAAACGGTATTGTGCCGATGCTTCGTGTGTTCAATGACACAGCACGTTACGTTGATCAAGGTGGAGGAAAAAGAAAAGGATCTTTTGCGATCTACTTGGAACCATGGCATGCGGATGTATTCGATTTCTTGGACTTGAAAAAGAACCACGGAAAAGAAGAACAAAGAGCAAGAGATTTATTCTACGCACTATGGATTCCAGATTTGTTCATGAAGCGCGTGAAAGAAAATGGAGATTGGACATTGATGTGTCCGCACGAATGTCCAGGTCTTTCGGATACGCATAGTGCAGATTTTGAGAAACTATATACGAAATACGAAAAAGCAGGAAAAGGACGCAAGACAATTAAGGCGCAAGATTTATGGTTTAAGATTTTAGAATCTCAAATTGAAACTGGAACGCCATATATGCTATACAAAGATGCGGCGAATGCTAAATCGAATCAGCAGAATTTGGGTACCATCAAGTCTTCGAACTTATGTACTGAAATTATTGAATACACTGCACCAGATGAGACAGCTGTTTGTAATTTGGCGTCAATTGCATTACCTAAATACGTTACAGAAGAAGGGACATTCGATCACGATAAATTATTCGAAGTGACCTACCAAGCAGCGGTCAACTTGAATAAAATCATCGACGAAAATTATTACCCAGTAGAGGAAGCACGCAATTCAAACATGCGTCACCGTCCAATTGGAATTGGTGTTCAAGGTTTGGCAGATGCTTTCATGATGATGCGTTTACCTTTCGAATCAGAAGAAGCGCGTCAATTGAACGCTGAGATTTTCGAGACATTGTATTATGCTTCAATGACAGCTTCAAAAGATTTAGCGATCAAAGAAGGACCGTACGAAACGATTAAAGGTTCACCTGTGTCTAAAGGAAATTTCCAATTCGACATGTGGGGTGTAACACCTTCTCCGCGTTGGGAATGGGATGTATTGAAAGCTGAAGTGAAGAAACATGGTGTGCGTAATTCATTGTTGTTAGCTCCTATGCCAACAGCATCAACAGCTCAAATTCTTGGAAACAACGAATGTTTCGAGCCTTATACATCAAACGTTTACACACGTCGAGTTCTGTCAGGAGAGTTTATAGTGGTGAACAAGCACTTATTGAAAGACTTGGTAAAAGAAGGATTGTGGACGAAAGAAATGCGTCAGACATTAATGTCGACAAACGGTTCCGTTCAAAACATTGAAGGAATTCCTCAAAACTTGAAAGATCTTTACAAAACAGCGTGGGAAATTTCTGGAAAAGCCATAATGGATCAAGCAGCTGATCGTGGAGCATACATTTGCCAATCACAATCGTTGAATGTATTTATGGAGAACGCCAACTTCGGTAAATTGACATCTATGCACTTCTACGCATGGGAGAAAGGATTGAAAACAGGAATGTACTACCTAAGAACGAAAGCGGCAACTGACGCGATTAAGTTTACAGTAGACAAAACAATGGTTCAATCTACACCAAAAGTGGTTTCAGAAGAAGAAGCAGCGGCAGCTATTGCATGTTCAATCGACAATCCAGACGATTGCGAAGCATGTGGAAGCTAAATAGCTTAACTATAATCGAAAAGAGGTCCTTTCAAGTGCCATTTGAAGCCTCTTTGAGGTGAATTAAAAACCCTTTACATGAAAATGTAGAGGGTTTTTTGTTTAATATTGAAATATGACACCAAATACCCAACGTAAGAACATCTCAATTGACCTTGAGGTGGAAGTAGTCCAAAAACATCATCAACGCACAGGAGAGCTCACGCATGGATTCGTGAAGCGTATTCTAACCAAGTCGCCAAATCATCCGCATGGAATAAAAGTGCAATTAGATTCTGGTATTGTAGGAAGAGTGAAGGAAATTATTGGCGAGTAGACTTCAACTCCGCTCAGTCTAACAAAATAACTTGAAACTGTATATTGCTCGTTGAGTCTACTTACGACTCCGTTCAGACTTAAAGATTATATAATTGAAAAAAAATAAAGGCAGACTGAGCGGAGTCGTAGTCGAACGTATAGATTATCTTTATAAAAAACATTTACCATGCGATTCCACACCAGAAAATGGGTAAAACCAGAAGATTTAAATCCAAACGGAACCCTTTTTGGAGGGAGATTATTACAATGGATAGATGAAGAAGCTGCACTCTACGCCATTGCACAATTGGAAAACACCAAGATTGTAACCAAGTATATATCCGACATAAACTTTCAAGACAAAGCCGAAAAAGGCGATATTGTTGAAATAGGAATGGATGTGGTTAAGTTCGGTAAAAGCTCTTTGACTTTGCGATGCGAGGTGAGAAACATGATGACACGAAAGAGCATTATTTCTATCGACACCATTATCATGGTGAATTTAGGACCAAATGGCAAACCTAAACCTCATGGAAAAACGAAAATTGAATACATCAAAGATCGTTTGCCAAAGCAAGACACAAATGAATAAAAAACCCCCTTCAGAATTAACCAAAGGGGACTTCAAATATGTTCGTCAATCGACTTATTGGATTGTCAATTTCTTGCTTGTTTTGCTTCCGTTTTGAACCAAATTAACAAGGTAAGCACCTTTCTCTAATTGAGAAACATCAATGCTATTCGTTCCTTCAGAAACACTTCCTGTTAAAACTACTTTTCCTGCTAAATCAACAATTTGGTACTCAGCACTAACACCAACTGAGATATTCACCTCACCCACTGCTGGGTTTGGATAAATTTCAAAGCTAACGTTTTCTACATCATCCAAGCCTAAAGATGGGTTGTTCAACTCATAAACAACAAATACATTCTCAGGAGAACCTTGCAGGATTCCGCCAATATGAGTTTGTCCAGGTACGATTGCATCAGAAACAAAGATTCCACCCGCTAATGAAGAGACAAGTGAATATGTTCCACTTACATCAGGGAAACAGTCATGTGCAGCATATGCAGGTGCACCGTCTGTAAAAATACCTGTGATATTTGAAGCGTTCGGTGCCATTTGAGCAAAAGCCCAAATCACTGGACCGCCAGTAGTGAATTCGTCTACAGCAATTCCATACATACCTGTTAAGCCATGCGTTGCAGCATCTATTGTGCTCAAAACAGCTCCAGACATACTTATAGATTGAATTTCTGTTGAGAAATTACAAACCCAGAATCCACCAGCTCCACCATCAAGTGAAGCACTATAGCTACATCCACGAACACCAAAACTTGTTGCCGCAGTAATATGAGGCGGGTTCAATGTGTGCGTAGCTGGATCTACTCGATAGATTGTTCCAGAATTGTTTGAAATATAAATGTTTGTTCCGTCCGAAGTAAATGCACGAGCACCCGTTAGATTTGGAATTACAAAAACATCGACAAAAGCTCCAGTTGCATCGAAACGGAAGATCGAATCATTTTGCCATTTTGAAACATAATAATTTCCAAACATATAGTTTGCTGCCGCCATTCCAGTAGAAGGTCCGCCAGGATAAGAAGGAACAAAACTAGTGTAAAGATCAAACGAGGCCTTGCTCGTTACAACATCATTTTTGATGTAGGGTGCTTGTTCTGCTTGTGCGAATACAGAAGCGGAAAATACAAGCGAAAGAATTCCCAAGTAAATTTTTTTCATAGGTTCATGAATTTTATAGTTAATAAGAGTAAATGTAAGAAATTTCTACTTATTCGTTTTCTGGAGAGTTTTCATCCTCCTTGAAATCGGAAAATTCATCGGCTATATCTGCATTTACGCCTGATGCGGCGATTTCCTTTTTTGGGAAATATTTGCGTTGACGCAAGAAAACCATAAATACGCCTACGGTAATTGAACCATCGGCTAGATTCCAAATAGCTGGAAATACATCTCTACCACCCAACCAAGGCATCCATTCAGGCCATGTCATTTGAAAGCGAAACATATCTACAACGTTTCCGAAAAGAAAGCCTTTGTGTTTTACTTCAATAACACCATAAGGATCACATTTAATGGTATTCCCAGAACCCTCTGCATGATTGAAAGGAGCGCAAGGATCATATTCAAAAACATAATCGTAGAACATACTATCGATGAGGTTACCCATCGCACCAGCAAGAATTAAACTCAGCGCAATAACGAACTCCTTTCGAGCTCCTTTTTTAGCTTGAGTAAATAAATAATAGGCGATTCCGCTGATGGCTACAACACGAAATAAACTGAGTGCCAATTTTCCCCATAGAGAAGTGCTAAAGGTGGCGCCAAAGGCCATTCCTTGATTTTCAATGTATTGTAGCACAAGCCAATCACCAAACAAAGGTCTTTGCTCGTTTTCAAAAAAACTAGTTTTAACGTAAATCTTAATCCATTGGTCTGCGATGAGGATTATCGCAACCAAAATGAAGGATAATAGAAGACGTTTTCTAAGAAGTGCTTTATCCTTGAGCATTTTTTGCGTCGATGCTTAAAGTTGCATGCGGAACCAATTTCAATCGCTCTTTGCGGATCAATTTACCAGTAACACGGCAAATCCCGTATGTTTTATTCTCGATACGGATCAATGCGCTTTGTAAACTTTGAATGAATTTTTCTTGTCGGACGGCTAATTGCGCTACCTCTTCACGAGAAAGCGTTTCAGAACCATCCTCCATCATGTTGAATGTGCGTCCTGTGTCATCTGTTCCGTGATTGTCACTGTTTGACAAAGAACCGCGAAGTAATTCGTAATCTTCTTGAGCTTCTTTTAATTTATGATTAATCAACTCTTTGAATTCGGCTAATTCGTCGTCTGAATATCTTGATTTTTCTGCGTCCATTTTGTGTTCGTATTTGGAGATGAGAAATGTAGTCTTTTATCTGATTCACGCAAAGATAAAGGAAAATTCAATTCTACCTAATTAAGATATTAACAAGGGTTTAACTAAGCAAAATTTTAGTCTTTTTTGGGAACTACCATGGCATCTCGATAGCCCTTCTTTTTCACTTTTAGTAGAACATTTTTCGCTTCCGTAAGATTTTTAAACGTTCCAGCGTAATAAATGTATTTGTAGGCTTTTGTTGTATTTAGCTCAACTCGGGTCACCCTCATATTCAATCGTTTAAAATCGGGACTGTCCGTATCAATCCATTTTTTGGATGACATGAGTTGAATGGTATATTCTTTCGTTTCTTTTTTCTTGTTCGTAATATTAAGTCCAGGAAAATCGCGTTGTACCGATGCTCGAAATGCTCTAAAAATAGCTGAGGCTAATATTTCTTGACCGTGTTTCGAGTTTAAATAATTGGCTTCTGTTGCGTTGGTCAAGAATCCACATTCTACCAAAACACTTGACATTTCAGTGAATTTCAAGACTTGAAGGGAATGCGCTCGATCTTCATTGTTTTTTACTCCTCGTGAATTTCTACCCGCCCTTTTCGAAAACTGACGTTCGATTTCTTTAGCCAATCCATACGAACGTTTGGCCGAGAAATCATGAATATGACTTTCCGTTCCATAAATGCTTTTTTTCGGGTTTCCATTGCAATGAATACTCAAAAAGTAATCAGCATTTTTTTCATTTGCAAGATCAACCCGACTGTCTAACGATAAGTATTTATCACTTTTTCGAGAGTACACAACTTTTACATTGTGCAAGTACTTTTCGATATAGGAGCCGACGTAATTCGCAATAATTAGGTTGATTTCTTTTTCTGGCATGTGCGATTTCGAGTGGCTCAAATGCCCAGGGTCTTTTCCTCCATGACCCGCGTCGATAATAACTGTAATAGTCGAAGGAGCTTTCATTCCTAGAAAAAGAAAACCGCAAAACGCAACAAGAAAGCACAGGGCAATACGCATATTGCAAAAATAAGGCTTGCTTTGCTCGACATCAAGAGGAAACAGGAACAATTATCAAGAATGAAATATGGAAAAGTTAGGACTGAAAATAACGAAACAATATCGTGGCTTTGGCTTCACCAACTTGCTCAACAAGTTCCTCTTTGGAGGCCGCTTTCACCCCTTGAACGGATTTAAAGTGTTTGATCAATATTTCTTGTGTTTTTGGCCCAATTCCTTCAATATCTAGAATTTCAGAGCTCAAAGCCGCTTTAGAACGCCGGTTTCTATGATGTGTAATTCCGAAACGATGCGCCTCATTTCGCATGTGTTGAATAACCTTTAAACTTTCTGAACGCTTATCAATGTAAATCGGATATTGATCACCTGGGAAAAAGATTTCTTCTAAACGCTTGGCAATTCCCACTATGACGATTTTACCTCGGATGCCTAAATCATCCAAGGCTTTTAGGGAAGAACTGAGTTGTCCTTTTCCACCGTCAATTACGAGAAGTTGTGGCAGTGGCTGATTTTCTTCGGTTAGTCTTTTGTATCGGCGATAAACGGCTTCGTACATGCTGGCAAAGTCGTCGGGACCCTCAACGGTTTTTATATTGAAATGACGATAATCTTTTTTACTCGGTTTCGCATTTTTAAAGACAACGCAGGCGGAAACGGGATTCGTTCCTTGAATATTACTGTTGTCGAAACATTCAATATGAACGGGTAATTCAGGAACCCGAAAATCTTTCTGAATTTGCGCCAATATTCGGTCCGTATGTTTCTCTGGCGAAACGATTTTCTCTTGTTTCAGTTTTTCAAGACGATAAAAAGTGGTGTTCCTAACGGATAATTCAACTAATTTTTTTCGATCTCCTCGCTGTGGAACTGTAAATTTCAAATTGTCGAAAGTCAAATCAACTTCTTCTTGCAAAAGAATTTCTTTGGAGAGCGAATTGAATTTTTCTTTCATTTCAGGAAGAACAAAACCGATTATATCAGAAAGGTCTTCGTCCATTTTCTTTTTAACTTCAACAGTGTAGCCTTGAACAATGGCTCCGTCTTTTACGACTAAATAATTAACAAATGCAGATTTTTCATCTTGCAGAACGGTAATAACATCGCACTGCTTTATTGTTTGTGAAACAATAGCGGATTTTTGCTGGTAACTTTGCAAATAGTCCAGTTTGGATTTGATCAACTGCGCTTCTTCGTACTCATATTTTGCTGCGTGTGCTTTCATTTGCGCCTTCATGGATTTCATCACAGAGGATAGGTTTCCACTCAACAAATTTTCAATTTCTGTGATATATTGGTTGTAGGTTTCTAGGTATTCTTCACCAACGCAGGGGCCTTTGCAATTCCCAATATGGTACTCCAAACAAACTTTATACTTCTTCTCCTTGATTTTCTTTTCTGATAAATCCAAATTACAATTTCGTAAAGGGTACATATCCTTAACCAAACCCAAAAGAGTGTGCATGGCTTTCACATTCGGATACGGACCAAAATACTTGGAGCCATCTTTTAGTATCCGTCTCGTTGGAAAAACACGCGGAAATGGCTCGTTTTTAATACAAACCCAAGGATACGTTTTGTCATCCTTAAGTTGGATATTGTATTTCGGCAAGTACTTCTTTATCAAATTATTTTCCAAAAGAAGTGCATCCAACTCTGTGTCTACTACAATGTATTCAAGTCGTTCTATTTGCCGCACCAAAATGCGAGTCTTGGCATAATCGTGATTTTTTACGAAGTAAGACTTAACCCGATTTTTAAGGTTTTTGGCTTTCCCCACGTAGATGATTGTATTGTTTTTATCGAAATACTGATAAACGCCCGGTTTACTCGGCAAGGTTTGCAATTGTAATTCCAGATGTTTTGGGACGGAGGACATAAAACAAAAATAATAGAATTTATTCTCGACACGCTGAAATAAAAAACCCCATTTCAGTTATACCAAAATGGGGTTGTCCTCTAGATTAATTTATTATGGAGAGTATTGTAGTGTTATTTGGAAATGATATCTAATAACTCCGTAATATTTGGGGAAATGATTATTTCAATTCGTCTGTTTTTTGCTTTGTCATTAGGGTCAACGGGTAGGTATTCTGACCGTCCTGCAGGAAGTAAACGAGTCGGGTCCATTTCAGAATTCGAAAGCATGATATCAACCACAGATGTTGCACGAAGAACGGAAAGTTCCCAATTATTTTTTGGGCTTGTTTTGCTGTTTAGAGCGTCTGTATCTGTATGTCCTTCAACAATAATCTCTAGGTCCTCCTCGCTTTCCAATACTTTAGCTAAATCAATTAGTGCCTTTTTTCCTTCAGCTTCTACGAAAGTGCTTCCCGATTTAAAAAGTAGTTTAGCCTCAAGACTCACGTAGATTTTACCGTTTTTTTGAACGACACTTAATCCTTGTTTTTCATACCCGACTAATGCAGCTGCGACACGTTTCTTTAATTGGTTTTGGGCATCATCTTTTCGTTTTATCGCTTCTTCAAGTTCATTTACACGAGCTTCTCTTTCAGCTAGAAGAGCTTCTTTCTGCGCGAGTTCTTTCTCCAAACCAGCCAGAACATCTTGCTTTCGTTGTAACTCTAAGTTTTTTGATTCTAAATCCTTTTGAAGGATGGCTGTATTTTTCTCTCCAGATTGGCGCAATAGAGCAAACTGTGCTTCAAGGGCTTTATTTTCTTGGTTGATTTTGTTGCATTGAGCCTGCAGTAGTCGATAGTCTTGCGCTATTAACGTAGTATCGGCTTTTAATCGAACAACTTGTTTGGTGAGTGCTTCATATTTCGCAATATAGTTTTTGGCTTCACCTTCATATGTAAGGGAGGAGTTTTTGTATTTTTCCAATTCCTCAGAACACACTTTTTGTTTTTCTAGAAGTTCATTGTATTTCTTGGCCGGAACACAGGCCGATATAATTATAATTCCTAGCAGAAAGGACAGTACTTTTTTCATAAAAAATGACTTTTAACAAAAGTCGAACAAAATAGGTGTGGATTCAGGTTAATCCCGTGCGTTTTATAAACGAAGGAACGTGGAAAAACGGCAAAACCCAATGGTTATTCACCCAAAAAAAGCGAAATTGACGAGATGTCCGATAAATAATGCATTTAAGTGGTGCTTTATTCAATCTAAATTTTTAAAAATCAATTCATCTAATTATATTCGCACCCTTAATTTTATAGACAAATGGCATTAATAGGAAAAATTCGGGAAAAATCTATTTTACTCGTTATAATTATCGGACTGGCATTATTGGCTTTTATCTTCACTGATTGGAACAAAGGTGGTGGCGGAAGCGAAGACGAAGTTGGATACGGAACAGTAGCTGGTGAAATGGTTGATTTCAAGAAATTTGAAGAGGCACAAAACAACTTTATGCAGCAAGGTGCACAGAATGCGCAGCAGCAAGGAAAAGAATACACGGCAAAAGATCAAGAAGCATCAAAGGATCAAGCATGGAACTTTACAGTTGAGTCTATCATTTTGGAAAAAGAAATGGAAGCACTTGGCATCAATGTTGGAAAAAATGAGTTTGATGCTTATTTGAAAGGACAAGAAGGATTCCCTGTATTGCAAGAGTTTAAGGATGCGTTCAAGGATTCTGTTACAGGATTATTCAACCCAAGATTGCTTGACCAAAGAATTGAACAAATGATGTCGTCTGATGATCCCGAGCAAAAGAAGCAATGGGAAGAGAGCAAAAAATACTACATCGATCGAAGAAAACGTGAAAAGTATGAAGGTTTATTGAATCAAGGTGTCTATGCAACAACAGTTGAGGCAGAAGATGAATACAATGCAAAAGGCGAAACGAAATCTATTTCATACATCATGAAACGATTTACAGATCTTGACGATGCAGAAATTAAAGTTTCTGATGACGAACTAAAAGCCTACTACGAAGAGCATAAAAACGACAAACAATACGAGAATAAGTTCACAAGCAGAGAAGTGAAGTATTTTGATGTTTCGATTGCTCCGTCTAAAGAGGATATTAAAGTAATCAAAGGAAAGCTTGAAGCTTTGCGCAGTAATTTGAAAAGTGCAGCAAACGATTCTTTGTTTGTTATGGCAAATTCAGATCAAAAGCAATTCATGAATGGAG
>CBFIBY010000013.1:22752-32614 GCA_965660955.1 Crocinitomicaceae bacterium | reverse complement strand
ATTTAAAGATAGTTGTTCCAAATTTGAATGACGAACACCCCGATGTTGCCTTTAAAATTTTCATGGTAGGGACAGGCAAAAAAAGACCGGTCATGAAAATGGTTACTTATTAGATTGGTGATTCTTGATTTGTGCTGATTTGGGTTCAAAAAAAGTAATAAATAAATAATTAATTTTTTAGATGGCCTCCTGCTGAGATTAGTCTTAACTACTTTAATATCATGGGAATAAACAGATTTGCTACACCCTTTCTCCTGCTCGTTTCTTAAAGAAATCGTAGAAGTAAAACACCAATATTAAAAAGCCATAATTGTAAATCGTATCTTCTAGTGGTATGCTCACCCAACGTGGCCCTATTATTTCGGCTTCGTTGTACCATACAATAGGTTCAGGAGTGAACATTCCCGTTAATGCGCCATTCACAATAAAAAAAGGAATCTGAACCACAAAATAAGCCATTAGAAATTTGGGGTACCATTCTACTTTTTTCCGGAATACAAACCAAAGTGTTAGTGTAACGGCCACGAAACTAGCAGCTGCCGTGTACAAATTATTCAGATAAATTAGTCCTAGAACCAAACATAAAATTGTGAATCCAACCGCAAAGTAGTTGGAAAAAATCTTCGGTTGAAAACGCGGAAAATAAGCAATGAGACATTCATGAATGAACAAGAAGGCATACGGTACAAACAAGAAAAAACAAACTTCTTCAAAAGGTAAATTACCGAGATAAAAACCTTGCAAATAATCAGGATTGAATCCCCAAACACCTATTTGCGTGTAAACTTCGTCCCAAATCAAATACAAAGCAGCAACGATTGCAGTTGAAGAAAAAATGTATCTCCAGTTTGTATAAAAGTGAACCTTTTTATCGAAAGACAGAAGTAGTGGTCCCGCAATTGTTCCCAGCATAATTAGAAAGTACAAACTCATTCCTTGCCGTATTTACGCTCGAATGTTCGCTTGGCCTCTTTGTAATATTTCAAAGGAACAATCAACATTCCAAAACATTCACCGTGCTCTTTGCCCAAATGTTTGTGATGTACTTTGTGCGCTTTACGAATAGCCATGAAATAGGGATGATCAATATCGCGAAGCCATTTGAAGCGGCGGTGGATATAAACATCATGAAACATAAAGTAAGCGAAACCATATGCAGCAATTCCATATCCAATCCAAACCGCAAAATAATTGTCATACATCATTCCCAGCATGATACACAACCAAGAAGGAATTGCATAAATAAGAAAAAAAACATCGTTTCGTTCAAAAAATCCGGGTTTTACAACATGGTGGTCTTCATGGAATTTCCACATCAACCCATGCATGACATACTTATGCGTTGCCCACGCCATGAACTCCATTCCAAGAAATGCCAAGATTAAAACTATAGGGCCCCACCAATACATTTATACAAAATTCAATACCGAAAAGAAAAGGACTAATAGAATAAAAACAGCTTTGGGCACTGAATTGTTTTCTACCAATTTCCATTTCATATAAAAATAGTGCATTGGTAGAGAAATGACAAACCAGCAGATATAATTATAGACAGGAATATCTCCTCCTGTCCAAGACCAAAAGTCAAGTTTGATGGCAACAGGTTCAATGAGAAAATCTAGAGAAGTCATCAAAAGCGCAGCCAACAGCGTCTTAAAGTAAATATTGGTCCTGATTCCATTAACAAGAGTAGAAGAACAAACAACCATCGTTGCCCAATTTACACCAATGATTAAGGGAACCCCATACACTTTCGGTCCTAAAGTGGAACCGTACTTGTAATCGCCAAACAACAACCCCGTATTCGTTCCAATGGCTTCAACCAAAATGCCGACAATAAATATCAAAAACGCAAAAAGAAAGAATTTTCCTTTCTTCGTTTTACGCGAATAGCGCAATACAACGAAGGTCAACAACAAATGCAGCGAACTCAATGGAACAAGAGTATCTCGATATTCTGGCAAGGAAATTCCCACAATTCCCACCGCAAAAAAGATGGATATCAGCACAATCCAGAACGTTTCATTCTGTGCATATTTTTTATATTGTGATTTCTGCTTTGTCATTTATTTCAAGCGACCTTTTATCGCATTGTCAATTGTATCCTCTAAGGGAGATAAAGTATAGTTTAATTCCCTTCTACATTTCTTATTTGCATAAACAACAGTAGACAACGCACTGTTCACTGTATCTTTTGTAATTGGTGATCTTTTCTTGGAAAACAAATATAGAAATCCGAAAATGTAGCGAGCGGCGTTCAACCCAAAACGACCAACAGCAAGCTTTGGTGGGCTTTTCTTCATTTTCTTGGCAATTCGGGTAAACAAAGTTTTGAAGGAGATATTTTCGCCTATTAGCAAGTATCGTTCCGCTTGAATTTCACTCTTCATCAATTTTCGCATCACTTTCGCAACATCTCTTGCATCCACAATAGCGTTGCCGCCTGGAGGAAAGAATTTCAATCCTTTTTTGATGGTTCCCAATATTGTTAATGAACTATCCGACCAATTTCCAGCACCTAAAATCACGCAAGGATTGACCATTACAGCATTCAACCCCTCTTCAATTCCTCGCCAAACTTCACGTTCCGCTCCGTATTTACTAATTGAGTATCCGCTTGTTTCAGGTGTTTTTTTCCATTTCGTTGCCTCTGAAACCTCGGTATCTGCTCCACCACTAACGGCAGCGGTTGAACTTACGTAGCACAATTTTTTGATATTGTTCGTAAGACAAACATTAACAACGTTGGTGGTACCTTCTCGGTTCACCTTCATCAGTCGATTAAAGTCTCGTTTATGAAAACTCACAAGGGCAGCACAATGATATACCTCATCTCCTTCGGAAATCAATTCTTCTAGTCCAACAATATCATTGACATTTACTTTTTTCCAGATAATTTTAGACCAAAGGTTTTCAGAATTTTCAGTTTGGTAAAACCGGAACATTTTTTTGACTTGCTCGATTTTCCTTTTCGTTTGAAAAGTGGCAACGATTTGGGTCTCAGTACCCACCAATTCAAGGAGTAGATGACTTCCGACTAAACCTGTTCCTCCAATTACAATTACCATGACTCAAAGTTAATCAATTCTCAATTCCACTTGCGGATCCCAAAAGAGACTTTTGAAATCTATGATTTGATTTTCCTTCACTACAATTCCTTCTTTTGCCAATCTTTCTTCCATTTCTGTTGGTGTAGAAAAATGAGCTGCTCCCGACAATAACCCTACTCGATTGACAACGCGGTGCGCAGGAACATCTGGCAAACTATGGGCAGCATTCATTGCCCAACCTACCATTCTGCTAGATTTAGCAGCACCCAAATACTTAGCAATCGAACCATAATTTGTCACACGCCCTTCCGGAATCAAACGTACTACTTCGTAAACACGCTGGAAGAAATCTTTGTTCTGCTCAGAGAGTTTTATTTCCATGGAACAAAGATGAGTAAATTTCAGAAGAGACCCATATTCGAGAAAAGTAATTATTTTAGTAAAACACAAAATGTGTTTATAGAACTATGGAACCAATTCCTATCCCTGATTTACCGTATCAAAAACCTGAACCAGAGGTTGTCCGCTATCAGATGAATTTCTTGGGGAAAGGCAAAGAATTCTTCGGGATTTTTGTTGTCAATTGGTTGTTTACGATTCTTTCTTTCGGATTATATTATCCCTTTGCCCGAGCGAAAACCATGCAATATTTATACGGCGAAACTTCTTTTGAAGGTAGTCGCTTGTATTTCTCGGGTACAGGTAAAGAAATGTTTAAGGGCTTCATCATTGCACTAGGAATCTTCATTACATTGAATTTGTTGTTTTTCGTAAGCAATTACAATGAATTTTATCTTGGAATGTTCCTGGTTTATGTAGGATATTTGTTACTCATTCCCATTGCCATCCATGGTTCTATGCGCTACCGTATGTCCCGAACGAGTTGGCGTGGAATTCGTTTTGGATACCGAGGAGATCGACAAACTTTACTATGGAAATTTGTCGCTTGGACACTCCTAACTATCGTAACTTTTGGTATTTATTGGTCATGGTTGACAATCAACACACGAACCTATGTATTGAACAACACACGTTTTGGTGATGCAAAATTCAAGTTTACAGGAAATGGTGCTGATTTTTTCCTTATCAACTTCGTTGGATATATTTTGACTTTTTTGACCTTGGGTATTTATTACGTTTGGTGGAGAAGAAACATCATAAATTACTACATCGAACATCTAAGTTTGCATAAGGATGATAAAAAAATGCTCATGCGTTTTAGAGGGACGGGAAGTCAATTGTTCCCCATTCTCGTCGGAAATTTCTTCATCATCATTTTAACTTTGGGTTTTGGTTATCCAATTACAATTATCCGAGAAATGAATTTCATTTTCAAAAACTTAGACATGCGTGGGACATTGGAATTCAGTGAAATTGAGCAAACTGAAGACAACTTTAAAAATGCGGCAGGAGAAGATATTGGTGATATGTTGGACATAAACATTGGATTTTAATGTATAAAGGTCAAGCTAAATATCACAATGGTAAGAATGCGGAAGCACATGATCTTGAATTGGCATTCGATATCGAAACAGGGGAATTGAACTTTGAACATGAGGGCGAATCTATCAATTGGGCACCGTTTTCATATAGTTTTGAAAAACGAGGGAAGACTTTACTCCTTTTCAATAAAAAAGAATACTCCAATTTTGAAATAACAGATCCGGATTTAGCGGTTCCTTTTCTTCAGCGTTTCGATGGAATAGCACAAGCGTCATTTTATACACGATTAGTTCGAGCTGGATTCGCGGCTCACATCGGCTTGGCTATCATTACCATTTTTGTGGTGTATTTCATGAGCCAACATGCCATTCCTTATGTTGCTGAAAAATCGGTTTATCTCATCCCTCCGAGTTTGGATGACAAACTCGGAGAAACGTATTTCAATGAATTTATCTACTACAGCGATATCGATAAAGAACGCACCAAATTGGTTCAAGCTTTTGCAGATTCGATTGAACTTCAAAGTAAAAAAGAAATAAAAATTACGGTTGTTAATGATAACACGGTGAACGCATTCGCTTTGCCGTCAGGCCAGGTGGTTGTTTTTTCGGGAATTCTGGACAAAATGGAGCGTTACGAAGAGCTAGCGGCATTGCTCACCCATGAAGTTTCTCATGTCAACAAGCGGCATTCCATGCGCGCTTTGTTGCGTAACCTTTCCGGTCGGCTATTTTTATCCGCAATTGTGGGAGACGTAAGTCGATTCACAGATATTCTCGTTTCGAATGCGGATCGATTGACGGGTCTATCCTATTCTAGGGAATTAGAAACCGAAGCGGACGAGGAAGGAATGAAGTTAATGAAACAGAACAAAATCAACTCGGTTGGATTTCAGTTGCTTTTTGAGAGTCTCTCCGAAGAATCAAAAGGAGCTGAGCCACCTGAATTCTTGAATACTCATCCTGTTACAAAAAATAGAATTTCAGCAGCCAAAAAGAACCAATTCAAAGGGATAAAACATCCTGAATTGGAAAGTTTGTTTAAAAAAATGTACACCGAAGAAGACAAACCCAAAGATGAATTTGAAGAGCTAGTAGAAGATATCAAAATCATTCTAGAAGAAAATTAATCCAAAGTTTTTTTGAACCAATTTAGGGTCGCATTGTACAATAAGTTAGAATCCAAACTGTTCTAGCTATATGCGTACCTTTTTATTGACTTTACTCTTTCCCCTATTCGTCCTTACAACTTTTGGGCAAACCTCGTTTCAAACAAAATTGGCAAAAGCAGCCGTTGAATTGACGAATGATTATGTCGTTTACGATCCTAGTTACTTCTCTATTCCGTATCCAAATGGTGACGTCCCTGAGGGGAAAGGTGTTTGCACCGATGTTGTCATTCGAGCGTATAGAAAAGTAGGAATTGACCTGCAGAAACTGGTTCATGAGGACATGAAAGCCAATTTCAACTTGTACCCAAAAAATTGGGGATTAAAAACAACGGATAAAAATATCGATCACAGAAGAGTACCCAATCTGATGGTTTTCTTTAAACGAAAAGGAACTGAATTGTCCAGAAGTCGAAAAGAAGGATACATACCAGGAGACATAGTTTGCTGGAATTTAGGTGGAGCAATCACACATATTGGTATAGTTTCCGATCAAAAGTCGAGTGATGGAGAACGGTATTTAATTGTTCACAACATTGGCGGTGGACAGGTGCTAGCAGATTGTTTGTTCTCGTATAAAATTATTGGGCATTATCGATATGGGAGTTAAAGTAGTAACTAGTTAGAAAGTTTCGGGTTACGAGTGGGTTGCTTACGCTCGTTTCAAAATCATTGCATGTTGATGATAGTTTTTTTTTCTAATAATTTCACTAATTTTCAACTCAATAACTCGTAACTTAAAAAATGAAACGTGTCCCAGAATCTTATTTCCACCAAGAATCAGAACGCTTAAAATTCCGTGCGCTTACGTTGGAAGATATTCCACTTTGGGTAGAGTTTTTGGATGGAAATGATACTCTCCGCTTCGTAGGTGTAACGAAAAACAATACGCAAACGCCCATGGAATTGGCAACGGAATGGATAAACCGTCAATTGGGGCGATACGAAGAAGATGGTTTTGGTATGTTAGCAGCCATTGAAAAAGAAACGGGTGACCTCATTGGAATGACGGGAATTATTAGTCGAGAAGTTAATGGAGTTCAAGAAAAGGAAATTGGTTATTCGTACTTCCCTCGTACTTGGGGAAAGGGTTATGCTACCGAGGCGGCGCAGCAAATGCATAAATTCGGTAAAGAAAATAAGTTGAACAAACGCTTTGTTTCCATGATTCATTTAGAAAATTTCGCAAGCATGCGTGTAGCTGAAAAAAATGGGATGAAACCGCTATTCAATACCAATTTCATGAACATGGACGTGGTGGTCTATGGAACAGAATCATAGGTTTTTACAAGGTCAAAGTCCGCGATTTTTCGTATCATTGAGGCTCAATACAAAATAAAATTATGTTAGACGGAATATTAGACCAATTGAAAGGTCAGTTAGGTCCAGAATTAATGGAAAAATTCGGATTGGACGAAGACAAAAAAGAACAAGCCTTTTCAGCAGCGAAAGACACGTTAAAAAACGGAGTTCAAAAAGAAGCTTCTGGAGGCGGTTTGGACGGCCTTTTAAATATGTTCTCTCAAGGAGATAACGACGAAAAAGGAAATGCCATGCAAGACAAATTGGGTGGTGATATGGTATCTCAATTGGCTGGCAAATTAGGTATCGATGCCGATAAAGCAAGCGGAATCAAAGACATGATCATGAGTCAGGTTACTAAAATGACGGGTGACAAAGGAGGAAGCTTCGACATGAGCAGTTTGATGGCAATGGTTACTGGAGGAGACGACAACGGCAAGTCTGGTGGCGGTGCTTCAGGTGCTGGTGGATTCCTTTCTAAAATCATGAGTATGTTCGGCGGAAAGAAATAAATACTCTGCACCAATACATTGACAAAGGGCGATTTCAATTGATTTGAATCGCCCTTTCTTTTTTAGTAAGAAATGCTGTAACTTTATAGCAATTAAAACAAGCTTAGACTATGAAATTCCCCTTCTTTCAATCCAAAGTTGTTGTTTCTGGTACGGATACAATTCCATTTGAGTCTTATTTTCAAGAGCTTCGAGATAAAGAATATAGGCGCTTAGACGAAAGAGGTCAAGTCTATTTGGATTTTACCGGTGGAAATTTATACGCTCAATCGCAGCTAGATATTCACCATAAGATGTTACGGGAAAACGTTTTTGGGAATCCTCATTCTACGAATCCCTCTTCATTGGCGGCAACCTTATTGGTAAAAGAAGCAAGAGCGGAAGTGCTCCGCTTTTTCAATGCGGAAGACGATTATTTCTGCGTCTTTACACCAAATGCATCTGGAGCATTGCGCATCGTTGGTGAAAGCTATCCCTTCTCGAAAGAATCGGCATATTTGCTTTTAACGGACAACCACAATTCGGTAAATGGAATTCGTGAATATTGCAAAAACAAAGGAGGAACATTTGATCACGGAAAATTAAAAGGTGAGGATTTTACAATTGACGAGAAGAACTTGACAGCGCAATTGGCCGCACATGGAAATGCGAAACACAAACTTTTTGCTTATCCGGCCCAGTCGAATGTTACGGGTGTCAAACACGACTTAGCTTGGATAGAAGAAGCGCAAAATCAAGGGTGGGATGTGCTCTTGGATGCTGCGGCTTATGTTCCAACAAGTGCTTTGGATTTATCAAAGGTGAAACCTGATTTTGTTTCTATGTCGTTCTATAAAATGTTTGGTTATCCTACTGGAATTGGATGCTTACTTATTAAAAAATCCAAGTTCGAGACCTTACAAAAACCTTGGTTTGCTGGAGGAACAGTTGACATGGTTGGCGTGCAAGATGAAAAACACTGGTTAATTGGAGACCATGAACGCTTTGAAGATGGTACAATTAATTATTTGGATATTCCTGCTGTTAAAATCGGTTTGGATTATTTGAATAGAATTGGAATGCACAGAATTACAGATCGCGTTTCTGCCTTGACAAGCGTATTGTGTAGAGAGTTGCGAAAATTAAAACACTCGAATGGAAAATCGTTGATTCAAATTCATGGTCCCAAAAACAGAAAGAATGTCGGTGGTACGATTATGATGAATTTCATGGATCAAAGTGGAAATCCGTTTCAAGTAGAAAAAATTGAACACAAAGCCAACACGCTTGGAATATCTGTTCGTTCTGGATGTTTTTGTAATCCAGGTATTGATGAACTAAAAGGCAATATCAACGCGGAAGAATTGATGAAATATTTCACACTGCACGAAGATGGAGACTTTGGCGATAAAACAGATTTCATGGGTCGTATGAGAGGAGCCACCAGAATATCTGTCGGCATATCGACCAACAAAGCCGACATAGAGACTTTCATCAGCTTTGCAAAAAGTTTTCTTAATCACACTCTGGAAAACTAATCTCGTTTAGCCGCCCAACTAAGTGTATTATAACTAATCTTGCAGTTAAAATCATTCCATATGAAATCACTTTTTTCAACTCTGCTGTGTTTATTTATAGGAGCTAGTATATCTCTTGCTCAGCCTTCTGGAAAATTTAAATCGAAACTTAAAAAGTATAATCTAGAATTTTTCATGCCAAAAGGATATGATAACGTTCCTATTATCAAAAGTGACGTCCTTCCGAATGAGTTTGCCATTTCCAAGATTGAGGCTGATTTCGAAATTCGATATGAAATTCGTTCACTTTCCAAAGAGTTAAAACGATACAAAAAGAACTTAAAAAACCCGACAGTAAAATTGGTTCACCCGAACTATTTATGGAAATCGGGAATTACCAAACAAATTTTCACGTTAGCGACCAAAGATGCCAAAACACCCAAATTGAGAGAATTCTCAGAAGAGGCATTTGCAGATGGTCTTATTGGAGATGGCGGAGGAGTATGTTTCATGCAGTTGGCCGAAGAAAATAACCTGGGATATAAATATGCGATTACAATGGTCATACATCGAAATTTTGTCGCGGATCTATATGTCACTTTCTTAGGAAACGACAAGGAACAACTACAAGAAAACGCTTTGGTCGCTTTTCATGCCATGCGCTTTGCAAAATAGGTGTTGATTTCAAATTTGTATTTTTTTGACGAGAAAATTTCACACAATAGTTATATTTTTACATATCCATTAAAAAACAAGAAGACTATGAGAACCACTTTACATATACTTTTCCTGATGTTACTGAGCAGCACCGTCCTTTTCGGTCAAAATGCACTGAATTTTGACGGGGTAAATGACGTTGTTCTAACGAACGTTTCAGGAATCACCGGTTCA
>CBFIBY010000013.1:0-22742 GCA_965660955.1 Crocinitomicaceae bacterium | reverse complement strand
GCACGTACAATTGAAGCACGTATCAAAACTACGGCAGACGCCTTGCCAAGTGGTGGCGGGCAGAGAGTACTTGTAGACTGGGGTGCAACAGGCACTGGACAAAGATCAACTTTCAACCTACTTTGGAGCAATGCAATTCGTTTTGAAGTTGCTGGAAATGGCATTAGTGGATCGATTGCAGTTAATGATGGTCTTTGGCATCATGTTGCCGTAGTAGTGGATCCTTCGGCAACAAACACGGTTTCGTTGTATGTTGACGGGGTGCTAGACGCGGCTGGAACGCCAACGGTCTCTATAAATACGGCTACGACCAACAACATCAGAATTGGACAAAGAATTGACGGGGTCAACAATTTTGAAGGAGACATGGATGAAGTCCGTGTGTGGAACGTAGCAAGAACCCAAGCAGAATTACAGGCAAATATGGATGATGAGCTGTGTAATTTACCTTCCTCTCTGATTTTGTATTGTACTATGAACGATGGAATCGCTGGTGGAACAAATACAGCGCTCACTTCAGTAACAGATTATTCTCCGAGCGGAGGAACATGTACCCTATCAAACTTCGGATTAACAGGCGCTACCTCAAATATAGTTACGGGGTACACGTATGGACCTGGATTTACGATTGGGTCGACGACATCCGTTGGGAATTGTGGGGCATATACTTGGCCAGTGAATGGACAAACGTATGCTAGCTCAGGTCTGTATACATCTGTAGTCTCTGCAACAACAGGATGTGACTCGGTTGTCCAACTTGATTTAACCGTTAACGGAAATACCACTGCAAATCATACGGCAGTGGCTTGTTCATCATACGTATGGTCGGTTGACGGACAAACGTACACTACTACAGGCATATACAGTGGTGTAATACCCAATGCCGCCGGTTGCGACTCCCTCATTAACTTGGCCTTGACTATCACAGGTTCGACCAACACAACAGAAACAGTTACAGCTTGTGCGTCTTACACTTGGCCACTAAATGGTCAAACCTACACCGCTTCAACAACTGCTCATGATACTTTGATGAGTGTTCAAGGTTGCGATTCTATAATAACCTTAAACTTAACTATACCACAAATCAACAATACTCTCACTACACTGACCCCAACATCTTTTATCGCAAATCAAAGCACTGCTCAGTATCAGTGGATTGACTGTTCAAATAATTCCATTATCCCAAACGAAACAAGTCAAACATTCTCTACTTCGATTGATGGTTCGTATGCGGTGATTATTACACTAAACAACTGTAGTGATACTTCAGACTGTGTCACAGTCAATACGGTTGGACTCGATGCGCTTGAGACAGCGACTTTTTCTTTATCACCGAATCCAACGACTGGTGTTTTTGAAATACAAAGTTCTTTAAATATGAATGGATCGATTCGCATAATAGATGCTCAAGGTAAGTTGGTTTATAATGAGTTTGTCAATCAATCAGTAGCATACAAGATGAACTTAGGGCATTTAAACGAAGGTGTTTACTTTGTTCAGATCCCATCCGAGACAGGAACTCAAACACTTCGCCTCATAAAAAAAGATTAGAATAACATTTCATAGAAAAAGCCCTTTCCAACTTTTTGGAAAGGGCTTTTTTGTTTTTTCTATTGCCGTGTAAACTTATTCTACTGTTACTGACTTTGCCAAGTTACGTGGTTGATCTACGTTACAATCTCGCATCACTGCAATGTGATATGAAAGCAATTGGAACGGAATAGTCGCCAATAAAGGAACCAAATGTTCATCCGTATCTGGAATCTCAATAACATGATCAGCCATTTCGTGAACCTGCGTATCACCTTCGGTTACAATGGCAATAATTCTACCTTTTCGGGCTTTCACTTCTTGAATATTCGAAACTACTTTTTCGTATGATGTTCCTTTCGTTGCAACAACAAAAACGGGCATATTTTCGTCGATCAATGCGATAGGACCGTGTTTCATCTCAGCCGCAGGATAACCTTCAGCGTGGATGTAAGAAATCTCTTTCAATTTTAATGCTCCTTCTAGCGCAACTGGGAACGAACTTCCTCTTCCTAAATACAAGGCATTCGCAGCATCTTTGTACGTAGCCGAAATCTTTTCGATTAAGTCATTGCTTTCAAGTACGCGACTTACCTTATTCGGAATAGCTTCCAATTCACTTAACAAAGTGCGAAATTTCGTTTCACTGATTGTGCCTTTCTTCTGTGCAATGGATATCGCCATGAGCGTCAAAACTGTAACCTGAGCGGTAAAGGCTTTGGTTGATGCAACACCTATTTCTGGTCCGGCGTGGGTGTATGAGCCGGCATCCGTGATACGTGAAATGGATGATCCAACAACATTACAAATTCCAAGTATGATTGCACCTTTTGATTTCGCTAATTCAAGCGCCGCCAAAGTATCCGCCGTTTCTCCAGATTGGGAAACCGCTATCACAATATCTCCTTCATTAATAACTGGATTTCTGTATCTAAACTCGGAAGCGTATTCTACCTCAACATTGATTCTAGCCAAGTCTTCGAATAGGTATTCGCCGACCAAACAAGCATGCCACGACGTTCCACAAGCAATCATTACAACTCGTTTGGCATTCACCAACGTCTGCTCGTAATCTTTGATTCCTCCAAGGGAAACCCAACCTTCTTTAGCATTCAATCTTCCCCGGAAACAATCATTAATGGAGCGAGGCTGTTCGTGTATTTCTTTCAACATGAAATGCTCGTAACCTCCTTTCTCAAGAGCTTCCAGTTGCATTTCAAGATGCTGAACGTAAGGTGTTTTTTCTTCGTCGTGAATGTTCCACAATTTCATTCCGTCTTTTAAATCGATAACGGCAATTTCTTCGTCATCTAAATAAACCACTTGATTTGTGTACTCGATAATTGGTGTTGCATCTGAAGCCAAGTAATAATCGCCTTCCTTTCCTATTCCAACGACCAATGGTGATGATTTTCTTGCAGCAACGATCGTATCAGGCTTATCTTTAGAAACAGCAACTATAGCATATGCTCCTGTAACACTCAACAAAGCGATTCGCAATGCCTCGCCAAACCAAACTCCTTCTTTCTTTTGAATATCTTCTACTAAATGTACAAGAACCTCGGTATCCGTTTCACTGCGAAAAGTATATCCACGAGAAATCAATTCCTCTTTTAATACATCGTAATTTTCAATGATACCATTGTGAATGATGGCAATATTTTCGTTTTCAGAATAATGTGGATGAGCATTCTTATCATTTGGTTCTCCATGAGTTGCCCATCGTGTATGCGCAATACCAATGCTACCAGAAATATCTTTATCTGCGGCAAAAGCCTCCAAATTGGCAACCTTTCCTTGTTTCTTGTACAAGTTTAATTCACCATCGGAAATAAGGGCAACACCTGCACTATCGTATCCACGATATTCTAGTCGTTGAAGCCCTTTAATTAGAATTGGGTAAGCTTCTTTCTTACCAATGTAAGCTACAATTCCACACATATTTTAAAATTCAGTGTAAATAATATAAAGTTTCGGACGCACCTTGTTAGTTGTATTAGATCCATTGAAAATAATTCGATGTCCCGAAGAATTAATTTGATCTGGTGCTATGTAAATAGGTCTATTCTCCGTAATTCCCGAAACAATTCTTTGAACGAAAGGGCTAATGTCTTGTTGAACGCTTTTTGTAAAATTACTTACCGTTGCTGTTGCAATGTCTGCACCCAAATTACTGGTTTCAGTCGGTTTTTCAAATAACCGAACGGAAGACCCAGGCGAGAGATTTGATCCCGTTTGATATTGAATCGGCAAATTCAAAATTGCCTTGTGGATGACCGCATTTGCTGGAATTCCACTCAAACCTGGGATGTTAACTACTGCTCGTAAACCAAACGCTTGACAATAAAATTCCGTCAATCCTTCAGATTTGTTATTTAAGACATTTTGAACATCGGCTCCAGAAACTCCCGTTCGGTCAATAACAACTCGATTGAAAGATTGAGAAGCACTGGTAATTACAAAGTCATACGATTTTGTGACAAATGTGGGTACCCCATTTATTGTCTCCAATTTCTTGTAGTAGATCGTTACTTTCGATGCACCACTAGACATGTTAAATCCAAAAACGCCTCCTTGTCCTGAGGACAACGTTGGGTTATTGGTTGTAATGTATAATCCTTTGAAATAATCCAAGAAGTTCTCGTTACTTGAAAAAGAAGATGGATTGGTTTCTGCTTCACCCATCAACTCTTTCGCAAAAGTAGTGTCTAATCGAATGCGCATTTGAGGAGCAACGGACACAGTATCGATGATGGCGTCTGCAATGGGCTCTGGTTTAATTGTCCCAGCGCCAACTTCAACAAGGTTTCCCGGTTTTGTTTGAATACTATCAAACTCATAGTATTTCACTGCTGTGTCACTGTCTATTGGATCAGCTAATTCATACACCTCAAAAGTCTGAGCTGTAAATTCACCCGTATAGTTACTAAACTGCATAGCTAGAACAACTGAGTCCATAACAATATCCGCAGTATCACCAAAAGCAGGACTTACCGCATTCAATCTTACTTGCGTGTAGAAAGAGGAATTAATTTTCCCAAAAACGGGATCATTCATTTCACCCAGCACATTGGCACGCGGATTTTTTGTATTGATGGAATCATCCAAAATGGAATACGTTTCTAACGTGAATGTATCGACCGCGCCTGCTGCCAACAATCCCGCTTCATCAATTCCAGTGCTTCCTACCGTTGTAGTCTGTTTCTTACAAGAAACAATTAAAAAAACGGCTAATAAAAAAGTAGCGGAAAGTGTAAATACCTTCCGCCACTCGCAATAAATACGATGTATCATTAAGTTATATAAGTACTTCTTCTTCAATTACTTTATCAAAAAATTCAGTCAACACTTTGTTTTGATTTTCTTCAGGAACGTATTCCTGTTTCAAACATGTCATGTCATCCACTATGGCTTGCAAAGATGCATCTAAATTCTCACTTGCAACGTTGATTCCGTCAGCATATTTCATCATAACACGAGAAATATTTAGGAAACTTGTGTCTTTCAGCTCAGCGATTACATCGTCATCAAAGCCGTCAAATTTAAGTTTTGCTGAAAAATCTTCGTCCCAATCTTTGTTAAATGAATCATTGTACACACTATATACAACTTTTGTGTTCGCAAAATGTGGGTCTTTGTTGTATAATTTTTTCACATAGAGAGACATTAAACCAGACATCCAACCATGACAATGAATCATGTCGGGTTGCCATCCTAATTTCTTAACCGTCTCCAAGACACCTCTACAAAAGAACATAGATCTTTCGTCATTGTCTTCGTGGAATTCTCCTTTATCGTCAGTCGTCGTTGATTTTCTCTTAAAATATTCATCATTATCAATAAAGTACACCTGCATTCTCGCCGCAGATACACTCGCTACCTTGATAATCAAAGGATGATCTGTATCGTTAATGATAAGATTCATTCCTGACAAACGTATAACTTCGTGGAGTTGATGTCTTCTTTCGTTGATGCTGCCAAATCTAGGTGCAAAAACTCTTATTTCTTTTCCAGCCTCTTGTGTGGCTTGTGGTAGTCTTCTAGCCGTGCTAGCAATTTCTGATTTTGGTAAGAAGGGGTTAATCTCCTGTGTAACAAAAAGGATTCTTTTTTTATCCATCAAAGTTTTAGATTGTCGTTAATTAGCTACAAAAATATAAAAAAAATATCGGAAAATCAATCAAAAAGTATAGTTTTAACCAATTTTTAATTTGTGATACACTGATAATGAGACAGATAGAAAAAGTAACCCAATTACATGAGTACTTAGATTGGTGTAAAGCGAACGATAAAACGGTCGGATTAGTCCCAACGATGGGAGCTTTGCATGAAGGACACCTCTCTTTGGTGGATTTTGCAAATGATGAGAATGACATTGTAATCGTTAGCATTTTTGTCAATCCAACCCAGTTTAATAAAGAAGAAGACTTAAAGAAATATCCAAGAACATTAGAAAAGGACGCTGAGCTATTGAAACCCTCAGGATGTGATGTCATTTTTGCACCTTCGGTTGAAGATATGTATCCTGAAAATTTTACGGCTCGTAGTGTAGAACTTGGTTTTTTGGATCAAACGCTCGAAGGCGAAAATCGACCAGGACATTTCAATGGTGTTATTGAAGTAGTTCAACGATTATTTGATTTAACTCAACCCACGCGTGCTTATTTCGGACGGAAAGATTTTCAGCAAGTCGCTGTTGTGAAGGCAATGGTGAAAGCCTTGGACTATTCAACTGAAATCAGAGTTGGTGAAACAATTCGGGAAAAAAGTGGGTTGGCGATGAGTAGTCGAAATTTATTACTCAACGCGGAACAGAAGTCTGACGCCGCAATTATTTCAGAGGTTCTTTCACAAATGAAAGAATGGGCGGATACTTTATCACCACAACTTTGTCAGAAGAAAGGAAAAGAATTGATTAATAGCAGTTCATTAGAATTGGAATATCTAGAAGTCATTCACCCGTTGACCTTTGAACCTATCGATGATTGGATCCCTGGGGCTACCGCTTGTGCAGTTGCTTATTGTGGAGGCGTTCGATTAATTGACAACATGGAACTTATCGAAGAGGCTTAATTTTTATTCTCTATTGAATTTACATTACATTTGCCCAGCAAAACAAGAAGCATGCTTATACAAGTCGTAAAATCTAAAATACACCGTGTTAAAGTCACACAAGCCGAATTGAATTATATAGGCAGTATCACCATCGATAAAGTTCTGATGGAAGCCGCTAATTTGATTGAAGGCGAGCGTGTTCAAATCGTCAACATCAACAATGGTGAGCGAATTGAAACATACGTAATCGCAGGTGAAGAAAATTCCGGAACTATTTGTTTGAATGGACCAGCGGCTCGACGTGTGCAGATGGGTGATTTGGTTATAATAATTGGCTACGGTTTCTGCAGTATTGAAGAAGCAAAAACATTCAAACCTTCCTTGGTTTTTCCGGACGAGACAACCAACCTTCTAAAATAAATGAAAAAGTCGTTTTCAGTTTTATTGAAAACTGTTTTGCCTTTGGCAATAGGTGTTTACTTGATATGGCTTTTTTATTCAAGCATGTCGGAAGATTCTAAATTGCAGTTTTATGATGCCATAAAAAAAGCAAACTACCTCTGGATATTGATTTCGCTGATTTTAGGTTGGATAGCCGTAGTAGCAAGAGCACAGCGTTGGAAATATGTACTCGAACCGCTTGGCCATGAAACACCGCTTAAACATCGCTATCATGCTGTTACGATTGGTTATTTAATCAATTTAACTATTCCCCGAGCGGGCGAAGCAACACGCGCTGCGACTTTGTATCGATCAGATCAAGTGCCATTTGCAAAGTCCTTCGGAACAATTGTGGCTGAAAGAGCCGTTGACCTTGTTATGTTGGCTTCCATCTTCTTTATCACGACTCTAGTAGGTGGAAAAGATTTTGAATTGATTTGGGAGGAACTCATGGTTAAATTTGGACCAAAAGGAGCCGTCGAAGGTGGTTTTGAGTGGAAATATGTTTTCTATGGTGTTATAGCACTTGGAATTGCAGTTGTTGCCTTTTTCTATTTCAAATCGGCCAGTTTCAAAGAAAAAATTCAATCTTTCCTCAAAGGTGTTTTCAATGGTTTGTTTGCGATTTTTAAATCCAAAAATCCCGGTGGATATATTCTTCAAACGTTTATCATTTGGGGTTCTTATTTACTGATGTTCGGCCTTTGTTTTTACGCTTTGGACGAAACCGCAAACTTCCCAATCAAAGGAATTCTCATTGGGTTTATTGCTGGATCAATTGGTATCACACTGACCAACGGAGGAATTGGCTCCTACCCGCTTTTGGTTGGACTAGTTATTGCTTTTTACTTGAAAGAGGATTATCCAGAATCGGCCGAAGGAATTGGAAATGCACTAGGTTTACTCATTTGGGTTTCACAAACATTAATGATGATTATCCTGGGTTTAGTATCTTTGGTATTATTACCGAAGAATTACTCCAAGGAAAATGTCACAACTTCAACAAGTACAAAACAAGATTAAGTCGTTAGAAGAAACTTCTTCGTTGGTCAAATCCTGGCAAGCCGAAGGACAAAAAGTAGTCTTCACCAACGGTTGTTTCGATATCCTTCACAAAGGTCATGTTACCTATTTGGCCAAAGCTTCGGACTTAGGCGATAAGCTTGTTGTTGCATTGAACACAGATATTTCCGTAAAGGCACAAAACAAAGGCATCGAAAGACCAATTAATCCAGAGGATGCACGGCAGCTGGTGTTAGCTGCTTTGGAATTCGTGGATATCGTTTTATTATTTGAAAAAGATACCCCTTTAAAAGAAATCATTACCATCCAACCCGATGTTCTTGTTAAAGGAGCGGACTACAGTCCCAACGAAAAGGATGAGTTCTCCAAAAAATATATAGTCGGTTCAAAAGAAATACGGGCGATTGGTGGTGAAGTGAAAGTAATTGATTTGGTTGCTGGCTTTTCGACTACTTCCATCCTCTCGAAGAGCAAATAAAAAAAGCCCTCGATTTCTCGAAGGCTCATTCTTATTTTATTCTGATATAAACTATAAATTACAGCTTTTTGATGATAAACTCTGTACGTCTGTTCAACTGATGATCTTCCTCTGAACAATCAGATTTCACCTTACCTTCACAAGCACAATCATTCACCAAGATAGATTCCCCATATCCCTTTCCGTAAATACGTTCTGGATTGGAAATTTTCTCTCTTACCCATTTCGCCGATGATTTCGCACGACGATCAGATAATTTCTCATTGTAAGCATAACTTGCTCTACAATCTGTGTGTGACCCCAATTCAATCACCATGGTTGGGTTGTCATTCATCACCTGAACGATTACTGCAAGTTCCGCAGCGGCATCAGGTCGAATGTTTGACTTGTTCAAGTCGAAGTAAATTGGATTGATTTTCAAAAGTTTACCAATATCCATTCCTACTTCAAGTTTGTCCATTCCGAAATCCAATTTCTGGTGCATGCTAATTAAACCTGGCTTATCAATACAATGATTGAATTTCAATGTTTTTCCTAGGTAACCTCTTCTTTGAAGTATGATTTGATATTTCAAACAGTCACCAATTTTGTTCTCCAACAAAGGTTTCATGACGTCACCTGAAGATGATGTCATTTCGTCGATAACTGTTTTACCAGTTGTCAAATCAACTACCTTGATGAATACACTATCCAAAGGTTGACCAGTTGCTCGATCTGTTACTAAACCATACAATCCAAGACCTGGATCTTTCATAAGTGCCACATCTTTCGTCAACTCAGAAACACTTGGCTCCAAATTCATGGTAGAAATCGGTTCTTCCTTTGGAAAGTAATCCTCCTTCTGAACGCCAATTACATAATTCATTTCTCTTTCAACCTTGAAGCAGTATTTTGCTTGTTCATCAGCAATGGTTTGCGCTACCAAGTTTCCTTGATCATCTTTTAAGTCGATTGTCGCTCCGGGTAAAATTTCATTCGAACGTTGATCCGTGATTTCACCACAAACTGTAAGCGGGATCTCCAAGGGCTCCAACATGATGAATGAATAGATATCATCGTCTCCTTTTCCAGACAAACGGTTAGAAGAGAAATAACCTGTTTCAGCGTCTACGTTCATGATAAATGCAAAATCATCTCTATTTCCGTTTATCGGAGCACCAATATTCTCAGCTTTATACGACGTTGCTTCATGTGCTTGTTGTGCAACAAAAACATCCAATCCCCCAAATCCTGGGTGACCGTCTGAAGCAAACCATAAGTTTCCGTCAACATCCATCCAAGGAAACATCTCTTGTCCTTCCGTGTTGATCTCAGATCCTAAATTAATAGGTGTTCCAAAAGCAACATCTTCCAAACCTTCTCGGATAGTTGCTTTGTAAATATCAGCACCACCGAATCCACCGGGCATATCTGAAGTGAAATAAAGTGTCTTTCCATCTTTAGATAAAGTTGGATGACCCACAGAAAACGCTTGGCTATTGTACGGACACTCTTTAATGTTCACCCAATTTCCGTCAGCATCAACATCAGCATAATACAATTTCAAGTTTTGAATTCCCTTATCATCGTATTTGTGTTTCCCCTTTATTCCCAAATTATTACGTGTAAAGTAAACACGACGACCATTTGGACTATATGTCAAAGGACCTTCGTGATACTTTGTGTTTACACGTTTAGAAAACATTTTCTCAGACTCCATCTGCATATTGGAACCAAGTTTACTCGTAAAGATGTCCAAGAAGGGCAGATTATTTCCCGACCAATCTCTTTGAGTTAAACCTTCCCATGCACGGTTTGAGATAAACATAATCTCTTTGTTATTTGGGTTGTAATATCCTCCGAAATCTGTCAAATCGGTATTGATATCAAGGTTATTGATTTCAAACCTTACAGGAATTGCGCGCAAATCTGTTAGGTAATCGAAATTTTGTTGATACTCTTTTGAGCGCACGTCTGAAGCTTGAAGTCCGGTAAATTTATTCAACCATTCTTCCGACTCTTCGTACTTTTCGTTTTCTTTCAATGTCATTGCATAACGATAGATGTCTTCGTAATTTGCAGATGGATCATTGATCATCAAATTATAAATCTCTTCCGCTTTTTCTGTTTGACCAATTTGGTAATAACAGTTCGCCAAACGAGCGAGCATTTGCGGGTCTTCTAGTTTAGAACCGCGAAGTTTTTCATACTCCTCCGCAGCAAGCGCGTACGCAATCTTCTCGTAGAACTCGTCTGCTGTTTTCATCACACCTTTCTGCGCGAAGCTGACATGGGCGGATGCAATAAATATGATTATGAATAATACTTTTTTCATCTTTCAACTATTAAAAATAACGTGGTGAACGAATACCTGGAGTTTTGAAATAGAAGTCATAAGACAACATAATTTCAAACGTTCCATCATTGTAATTGCGAATTTCTTGTGTTCCGAAATCCGTTGCAAAACCTGCTTTGAATTGAGGGGTAATTTGATACTGGATAAATGCTCCAGCAGCAGCATCTAGTCGATACATACCTCCAATGTAAAACTTGTCATTATAAATTGCTGCAGCACTAACATCAACACTGAATGGAGCATTTTGCGTCAATTTCAATTGAGCAGTAGGACGTAATTTCCATAGTTTGTTCATGTTAAATACAGCTCCAATGATTACAAAGAAGTGTCTATGTTCTAAGTGATCTGGATATAATGGATCGTAAGATCTTTCCAAGAGTTTTGGTGTACTAGCGCCAATAAAGAAACGCGGGAAGTGATAGTAAATTCCGGCTCCAATATTCGGGTTAATACGGTTACGTACATTGGACAAAAACAAGGGATCACCTTCATCTGTTGTTTGCAAAGCACTTGTTCCAATATTGATCAAGTTGGCTCCTGCTTTTACACCAAATGCTAATTTTCCGTTGTTGTTTTTAGATCGTAAGGTATAAGACAAATCAGCATATGCCATAGTCTGAGTCAAAGGACCAATTACGTCATTTACCAAGGTAACACCAAGTCCCAATGATTTATATTTTAAGGGAGTTTGAATACTGAAGGTAGTTGATCGAGGTCTTCCATCAAACCCAACCCATTGCTCTCTATGCAAAAGAGATGCATTCATCACACCTTTACTTCCCGCATATGCTGGATTAACGTAAAGTGTATTGTCAAAATACTGTGTGAAGTGAGGTTCTTGCTGAGCCTGAATAAAGCCCGTCATGCTAAGAATCGCTCCTAAAACAATATGTTTCATTTTTACTTTCATATCTCTATGTTTTAATTGGTACCCGACCCGAAAGTCGGGTACCTATTTTCTTATTATCGTTGTACGTAAATGTATCCGGTTAATACTCCGAGGTTATCGTCTTTCGTGTCAAGGACATAGTAATATGTACCTGTAGGTAACAAGTCACCTCCAACGGCCATTGAATTGTTCGTAGTTCCTGCCCACGTATTGTCGTAATCAACTGCGTCGAATACTACGTTACCCCATCGGTTGTATATCATCAATACGTTTCCTGGGTAATTCTCAATTCCTGGGATCTCAAACACATCATTCGAGCCATCACCATTTGGAGTAAATCCTTCTGGGATTTCAAGAGCGATGATACAAGGATCAGCATCCAAGTTATCTGGAACTCCGTCGTTGTCACAATCTAGACCACATTCATCTGCGTCTGGTTTGCCGTCACCGTCAGAATCAAGATCTCTGAAGTCAAATTCTCCATCGCCATCTGTATCTGGAACTGTCCAGCCAAATGCGCTATCATCCCAACCGTCATTATCAAGGTCCGTGAAGTTATCAATAACACCATCGAAATCAGCATCAACGAAACCACCTTCAGCAACATCCAAACATCCATCACCGTCAGAATCATGATCTAAATAATCAAAAATTCCATCAGCGTCAGTATCGAAGATTGGGTCACCTTCTGTATTATCCGCCCAGCCGTTTCCATTGACATCCGTTAAGTCATCAACAAAACCGTCCATATCAGCGTCAACTTGACCACCTTCCACTACATCTGGAATACCATCATTATCCGCATCTAAATCGATGTAATCTGGTAATGGATCAGAATCAGAATTCACAAGAGGTGAACCTTCCGATGAATCATCCCATCCGTTGTTGTTCGCATCTGTATAGTTGTCTACAACTCCGTCTCCGTCTGTATCTGCATTTCCATTTTCGATAACATCTGGAATACCATCGCTATCTGAATCTAAATCTACGTAATCTGGATATGTATCACCATCGAAGTCTTGCGGATCAACACCAACTTGTGCGTCAGCAAATCCATCATTGTTGTTATCATCATTTGCCGGTGCATCAATCATACCATCACCGTCAACATCTGGCTGACCTGATTCAAGTACATCTGAAATACCATCATTGTCTGAATCCAAATCGATGTTATTTGCAATTCCGTCTCCATCTGAATCCGGATTTGGATTCGCTACACCACCGTTATTCGCATCAGCAACATCATAGATTCCGTCACCATCTGTATCCGTTGGATCGTCAAGTACACCATCTCCGTCGGCATCCAACGCTCCGGCTCCTGATTCAAATACATCTGGAATTCCGTCATTGTCTGAATCAAGATCTTGGAAGTCTGGACGACCATCATTGTCTGTATCCGGATTAGGATTCGCTACACCACCAGCTACACCAGGGTCAGCTACATCCATCAATCCATTGTTATCGGTATCAATGTTACTGTCTATAACTCCGTCACCATCTGTATCCCACTGACCTCCGCCAGACTCTACGATATCAAGGATACCATCATTGTCTGAATCAAGATCATATTGGTCGATGATTCCATCTCCGTCTGTATCACAAGCTCCATTGGCTGTAGCACATTCGTCAAGATCGGTAATACCATCGTTGTCATCATCAATATCTACATCGTTTGCAATTCCATCACAATCGTTATCAGGAAGGACGTCGATTATTAAAGTATCGTTCACACATCCTGGCGGAACAAACGTATCACATACCGTATAGAACACAGTATCTAATCCTACGTAGTTCATCATTGGAACGTAATTCATAGTTCCATCGGAATTCAGGGTTACCGTTCCACCTGCAGTTGAAGTTGCAGTGAAGGTAGATACAAGAACTGAATCGCCATCCGGATCAATGTTATTTGCCAAAACGTCGATATCCATCAAGCTATCACACTGAGAAACTGATAAGAATTCGTTTCCTTGAGCTGGGTCTTGATTTGGCAAGATCACCGTAATGATGTATAGTGCCGTATCACAAAGTGTCGGTATTCCGTTGTCACAAATAACATACGTTACTGTATCAACTCCAACAAACCCTGGATTCGGTGTATATGTAATCGTCGGAGGCGTATTAACCGTTCCTGGATTCACAGTACCTACTCCATTCGAACCTTGCGCGAAGATTATCGGATCATTCAATCCATTTCCGTTAGGATCCGTATCGTTGTTCGTTACAGGGAATGTAACTGGAACATTGATAATAGTTGAAGCGTAATCATCTGTCGCTGCTGGAGCCACATTATTCGTGTCAACCACTGGACTAACCGTAATAATCAAGAACGCTGTATCACATCCCGGAGGAACAACTGTGTCACATACAGAGTATGGAATTGAATCAATACCCGTGAATGTTGGATCCGGCACATATGTGATGGTTCCATCTGGGTTGATTGTTGCTGTTCCACCATTTGGTGTTGTCGTTGTTGTTGAACCTGGTGTATTCGTGAAAGTAACGATCAACGAATCCAAATCAGGGTCAAAGTCATTTCCAATTGGGTTAACAATCACTGGCACACCAATCGGCGTTGTCAATAAATCGTTATTCGCAACTGGAGGGTTGTTCACGCCAAGAGTAGTATCAACCACAACAACTGTGATTGTTCCACTATCACACAATACATTTACAGCATAGATACTTGAATCACATGCTAAAAATGGAATTGTGAACGTTCCAACAAAACCTGGAGGAGGTGTAATATTAATTGTTCCTGTTCCCGTAGAATCAATCACCGTTCCTGCCGGAATTGAAGGATCCGTCAAATCATATGTATATGTGATCGGATTCAATTCTGGATCTGAAGTTCCAGCCGAAACATTCACACCAACAGGCGTTCCTTCGTTCGTTACAACTGTAATATCTGAAGTTGTTGGTGGAGCATTTCCAGGCACAACATTGATAATTACCATTGCTGTATCGCAATACGGTACTCCATTCGTGTCGCAAACTACATAAACTACTGTGTCTGGACCAATCCAACCTGGATTTGGTGTGTAAACCAAATTACCATTTGGATCAATCGATGCTGTACCATTTGAAGGTCCACTGAAAATGAAAGGAGGGTCCAATGGTGTACCGTTAGGATCCGAATCATTTACTAAGATGTCAATCACAATTGTTGAATCTTCTGGCGTAGTTCCAAAGTCATCTGTTGCAATTGGTGCCAAGTTGTTCGTATCAACCACCGGACTAACCGTAATAATCAAGAACGCCGTATCACATCCTGGAATTGGTGTAACTGTATCACACACAGAGTAAGGGATAGAATCCACACCTGTAAACGCTGGATCTGGCACATAAGTCACTGTTCCATCAGGGTTAATCGTCACAGTACCACCATTTGGTGAAGTTGTGGACGTTGAACCTGGCGTATTTGTGAAAGTAACTACTAATGAGTCACCATCTACATCGTAATCATTTGCCAAAGGATTAATCACTGCTGACGTTCCAACCGGAATGGTCGTCAAGTCATTGTTTGCAATTGGGTCATTATTTCCAGGAGCTGTTGTATCAACAACGCTAATAACAATAACCGCTGAATCACACAATGAAGTCACTTGGTACTGACTGGAATCACAAGCTGTGAAAGGTATAATTACCGTTCCAACAAATCCTGTATCTGGAATAAACACTACAGTACCATTTCCAGTTGTAACTAATGTTCCTGGGATACCCAATGTATCATACGTAAATGTGATTGGGTTCAATTCTGGATCAGACGTTCCTGCTCCAACATTTATTCCAACCGGTGTATTTATTGGTGTTGCTACATTTACTGTATCAGTCGACGGTGCATCATTTACACATTGCACATATACTGATATTACACCTTGGTTTGAGGTCAAACCTCCGTTGTCATTAACCGTATAATTAAGTGTTGCTGTGTAATCACATGAATCAGCAGTTGGAGTGAATGTTAATGTACCGTTTGGTAATACCACCCATGTTCCATCTGAGTTAATCAATGTATCGTCGATAGTAGAAGAGGTTGGATCTAAATCGAATGTTGAAGCATCAATTCCATCGTCAATATCATCAACTAAAGGAATCAAATCAATAGATATTGAAACATCCTCATCAGTAACCAAAGAACTATCCGTCGCTGTCGGTGCATCATTCACACAAATAACAAACACACTCATTGTTCCAACATTTGACGAAGAACCAATGTCGTCATTTACTGTGAAAGTTGCCGTTGCAGTATAGTTACATGAATCATCGATTGGACAAAATGTAACCATTCCGGTTGAATCAACCCCCCATTCTCCAGAAGCGTTGGATAATGTATCCTGAATTCCTGGTGTTATTGGATCTAAATCCACAGTTGTTGAATCAATTGATCCATCATTATCATTTGAACCAACAAGAACGTCAAATGTCACACAAACATCTTCGTTAGTAGCAACATTCGCGTTGATAACCGTAGGAGCTTCGTTTGGTAATACATTTATGAAAATCGTATCATTCACACAAATTGCTGGTAAAGGTGTTCCATCATCACATATCTGAACAATAATTGTATCGTTTCCTGGTGTACCAGAAGTATCTGTGTAGGTATACGTTCCATCAGGATTGATGATTATTGTACCACTATTTGGGCCTGAAAGTGGAGTTGTATTCACAATCAAGTTTCCATCGATATCTTGATCATCAACTGTTCCTAATGGATCAGTAACATCACCACTAACGGTTCCAAACAAAGGAATCGTATCGTATTCATTATCAATCAACGGTGTATCATTGATAGGTAATATTGTAATTACAACCTGTGCCGTATCACAAAGAACTGGCGTACCAGTATCACAAACATAGTAGGTGAATGTATCCGTTCCATTAAAGTTTGGATCTGGGTCATAAACTACATCTCCGTTAGCAAGAACCGTAAGGGTACCATTATCTGTACTATCAATAATAGTTGGATCACCCAATGGATTTCCGTTTGGATCTGTATCATTCGCCAATACATCAATTGTTACATCCGTATCTTCATCTGTAGTCGCCACATCGTCAGTTGCAATTGGTGCAACATTTGGAGTATCAACTACTGGACTGATTGTTACAAAAATATAAGCTGTATCACAAAGTACTGGAATACCTGTATCACAGATAACATATTGAACTGAATCCATTCCAACGAAAGTCGGTGTATTTGGAGTATAAGTAACTGTTCCGTCACCATTATCCGTAAATGTTCCGTTAGGTGTTGTTGGATTTGGAATATTTACATTCAATGTATCACCATCAACATCGAAGTCATTACCCAATACATTAACCGTCGGAGTTTGACCAACAGGAGCTGTTACTTGATCGTTGTTTGCAATTGGACCATTATTTCCAGGACCAGTTGTATCAACCACATTTACAAAGATTGTATCTGTATCACACAATACATTTACTGCATAGATACTTGAATCACAAACTGTGAAAGGGATAAAGAATGATCCCGGGCCAAATGTTGGCGGAGGTGTAATCACAATAGCTCCGTTTCCTGTTACTGTAACTATTGTTCCAGCAGGGATATTTGGATTTAAAGTATCATACGTATACGTAAGTGGGTTCAATTCAGGGTCTGTTGTTCCTGCTCCAACATTCACTGGAACTGAGTTTCCTATTGAAGTAACAACCGTGATTGGTGTAGTCGTTGGTGCATCGTTTCCTGGCACAACTGTAATAACCACATCTGCCGTATCACAAAGCACAGGGCTTCCAGTATCACAGATGATATATGTAATTGTATCATTTCCAATGAAGTTTGGATCTGGCGTGTACGTCAATACACCTGTTATAGGATCAATTACACCATTTCCATTCTGACCATTTGTTAAGATGGTTGGAATATCTAATGGATCTCCATTTGGATCAGAGTCATTACCCAAAATTACAACATCAATATCAGTATCTTCTGTAGTTGTTGCATAATCATCCGTTGCAATTGGAGCAAGGTTATTCGTATCAACTATAGGGCTAACCGTAATAACGATGTAAGCCGAATCACAAAGTACTGGTGTACCATTATCACAAATTACATACTGAACTGAATCCCATCCTGACCAGTTTGGATCATTAGGCGTGTAAGTCACTGAACCATCTGGGTTTGTAGTGAAAACTCCATCCGTTGTGTTTGGATTTGCAATCGTAAATGTTAAAGAATCACCATCTACTTCGAAGTCATTTGACAAAGGATAAACCGTTGCTGTTTGACCAGATAAAATGGTCGCCTGGTCATTGTTAGCTACAGGTGGATTGTTTGGTCCTGTTGTATCAACAACGTTTACAAAGATTGTATCCGTATCACAAAGTGAAGTTACCGCAAATTGACTGGAATCACATACCGTGAAAGGAATGAAGAATGTTCCAGGACCAAATGTTGGCGGTGGCGTTATAACTATTGTTCCATTTCCAGTTACCGTAACTATAGTTCCTGCTGGAATATTTGGATCTAAAGTGTTGTAAGTATATGTAACTGGGTTGTTCTCTGGATCCGTAGTTCCTGATCCAACGTTCACAGGAATAGGATTTCCTATTGAAGTAACAACGTTAACTGGTGAAGTAACCGGAGCATCGTTCACAGGAGTTACTGTTATAGTAACCGTCGCGTTGTTCGAAACCTGAAGGTTCGTATCACATACATTATAGATGATTGTTGTAACTCCATTGAAGTTTGAATCTGGAGTGAACGTCAAGTTACCAAGTGTATCTCTAGTCCAAGTTCCGTCACCATTGTAGAAAGTATCCTGTATACCTGGTGTATTTGGATCTAAATCCAACGTCTGTGGTAATAATGGATCTTCCAAATCAAAATCGTTCGCTAAAATATTGAACGTTACAGGCGTATCTTCAAGTGTTACCGTATCGTCGTCAACAGCTACCGGAGGATCATTTACGTTGATAACATTCAAGAACAAAGTATCGTTTACACAAATTGCAGGTAAAGGTATCCCTTGATCACAAACTGTAAATACAACTGTATCCACACCAAAGAAATTCGTATCTGGTGTATATATGAAGTTACCGAGTGAATCAATAGTGATTGTTCCGTTATTTGGACCAGTCACAGGAATAGTATCAACAATCAATGTTGTACCGTCAGGATCATTATCACCAGTTAGGGTCAAAATGTTTCCTGTTGCCGTTGAATCTTCAGGAAGTGTAACTGTTTCATTAATTACAACTGGTGGATCATTTACAGGAGAGACATTGAAGAAGATAGTCGCTACGTTTGAAGTATCACCATCATCATCCAATACAGTGTATGTTATTGAATCTGCCCCATTAAAGTTCAATGGTGGTGTGTAAATGATATTTCCTAATGGATCCACCGAAACGTTTCCACCAGCAGCAGAAGTTCCGATTGGTTGTGTACCTGGAGCAGTCGTGTTTAAATCAACTGAAGATACAACAGGGTTACCATCAACATCAAAGTCGTTCGTCGTGACAATTTGTGTTGGGTTTGTCGGAATATCTTCTACAACCGCAATTGTATCATTTATCGCTACAGGAGGCAAATTAAGCAATCCTGGTGTTGAAGTTGCTGTATTATTTGATGAATTCGGATCAACCGTTCCACCTGTAATCGTCGCGACATTCGTATATGATCCAGTTGGTAAAACTACCACAGAAACAGTCAAAGTATCCGTGCCAGGGAATGACATCGTACCAATAGTCCAAATTCCAGTTGATGAATTATACGTTCCTGAACTTGTACCAGAAGTAACAATGGAATATCCATCCGGAATCGTATCTGTTACGTTCACACTTGTAGCAAAACTTGGTCCGTTATTGGTTGCAACTACTGTAAAGACAATTGTATCACCAACTGAAGAAGTAGCAGGACTTACTGTTTTCGCAATCGACAAATCAGCTACTGGAACTGGTGTTGGTGCAACAGAAGAAATGTTATCTGTATTGTCTGGATCAGTTTGATCGCCAGCAACAGTTGCCGTATTAACATATGTACCTGTCGCTAATACTGAAGCAACAATATCTAATGTCACTGTAGAACCATTCGGTAAATTTCCGATTGTCCACAAATTTGTTGTAGTGTCATAAGCCCCTGCCGAAGTGCTTGAGGTAACATAAGCGTATCCTGTCGGCAATGTATCGTTCACCAATACGTTCGTTGCATCATTCGGACCGTTGTTGGTCACGGTAATTGTAAAGGTTACATCGTCTGTTCCTACTAGTGGGTTTGGAGGCGTAACTGTTTTTACAACACTTAAATTACTCAATGGATTCGGCACTGGTGTAGCCGTTGAAGAATTGTTCGTGCTCACTGGATCTACTTGGTTACCCGAAATAATCGCAGTATTTGCATAATTACCTGTTGGATTAACAGCAGCGGTAATTATCAATGTATCTGTAAAGCCGCTATTCAAAACACCGATCAACCAGTTTGGAGCAATATAAGTTCCGCCAGTAGCACTGACAAAAGTGTAACCACTTGGCAATGGGTCCTGAACTAAAACTCCTGAGGCATTGTTTGGACCATCATTTCCAGCTACAATTGTAAACTGAATAGTATCTCCAACATTAGGTGTTCCCGATGAAGCTGTTTTTACAACCCACAAATCTGTTTGTGGAACTGGTGTTGTAGTAGCCGTTGAAGTATTATTCCCAGTATTCGGGTCAGTTTGATTTCCAGATATTACCGCTGTATTTGCATAAGACCCTGAAGGATTAACTGTCGCGTAGATAAGTAACGTTTCCGTTGCATTATTTGCTAAGTTTCCTATCGTCCAAGTTGGCGCCACATACGCACCAGTTACTGTAACGGCTGAGTCAAGAGTATAACCTGTTGGCAATGGATCATTAACAACCACACCTGTGGCGTCACTCGGGCCAACATTCGTTGCAGTAATTGTAAATACAACTTGTGATCCAACTGGTGGACTTGAAATATTTACTGATTTATTAATAACTAGATTCGACAATGCTGAAGGCACTGGCGAAGCACATGCTGTATTGTTAGAAGTTGAAGGGTCACCTTCATTTCCTGAAACATATGCACAATTGGTGTACTCACCTGAAACATTAACAGTAGCTGACATATTAAAGACAGCCGTTGCTCCATTAGCAAGGTTACCTATTGTCCAAATATTTGTAGATGGATTATAAGTTCCAACAGTTGGTGTAGAAGGAATGTATGTATATCCTGAAGGAAGTGTATCGTTTACGATTACACCTGTTGCATCACTTGGACCATTATTCGTAACAATCAAAGTAAACACAACATTACTTCCGACTGTTGGGTTATTCGGCGTAACCGTTTTCGTGATTCCTAAGTTCGTTTGAGGAACTGGAGTCGTTGAAATTGTCACCGTATTATTTGTAGGGTCAGGGTCAGATTCATTACCTGAAACTGATGCTGTGTTGTCACAATTTCCAGAAGCATTTACCGTAGCACTAATTACTAATGTTTCTACACCTGCATTTGCTATGTTACCAATATTCCAAATTCCCGTACCATCCGTATATGTTCCTGATGTAGTTGTTGCAGAAACAAAAGTGTAACAAGATTGAAGCAAGTCATTCACCTCAACTCCTGTTGCAGGGCTTAAGCCGTTGTTCGTTACTTCAACTGTAAACTGAACAACACCTCCTACATTTGGTGTAGGGTTGTCAGCCACTTTAGTAATTGATAAATCAGCAACTGGAACCGGATTCGGTGTACTCGTTGATGAATTATTCGTAGGATCGGTATCATTCAAATTACTTGATACTGTCGCCGTATTTGAATATGAACCAGAACCTAATACTTGCGCCTGAATAGTCATTGATGCAGTACCACCTGATGCTAATGTCCCTATTGTCCAGATTCCAGAACCAGAAGAATAACTACCTATTGGTGAGTTTTCAGAAACAAACAAGTATCCTGCTGGCAGCGGATCCGAAACTTGTGCACCCACAGCAGCGTTTGGTCCAGCATTGTTTACAGTTATAGTAAACGTTACAGTGTCTCCAACATTCGGAGTAGCATCGTTAACTGTTTTAAGAACGGACAAATCAGCATTTGGAACTGGGTTTGGCGTTACACATGCTGTGTTGTTACCATTGTTTGGGTCGTTTTGTGTTGCGGAAATAGTCGCACAATTCTGATAATCACCTGATGTATCAACAGTAGCAGCAATAATTATTGTTGCAACCGAGCCATTTGGCAAATTGAACCCATTCCATACACCTGTTGTTGAATTGTAATTTCCGAATGAAGTCGCATGGGTATCGTATGTATAGCCAGAAGGAAGCAAATCATTTACGACAACACCTGTTGCGTCACTTGGCCCCGAATTTGAAGCTGTTAAAGTAAAAGTGATTGTTCCACCAACAGAAGGTGTTGATGTATTTGCAGTTTTCGTAATACTTAAATTGGCTTGCGGTGTCGGTCCAGGAATAACTGTAGACGTATTATTTCCTGGTGTTGGATCATTTTCGTTCCCTGTAACCGTTGCCGTATTCGCATAATTTCCTGAAGCATTAACTGTTGCAGTAACTGTCAAGATTTCATTAGAATCTACTGGCAATGAGCCAATCGTCCAATCACCTGTAACTGGATCGTATGTTCCCGTAGTTACAGATGGTGGTGTCACTGCCGAAATAGTATAACCAGAAGGAAGCAAGTCATTAACGTTAACACCTGTTGCATCACTAGGACCAGCATTATCAACAATAATTGTAAATACAACCGTTCCGCCAACATTTGGATTTGATGGTGTTGCCGTTTTCACAACACCAAGATTAGTTTGTGGCACTGGAACCGGTGTAATAGAAGCTGTATTATTTGCATTTGTTGGATCTGTAGTGGTTGAAGTAACTGAAACAGCATTCGTACAATTTCCTGATGGCTCAACTACCGCCTGAATGAATAAGCTGTATGTAGCTCCATTTGGCATATTACCTATAGTCCATTCACCATTCGCATCATTATATACAGAACCTGAAGCATTAGC
>CBFIBY010000012.1:0-33183 GCA_965660955.1 Crocinitomicaceae bacterium | reverse complement strand
TTGGCGGTTGGCGGTTGGCGGTTGGCGGTTGGCGGTTGGCGGTTGGCGGTTGGCGGTTGGCGGTTGGCGGTTGGCGGAGAGTATTTTATTATGTCATCTTTTTCGTTAACTTATAAAGGAAAACAACAATTATGAGAAACTTTAGAGAATTTGAAGTGTGGCAAGATGGGCGGAAATTTGTGAACCAAATTTATGATGAAACCTCTTTGTTTCCGGTTGACGAGCGCTTTGGGCTGACATCACAACTAAATAGAGCTTCGGTATCCATAGTTTTGAATATTGCCGAAGGGGCATCACGAAGAAGCGAAAAAGAGATTTCTATTGGTTCTGCGTTTGAAGTTGAAACTATTTTACTTATCGCTACAGATCGAAATTTGATTGCTGAAGAGACTGCGGAATCCCTTATAGAGAATCTACATTCCATTCAACGCAGATTAAATAGTTTCATCTCACGCCTCCGCCAATAGCCAATAGCCAATAGCCAATAGCCAATAGCCAAAAAACTTATCTTTACCTGAAAAACACCCCAAAATGTCCAAACTCCCAAACGTAGGAACAACAATATTTACCGTTATGTCCAAAATGGCGACAGACTATGGGGCGACAAACTTGGCGCAGGGATTTCCCAATTTTTCGATTGATGAAAGGTTGAATAATCTCATGCAAATTGAAGCGAGTAGTTTAAAGCATCAGTACGCCCCAATGCCCGGCAGTCCTGAGCTTCGAGAAGCCATTCAAACAATGAACGTAAATACTTACGGAGTAAGCTTTTCAACTGAAAAAGAGATTCTTGTCACCGCTGGTGCTACGCAGGCCATATACACAACAATACAAGCTATCGTGAATTTTGGCGACGAAGTTGTGCAACTCGATCCTTCATATGATTGTTATGAACCCGCAGTAATTCTTGCTGGAGGAAAGTCGATTCATGTGAATTTGGATACTGATTTTCGGCCGGACTGGGAAGCCATAAATGAAGTGATTTCTCAAAAAACGAAACTATTCATCATTAATAATCCGCACAACCCAGCAGGAACAATGTGGTCGCGCGAGGATTTTAATGAATTGATAGCACTTTGCAACAAATATCCCAAGTTGCTGATTTTATCCGATGAAGTGTACGAATACATTTTTTTCGAGAAGGAATTTATTTCTATCAAATCGATTCCCAAATTAAGGGATCGAGCAATTGCGGTGTCTTCATTCGGGAAAACCTATCACGTCACGGGCTGGAAAATTGGTTATCTAGTTGCTCCAGAAAAATGGATGAAAGAAATTAAAAAAGTACATCAGTTTTTGATTTTTAGCGTAAATCATTCGGCCCAAATTGCTTTAGCAAAATACAGTGCTATCGCCAACTTTGAAGAAATTAGAAAACTATATCAGTACAAAAGAGATTTATTTCGTGACGCCCTACAAAACAGTCGGTTTGATCTACTTCCATGCGAAGGCTCATTTTTTCAAATTGCTAAATATGATCAGATTTCGAAGAAGAAAGACACAGAATTCGTTCAAGATTTGGTGAAAGAGTGCGGCGTTGCCACAATTCCAGTTTCGGTGTTTTATGAAAATCCGCCATCCCAACGAATCATACGATTTTGTTTTGCGAAAGATGATGATACTTTACTTCAATCGGCGGAGAAATTGAGTAGAATTTAATTTTGGAATACGGGGTGTAGAATTTGGATCGCACTATGGGCTGACGGAACATGGAATAGTTTCTATCCTTAAATCCATGCTTCAGCAGCGCAGGGCTACATACTCCAATTCCAAAAGCGAAGCGAACCAAAAAAGAAATTATGAAAGAATTGAAAATTACTCTCGTTCAGGCCAATCAAGTTTGGGAAGATAAAGCAGCCAATTTTGCGTTGTATGAAGAATTGTTGAAAGAAATCGACTCTACCCAATTGATTCTTCTTCCCGAAATGTTTCAAACGAGTTTTAGCATGCGCACCGAGTTGGCTGAGGACTTTTTGACCAGTGAAAGTATACAATGGCTGAAAGAAAAGGCCAGAAATAAAAAAGCGGCGATTTATACGTCACTGATGATTCGGGACGAAGGAAAAATAACCAATCGTGGAGTTTTTGTTCATCCCAATGGCGAAGTCGAATATTACGACAAGCGCAAAACGTTTACTTTGGCAGGAGAACATGAGCATTTTGAAAGAGGTCGAACAAACAAAATCGTAAATTATCTTGGTTGGAAATTCCAATTGAACATCTGCTATGATTTGCGATTTCCGGAAATTTTAAGAAACTCTTGGGATTTCACCAACCAAACTCCAGCTTACGACGTTCTATTGTTTGTAGCGAATTGGCCTGCCAAACGAGGAGAGCACTGGCGCACCTTGCTGAAAGCACGAGCAATTGAGAATCAAAGTTTCGTAGCTGCGGTGAACAGAGTCGGAAATGATCATAAAGGATTGGATTATAGCGGCGATTCTGCCGTTTTAGATGCTGTGGGATGTCAAATGAATGATCCTTTCAATGAACAAGGTGTCCAGACAATCGTTTTAGGCTATATAGATCTAAAGGAAATACGGAAATCACTTCCCTTCTTGCAAGATCAAAATGTAACGAACTAAAGAATTATAACACATAACAAGAGATAGAAATACAATACTCTTTGAAAAAACAACACAAATTATTGAATTTTAACCCTCCAACGAGTATATCAAACATGTAATATCAGTTTAACTTCATATATTTACACCTCAAAAAATAAAAAACATTATGAAAAAAATCTATTTATTCGCTACGGCCTTGGTTTTTGGATCGGTTGCTTTTGGGCAAACCACAGAGCCTGCGCTCGACAAGAACTTAGAGATCAGTACAATTGAAAAGCAATCTGCTGCTAACCATATCAACAGCAAAGCTCTAGGGGTAACTTTCCATACGGATAGTTTCAACAACCCTGCTGCTTGGACTTTGGATAATCAAGGACAAACAACTCCTGATTTTGGATGGTCAATTGACGCAAACAGTGATGGTTGGTGGTCAGCTGCCGGAATCACATCGACATCAGGTGGTAACTTCGCAGAATTATCTAATGGAGATGCACAAGCAGGAACACAAGCAACAAACCTTACATACACAATGACGTCTGCTGCTCCAATCAGTCTTGGAACATACGGAAATCAAGTAACTTTAAGCTTTGAGCAATATGGTGCACGTTTCAATGATGTTCAACAAATATTGGTTTCTGAAGACGGAACGAATTTCGTGCCAGTTGGTGATAACTCTAACTTTCCGGTTCTTTCGAGCACAGGTGGTTCAGCTTATCCAAACCCAGATTTGAAATCAATCAACTTGGCACCTTATGTGTCTGCTTCTGCAACTCAAATATGGATTCAGTTCTTATGGACAACAGCTTTCCCATCTTCAACGTCTCCAAATGCTTGGATTACTTACGGATGGTACATTGACGATTTAGCGTTGACATCAAACCCAGGAAATGATCTTGAAGTAATTGATGCTTACGCAAATACAGTTGGATTGTTTTACTACCAAATTCCAACATCTCAGATAGCACCAATTGACTTCTTCGCAGTAGTTTCTAAAGGAGCGAATGACATTACGAACGCAGAATACACAGTTACAATGAATCCAGGTTCTGTAACAGGTACAACTGGACTTTTCGACATTACTTCAAGTGTATTTGATACAGTAATGGCTTCTGTTACACCTTCAGCAGTTGGTTCATACACAGTAACAAGTGATATTACACATGATTCAATTGATGATATTCCTACAAACAACGTAATTGACGACGTGAGCTTTGAAGTTACTCCTTTTGTTTACGCGAGAGATAACGGTACTTCTACAAGCACACAATCAAATGGTGGAGACGGATATGAATTGGGTAACCTTTTCGATATCTGGACTGATATCAGCTGTTGGGGATTGGATGTAAGAATCGGAACGGGTAGTGTTATTGGTGCTGAATTCTCTATTCAAATCAACGAAATAGATGCGAACGGTGATTTTGTTGCCATTGGTACTTCTGCTCCTTTCTATGTAGACGCGAGTATGATCAACCAAAACAAAACATACACGTTCCCGTTTGCTATTCCATTGTTTGCAAACAACACCTACTTAGCAACCGTAATCTCTCCAACAGGTGAAGTTACATTGGCAAGAGCTGGATCATCTGATCCTCAAACAACGTTCATCTACGATTTCCCACAAGCGACTTGGTTCTTCACAACGGCTACTCCTTGGGTTCGTATGAATTTCGATCCATCATTGAGCGTTGCTGAAACTGCAGGTTCAATTGCAACTTCAGAAGTAGCTCCAAACCCAACTACAGGTAACGCTGAATTGTCATTCTCATTGACAAACGCACAAGATGTTACAGTAACTGTACTTGATGTTTCAGGAAAAGAAATATCTTCTGTTGCTTTAGGTAACAAAACAGCAGGTGATCACACCTTCGAAATCAACTCAGCAGCATTCAACGCTGGTGTTTACTTTGTAAATATCGTTTCTAATGACGGTGTTGTAACGAAGAAATTGATTAGAAAATAAGTAGAATTTCATTCTAAATAGAAAGTCGTCTCGGTTTAACTGAGACGACTTTTTTGTTGTTCAATATTTGTTAATCGCACGGAAAGAATTTCTGCGCAACATTGTTTCTAACGGATGGCGCACAATATGTATTAGCCTTAAGGTGAAAATGAGTAACAAACCTCAAGAGAAAAAAAATTGTTCATTTGAAATGGAAGCTCTTTTGCAGTGCCTTGAAAATATCCAAAACTGACCGCCATTTTAATTTTTTTCTTAAGATAACCCTCAATCCCAACATTCAATGAAGGATAATAATTTCTGTCTCGCTCTCTGCCTGTCATAATTCCAATCTCTAAAAATGGTCCTAACCAGCCTTTTCCATTTGCGTATAGCGAGATAATATTGAACCCCAAATGAAAACTAAAATCGTTTGGCACAAAAAAATAGCCAACATTAGAATATTGCGGCTCAGGTCCGAAAGCCAATACTGTCGTTTTAGCACCTAATTGAAGATACTTATTGATGTAAACCAAATTAAATGGAATACCAATACGAAGTTGTGTTTGACTAGAATAGTCTGAGTATCCCCAGATGTTCGTCAATTCTGTAAACTGTAATGCTAAGGGTTTTGTCCCGACCTCAATGTGAAATCTTAGTTTCCTAGTCAAAGAATCTATTTGCCCATGACAACCATGGCTAATAAACATCGTTAGAATGAGCAAATTTTTCATAAGAGATCTTTTTTACAAAACGAAAAACATTCTCCTTCCGTTGATCTACTTCGGCAACTCCACAAAGAAACTTGTCCCTTTGCCTTCCTCTGAAGTAAAGTGAATGGCTCCATGGTGCAATTCCACCATTTGTTTTACCATCGCCAAACCGAGTCCAGTTCCAGCCGATTTGGTCGTAAAATACGGCACAAAAATATTCTGCATTTGATCATCTGGGATCCCTAAACCGTTGTCTCTTACTTCTATCTCCAATATCGTTTCAGATTCCGAAAGGAAGATTTCCACCTTGCCACCCTCATCATCCTGAATAGCTTGTAGCGCATTTTTAATGAGATTGTTGAAGATTCGGATGAGCATGTCTTTATCAGCGTGTACAAATCGTTCTGCTTCTGTTTTGTGTAACACTATTTTCTTTGAATCATCCTGCCCGAATAACTGAACCACTCCGTCAATCAAAGACAACAATTCCACCTCCTGCGCTTTCGGGTTGGGCATTTTCGCGAAGTTGGAGAACTCATTTGCAATGCGCGTCAAACCATCAATTTGCTCTACAACCGAGTTGATTACTTTTTGCAATTTTTCCTTCGGCATTGGCTTTTCTGGATCGTAAACGTGCTCGAAATGTTGTAGACCTAATTTCATAGGCGTCAATGGATTTTTAATCTCATGGGCAACTTGCTTGGCCATTTCTCGCCATGCGCTTTCCCGTTCGCTTTGTGCCAACTGTTCCGCTTTCAACGCCAACTCTTCAATCTTCTCATTGTACTCTTTTACCAAAGCACCTATTTCGTCTTCTTTCTCGTATAAAATGCGTTCGTTTCGTTGACCTAAATTCACTTTCGCAAAGCTTTCTTGCAGCAATCGCAATGGAGCAGTCAACCAACCCGAAACGAAAATCGCGACAACAATAGATACGGCCAACAGTAACATGAACACATTGATGATAGCCGTTAAAAAGCGCTGTATCTGTGTCTCAAAGTCCTTTTGTTGACCAAAATGTTGCAAGTTCAAATACCCGAACAACTCACCCGATTTACCAAAGAATGGCAAGTAGGCACTCGAATAATTCAAGTTTCCGATTGTTTCTTGGTGGGTAAATTCACTGTCAAAATCCACCTTCATTTCTTTCAAAGCGACAGGATTCATTTGTTCACTGAGCAACCCTATGTTATATACTTTCGGTCTAGAACTTGACATGATATATCCGTTCACATCATAGAAGTTGATATCGGTAACGAATACCTTGGAGAATTTTTTCAAATAATACCCCATTTTGCCGCCGTCCTTTTCGATATTCAATTCACTTTCGGCACCAAATTTTGTTTCAAACTCAATTTGAACGGAATGTAGTTTCTCAGATATAACTTTGTTCGTGTAGCTGTTGTATTGGTCGCGAACGAAAATCCCACTTCCCCAACCGTAGGTCAATAACGACACAAAAACGAATGCGATAAGTACCAATTGAATTTTAACGGCCAAGGTCATCGTTCCTCTTCCCATTTGGAACTCTTCAAGGTTGAAAAGGAAGGGTAAAATCAGAATGCCCAAAAAGCAAAAGAGATAAGAAAAAGTAGTCAACAAATCAAACCAGCGTAGATTTGGTGCTGACAAAACCACATAGTTGTTGCCTGAGCTCTTGAGCATAAAGTGATTGTATCCGCCGTAGTCAATGTATCCTTTTGCATCTTTTGGTGCGTTAGAAAGTGCTCGAATGTACGTAGGGAAACTAAAATCTCCCGATTGATTGACCAATTTACCTTTGTGGTATTTGGCAATTGAATAGTCTTCAAGTGTTTCCAAAACCTTTGCTTTCTCGGAAATCAATAAACGAGGGAAACCAATTTCTTCAGGAATCCGTTTGGATTTGAATGTTCCATAAAAAAGCACTGTATCTTGGTCCTTATTCAACACAGGCATTCTGAACAAATACGAATATTGATCGACGAAATCAGCAATGAAATAAGAAAACGAATCTATTTCAGAAAGTGATCCATGTTTGGAAATAACGCTGTCCAATTCTTTTTTCTGTAGTACTTCGTCATGAACTAATGAAACACCATCGGTACCATAAAGATGGAACTCCATGTCATATCGCTCCCAGAATCCATTGAAAATTCGACCTTCAATACGATCTTGGAGTTCATTAAAACCAATTTTCTGCTCCTTGGTAACGAAGCGATTAATCAATGGTTCCTCTCTTATTTTCGACTCTGCACTTTTAAATTCTAGTTCGGTAGATATATCTCGGTCTGTCCGAAGTTGACTAGCATATAAATCGCGGTTACTTCGTTCTTTTCGTTCATTAAATACCCAAATGTTGGTCGCAAAGCAAAACGTGAAAAGAAAGAAAAGTGAAAGCGCCTGAGTAAATGCAAATTTGCTTCGGACCTCTCGCGTTATGTAATACGTCGCGAGTAAAAATATGAATGGGAATACCGCTGCGAAAAGCATAAGTTGTCCATAATTGATTTCATAAAAGAAAAATAAGACTCCACATATGAACATTACGAGCATCAAACGATTCATTTTGATCTTCGCTTTCCATAGATCCTGGGTGCACTTATGCAAAAGCATCACTCCAGCGTGAAAAAGAACACCTAAAACAGAAATTCCAACCAAAGAATAAAGTGATAAATCAAACAATCGATTGATTTCCAAAGGTATGCTTGAGTCTTCTATCATTCCCTTATTGAGAAACAAAAAGAAACTCCAAAAGAAATAAAAGGACAAAAATATTCCTTGAAGGACAATCATTTTTAGTCGCGATGACTTCCATTTCCCGATCAAACCGCGCACCATGTGAAGAATTACGGCTATCAGGACTATATTCATCACGAACGCACCAAAATGGGGTAAAATATCGCTCGAACCGTACAATTCTGCCTTGAATCCTTCTAGTTCATTTAAAAAGTTACTCCAACCGAAATACTGCCAAATACCTCTACCAGCAAGGATAATTGGAATAAAAATTAATTGAGTCTTCACCTTACGTCCTTTCCACCAGTGAAAGAATAGTATGCACCCAAAAACAAACACCGCAATGAAGCCAAGGAATAAAACGACTGAATTTGTTGATGATAATTTGACAGGATCAACATGTTCCATCGAAAAGACAAATTCCCCTTTCCCGTTCTTGATTTTATAATCTGACTCTTCTAAGGAGATATTCGCATTATAATTTTGGAGTAATGCCGGTGAAAATTTATTCTCAAGGTCCTTATTTTCGTATGGATAATCCATCTTAATCAAAAAGGAAGCGCAAATTTTCGTACGATCAATTTCCACCACTTTTGTGTAGTACCAACCATTTTGTAAGTGAATTACCCCATTGGCTGGAAAGTGAATATCAGAGAATCGAAGGATGGGTAATTGATTTGAATTCCAGTACACCAATGAATCATGTCGGAAAATATGAATGAAAATGTCCGTTTTCCTGCTTTTCTCCCACAGAGGAGTTTCTCCTGTTTTTTTATAAACATTTACCTCATCTTCAATACGATTCTGTAATCTTTTTTCTTGAGAGAGAAAGTTTTTCTGAAGAGTTCGAACTTCCTTTTCGTGGTTTGGAAAATAAACACGTGAATAATATCCTGCAAAAACACCAATCGCGAGCAGAAAAAGGAATCCGCGACGATACTTTTTCACAAAATCAACTATTCGCATGCTTGGTTTTCGGTTTGAATTATGGTGTTTTTTACTAAAGTCAGTATAATTTGATTAAACGTCAAGTTTAGAGTCTACTCGTTTTTCGCTGCAATTGGAAATATACCCATTTCACGCTCGTACATATCGCGAAGGACCAACTCGCCATTCTCAAAAATATACAAGGTTGTTTCATCCAGTTCTTCCATAAAGGAAAAAACGGTATCCTCTTCTCGCTTCATTTCAAAATAATATTTTCCCTTTTTCAAGTAATATCGATCTTTGAATTTCAATAATTGAAGCGGAATTTGTAGTTCGCGATAATTCATCGTCCACTCACCAAGAACTTTCGTTTCTGAGCTTCTTATAACTAACAATAATTCACTCGCTTTCTTACACAGGTTCACCATATTTATGGAGTCCACGGATCGACTTTCAAGTTTTCTTAAGGCTAGAGCAAATTCCTGATCAAGAGCAATTTCAATACCATTGTACCAAAACAACTCATTCACCATCAGCGCATTGGGATATTTATTCCCCCACAATCGTCTTTCATGTCCTTCAATAACCTGAGGAAAGGTTTGTGTATTTAGATCAGAAAAACAGTTGTTCATCGTGATACTTAAAAAAGTCAAATTACTTCGTTTACCAAAGCGATCGGGTGTTGGGAAACCATATTTTTGAATTAGATAAGCGGCTTTCAATCGATTGAGCACAAAAATAGAATCCATTGGAATCTTAAGACGTACATTATCACGATCGTCTTTGTACAATTCGTGCCAATACTTTTCTATTTTTCTATCCTTTTTTAACTTATCAATCTCCTTTTTGAAATACCAGAATTCAATCTGCGCCTGACCAGAAAAGGAAAAAACGAATAAAAGGGAAAAAGAAAGAAGTAACTTCTTAAAGTGGGGTATAGTTGCCAATTTTTGAGTGTATTTCCGCTTGTAATCGGTTGTATTCGCCATCAAAGTCTTCTTCATTCTTGAAGCTAAAATCAGCAATATTTTTGTACGGTGCAAGAAATTGTTCGTAACAAGGCAGAACGTGATTGTTCCACTGGTATAAAATTGCCTCGCGCGAATACCCTCTCGTTTCCTGATCACGGTACAATCTTCTATCCAATTGAATCGCCTCATCTACCTCAATAAACACGGAATAGTCCAGCATTGGAACAATTTCTTCGTAATGAAAAAGGAACAAACCTTCAACAATGATTAAATCCGATGGATTCAGTGTTATTAGTACGTTCTTGTTTGGTGGAGAATTGAAGTGGTATTCTTTGACTTCAATTGGATTTCCAGCTGATAATTCGTTTAAATCTTTAATCAATTTCGGTCGATCCAAAGCAGTCGGCAAATCAAAATTGACTTCACCATTTTCATCCTTCTCTTGATGATGGATTGGTAAGTAATAATTATCCATTGAAAAAACAGTCGGATTCAAGTGCTCATAGCCTTTTGCTAGTCTTTTCAGTAAAGTCGTCTTACCTGACCCACTACCTCCACATATTCCTACTATCATTGAACTTCTTGATTCTGAGAAATACAAATTTACAAGCTTGAAACGGTTTGTCACAATAAATTAGTTCCGATTATTCACAAAATGCAAACATTTTCAAGACAAGAACACTCGTTTGCCTGCTTTATTTTTTGGATTCCATCAACTTTCTTGCGACTTTTAACGTCTTATCAGAACAGAATAAAACTTTAATACCATGAAAAAATTAATTCTTGGCTTTTTAATCATGACCCTTATTTCGCCAACATTCGCTCAGGATGAGACTGGAATAAAATTGGAGATAGGACAGAAAGCACCACTCACTGAATACAAATTGCCAGATGTCAACGGAGAATTTCATACCCTCAAATCACTCAAAGGAACGAACGGGATCATCGTGGTTTTTTCATGTAACACATGCCCTTTCGTGGTAGGAAGCAATCGTTTTGAAGGTTGGGAAAAACAATACAACGGCTTGGCTAAATATGCTGAAGAGAAAGGGATGACCTTAGTGTTAATTAATTCAAATGAAGCTAAACGCGACGACGAAGACTCACCAGAAGCAATGAAAATTCGTGCGGAAAGAAAAGGATACACAATGCCATATTTACTGGATGCAAATTCTAAAGTTGCCGATGCATTTGGAGCCAAAACAACACCACATGTGTATATGTTTGACGCAACTTTGAAACTTGTTTATACTGGATGCATTGACAATACATGGGATAGCAAAGCCAAAGTGGTCGTTCCCTATTTGGAACAAGCCATTCGAGAATTTTTTAAAGGAGATGCAATTTCATTTCCCGTAACACCTCCAAAAGGATGTTCCATTAAACGTGTAGACAATGATTAAAAAAACTATCCTACTTCTTGCGCTGTTATTCGTTTTTGGTCAAACTTTTGGTCAAACAGACAATAGTTTACTACCTCCAAGCTTTAAATCGAAAGTACCCGAAGTTACGGCCGTTTTTGAGGCTCCGAAGGTTAGCAATGCTTTAGAACAAGAAAATGCCCGTCTCGCCAATGAAGAATCTGGGGACAAAATGATGCGTTTTGGTAAAGAACTTCACGTTAATTTGGATTTTTTCAACTTAGCTGAAAGCTTTGTTCAACCCAACGGAAGAACGATCTATCAACTAGGAATTCATTGTAATACGGCAAAATCAATCAATTTAATACTGAACAATTTCCAATTGGCGAATGATGCACATTTGTTTTTAACAGATAAATACTCCAATCAATACATTGGAGCGTATACTGCAGTCAATAACAATGCAGCACAGGTTTTGGGAACGGAATTAGTAAAAAGTGATTTCATCTATTTGGTATTAGACGAACCAGCAAACCCAATTAAGTCCTCTTCGTTCAATATAGAAACGGTTGTTCACGGTTTTGTTGATTTGGAAGAAATGGTCAAAGGTTTAAACACCTCAGGGAACTGCAACATTGATGTCAATTGTCCAGTTGGAGTTGGTTATGAACAACAACGAAACTCAGTGGCCATGATGGTCAGCGGAGGTGGATTTTGTACTGGATCATTGGTTAACAATACGTCTGGAACAATCAAACCCTATTTTTTATCGGCTCGACATTGTGGAACAAATCCTACAAATTGGGTTTTCCGCTTTAGATGGGAAGCTCCAACAGGAGGAACATCTTGCGCAACGGCTTCACCTTCAACCAATGGACCTCAAACTATGAATGTAAATGGTGGTGTTTTAAAAGCAACGAATGCTACATCTGATTTTGCATTGGTTCTTTTAAACTCAAATCCCAATCCGGCTTGGGGAGTTTATTATAACGGCTGGGACAATACAGATGCTTTGACAGCCACAGAAGGGTTTGGCATTCATCACCCAGATGGTGACCTTAAAAAAATCTGTTTTGAAAATGATCCTTTAGCACAACAGACGATAAACTTTCAAGGCGCTCAAAACCGCACATGGTTAGTAAACGATTGGGACGCTGGGGTAACGGAACCTGGATCTTCGGGTTCACCTTTATACAACCAAGATAAACGACTAATTGGCGTTTTATCTGGTGGTGGGGCTGCTTGTTCTGGTTTAACGGATAACGGTCAATCTGATTTTTATGGTCGATTCGGGTATGCTTGGGACAACTCGTCAAACGCGAATGGTCGATTAAAGGATTGGTTAGATTCTACAGGAACAGGAGCAACTATCATTGATGGTGTTGACCCAGCAATTGGAAACGACTTACTCGATGCTTCTTTGGCTAGTTTAGAAGGATTCCCCGCTTCAAAATGCGACAGTGTTGCAACTCCTGAATTTGTTCTAACCAACAGCGGGACAAACAATTTAACTTCTGTTGATTTGGCATACGGTTTTGTTGGTGGAACAATGCAAACCTATCAATGGACAGGGAATCTTGCCACATACGCACAAGCAACAATTACTTTACCTAGCATACTTTTACCCGTTGGAGTTTCAAGTTTTGAGGTTATCGTGACTTCAGCAAATGGTGGAACTGATTTAGATGCAAGTAACGACATGGTTAGCACTTCATTCTATCGGTTACTCCCAGAGTTCACGGCAAAGTTATCTCTTGATCTAGATTGCTATGGAAGTGAAACATCATGGGAAGTAAAAGATGCAAATGGAGTGGTCCTTTATAATGGTGGGCCTTATCAAGATAACATGCAAGGTTTAATTGAATTTGATTTGTGCCTTTCTTATGGTTGTTACGACATGGTTATCAAGGATTCTTATGGTGATGGTTTAACCGGCTGTTCTTCTAACGAAGGTGGCGATGGTTCATACACATTGACAAACTTAAACAATGGTGTTGTCGTAGCTGAAATCACGGAAGTAAATGCTGATTTTGGAAATGAAGATATTCAAAACTTTTGCGTTAGTGCAACACAATCTTTGGATGAGGTGAATTTAGCGAACTTGATATTCGTATTCCCGAATCCAGGAAAAAACAAATTGAAAATTCAATCCCAGAATGTAGAATTGAGTTCAGTTACTATTGTTAGTCTGACTGGACAAGTAGTTCAAAAAGAAATTGTTTCTGGTACACAAACTGAAATCAATACATCTGAATTACCTTCAGCATTCTACTTGGTGAAAATCCAAACGAATAAAGGAGAGTTGATTCAGCGTTGGATTAAGCAGTAAAAAAGAACTTTAAGGAAAAAGGGTATCTGGATAAATTCTAGATACCCTTTTCGTTTATAGGGAGTAGATAAATTCAGGATTTAATCTTTAGATAGTCTATCCTTGCTTAATGAAAATATTCTTGGGTTCGGTAAAGAAACGCAGCGCTTCCCAGCCTCCTTCACGACCAACACCAGAAGCTTTTACTCCTCCAAATGGCGTACGTAAATCGCGCACCAACCAATCGTTTATCCAAACAATTCCTGCTTCCAAATTATCAGCTACACGATGTGCTCTCGTCAAATGTTGTGTCCAAACGGTTGCGCTCAGGCCATAAACTGTTGAATTAGCCATCATCAAAACTTCTTCCTCTGTATCGAATGGTGTAATAGTAACGACAGGTCCAAAAATCTCTTCTTGATTTGTTCTGCAATCGAATGCTAAACCTTCAATAATGGTTGGTGCCAAATAATATCCTTTGTCATACGGTGCTTCCATACTCACTTGCTTTCCACCTGTTAAAACGGTTCCTCCTTCTTCTTTCGCCAATTCAACATATGAAAGCACCTTTTCCATATGCGGCTTTGAAACAACGGCACCCATTTGGGCTTTCGGATCATCTGGGAATGAAACATTTGTTTTGGAAATCTTAGCTACAAATGCCTCTTTGAATTTCTCGTAAATCGGACGTTCGATAAAAATACGTGAACCGCACAAACAAATTTGACCTTGATTCGCAAAAGAGGAGCGAATTGTCGTTTTCAGCATCTCGTCAAAATCACAATCGGCAAATATGATATTTGGATTTTTTCCGCCCAATTCTAACGATAGTTTTTTAAACATTGGAGCTGCGGTTCGTGCGATATATTCTCCTGTTGTAGTTCCTCCAGTAAAAGATATAGCTTTCACCTTCGGATGTTTTACGATTGCGTCTCCTGCACTTCCTCCCAAACCATGAACAATATTCAAAACCCCGGGCGGCAATCCCGCTTCTTGGCAAACTTGACCCAATAAAAAAGCTGTATATGGCGTAATTTCTGACGGTTTTGCAACAACACAATTCCCGGAAACCAAAGCTGGTGCAATTTTCCATGAAAACAAATACAACGGTAAATTCCAAGGTGAAATACAGCCAACTATACCGATTGGTTTGCGTGTTGTATAATTTACACCTACACCTTCCATGTAATGCGATTCGTTGGCAAAGTGTTGAATTGCTGTTCCAAAAAAGTCAAAATTAGAAACAGCTCTTGGAATATCAACATGACTTGCCAAGCTCAATGGTTTGCCGTTATCCTTTGATTCGGCTTTGGCAAATTCATCCATTCTTAATTCGATTCCTGCGGCAACTTTTTGTATGATTTTCCCTCGTTTTCCAGCTGGCATACTCGACCAAATTGGAAAAGCAGTTTGTGCAGCATCAACCGCCAATTGGATGTCTTCATCATCTGAGTCTGGTATCAAAGAATAGACTTTCCCTGTTGCTGGTTCGTAATTATCAATATACTCCCCTTTTTTTGGGGCGATAAATTCTCCGTTGATAAAATTCGCGAGTTTTTCCATTTGCTTTTATTGACTTTGAATCAAAGATAGTTGTAAAATCTAAATTTACCCGGCAACCCGAACAAAGAACTAAGATGGACGGGGTCAATTTTTGCTTTGCTTCAATCTTTCAATATCCTTCATCATTTGATTGACCTCCGTAGCATTCGTTCCGTCGTAATAACCCCGAATTCTCCGTTTTTTATCAATTAAAACGAAATTGTTGGTATGTATGAAATCGTTTCCAGCATCACCCATGTTTTCAGCTTCAGCGGGTTTGAGCAGGAAGAATGAACGTCGAGCTAACCGGTACAATTCCTCTTTTTCTCCGGTGAGAAGTTGCCATTGCGGAAGTTTAGCACCCAAGAAATCGGCATGCTTTTTCATCTGAGCCACCGTATCAATTTCAGGAGTAACCGTAAAACTCAATATGACAACCGAACTATCACCCGAGAATTTCTTTTGTACTCGTTTCATTTGTTGATTCATCTTCGGACAGATCGAACCACATGTAGTAAAAAAGTATTCTGCTACCCACACTTTTCCTTCAAACTCTTCTGATGAAACCAAAACACTATCTTGATTTAAAAAAGCGAAATCCCCGATACGATGTCCATAACCTACTTTCAACAAGTCCTGCGCTACAACAGAATCATTAACATCCACAGGGTTAATAACAGGTAAAGGTTTATCTTTCGGCTGCATCAAATAATATCCAAATGGAATAGCGACAATAAATATTCCAACAAGCCAAAGTAAACCTTTCATGCGGCAAATTTAAGGGTTTTAGAAGGTTGTTGAATGAAAATTTTTGATTTTAAGAAATATTAATATCCCCTACTTTTTGAAAGGACTCAAACTCGGGATAATCCTTAACTTTGGGTTAACCGAAAAGACGACAAATGAATACAAAACTCCTCGCTCAAATTTGTAAAACACCAGGCGCTCCTGGATTTGAAGAAAAAGTTCGCCAGCTGGTTCTGAAAGAAATAAAACCCTACGTTGATGAAGTGGAAATCGACAATCTGGGGAACATTTATGCTATAAAAAGAGGTAGTTCTGACAAACGAGTAATGGTCGGTGCACATATGGATGAAATTGGGTTCATCGTTACCCACATCGACGACAATGGTTTCATACGATTCCATACACTTGGGGGTTTTGACCCAAAAACGCTAACCGCTCAGCGTGTTATTATCCACGGAAAGACGGATGTGATTGGTGTAATGGCGAGTAAGCCCATTCATGTGATGACACCAGAAGAACGGAACAAAGTCGCCAAAACGAAAGATTATTTCATTGATACAGGAATGCCAGCGAAAGAGGTGAAAAAACTAGTGAGTATTGGTGATTCTGTTACTCGAGAGCGTGAATTCATCGAAATGGGAGAATGTGTGAACTCGAAATCGTTGGACAATCGTTTGGCTGTGTTCATTTTGATTGAAACACTAAAAAACTTGAAAGGGAAGAAAATACCACACGACTTGTATGGCGTATTCACAGTTCAAGAAGAAGTAGGAATACGTGGGGCGAATGTGGCAAGTTTGCGTATCAAACCTGATTTTGGCTTTGGATTAGATACAACTATCGCTTTTGATTTGCCAGGAGCGGCGGCCCATGAAAAAATCACGGAATTGGGAAAAGGAACAGCCATTAAAATCATGGACGCCTCAACCATATGCGATACCCGAATGGTACGCTACATGAAAGATGTTGCCGCGCGAAATAAAATAAAATGGCAACCTGAAATCCTTACGGCAGGTGGAACAGACACCGCCGGAATTCAACGAATGACTGAAGGTGGATCAATTGCAGGAGCAGTGTCCATTCCAACGCGGCACTTACACCAAGTTATTGAAATGGCTCATAAAGAGGACATTCAAGGGTCGATTGATTTGTTAACCGCCTGTGTACAGGAGATGGACCAGTTTTCCATGAAGTTTTAGTTCCTTTATTTTATAGCCTTCCAATTCTTGCCTTGAGATTTTTTTAAAATGAGCTAAGAATGTCGTATCTTGCTGTCGCAAATCTAGGTTCAACCTACTTTTAATCATCATATGACAAAGTCACTCTCTCTTATACTTCTTACTTGTCTGGGTTTTTCGGCCTTTGGTCAAAAATCGAATGACAAACTCATCAAGGATTACTTTAAAGAAAATACTACGAAAATTGACCTTTCGCAATCAACGGCTAGCGAAGTTAAAATCGAAAAAACGGTTACTAGTAAGTCGAATGACTTAACCCATTTCTATGTGGTTCAAACATTGAATGGTTTGCCTGTCGTCAATGGAACAGCCGTTTTCGTTCAAAAAGACGATCAGCTTATTCTTTCTGGAAACCGGTTAATTGAAGGACAGAAGACTTATTCAGCAAAAAATATTGCTCAAAAACCTCATCTAATCGTTCAGAAGATTTGGGAAGATATTTCAGGTGAAGTATATCCGTTAACCGCTGAAGCAGAGAAAGTTGAAGGAAATAAATATTCACTGACAGACATTCACATTTCTGAACTTGAAATTCCAATTGAATTGGCCTATTTCTTCGATGGTGAATCGTTTCGTTTGGTGTATGAAGCAAGTTTAAAAGTGCCAAAACAAGATCACTGGTACAACGTTTACGCAGATGCTCAAACAGGAGAAGTACTGAAAAAAGTAGATTGGATCGTTTCATGTTCATTCGAAGGTTGTTCTGCAAAAGAACACTTCAATCACACAGAGTTGATTCAACCCGAAATGGGACATCAATTGATGATGGCACCTGCGCCGCCGCCTCAAAACGATACATACAATGTTTTCGAACTTCCTGTGGAAAGTCCAAGTCACGGAACGAGAAGCTTAGTTGTAGGTCCCTTCGACCCTGTTGCTTCTCCATTCGGTTGGCACGATAACAATGGTGTTGCTGGGGCTGAATTTACAACAACACGAGGTAACAATGTTCGTGCAACTGAAGATGAGAACGATGATAACATTGCTGGATATTCACCAGACGGTGGTTCTCAATTGATTTTCGATTTTCCCTATAACGGTGGAGATCCCGCTACATATCAAGACGCTGCTATCACCAACTTATTTTACATGAACAACGTGATGCATGATGTTTGGTACCACTATGGTTTTGATGAAGCTTCCGGGAATTTTCAGGATAACAATTACGGAAATGGAGGTCAAGATGATGATTACGTCAACGCAGATGCACAAGACGGAAGCGGAACGAATAATGCCAACTTTGGAACGCCCCCAGACGGGTCAAACCCAAGAATGCAGATGTTCATTTGGAACTCATCGGCAACTGCGCAATTATTGACCGTTAACTCACCTTCGGCTTATGCTGGTATGTATAATTCAACAATCGCTAGTTTCGCTCCGCAACCACCCGTTGTTCCAATCACAGAAGATTTTGTTCTTGCCAATAGTGGTGGAACAGAACCATTAGATGCATGTAACACCATCATTAATACGACTGAGATGAATGGAAAAATCGCTGTTGTAAGACGTGGGTCATGCACATTCGCTTTGAAAGTAGAAAATTGCCAAGCTGCTGGAGCAGTTGCCGTGATTGTAGTGAACAATGTAGGCGGAAATCCGATTACGATGGGCGGTAATTCCTCTGTTGTAAATATTCCAGCCATAATGGTATCCCAGAATAATGGAAATACATTTATAAGCGCAATTCAGGGTGGAGAAACATTGAACGGAAGTATTTCTGACGCTGCTGCTTTGAATTCAAAAGATAGCGATTTGGACAATGTAATTATTGCTCATGAATACGGACACGGGATTTCAAACCGATTGACAGGAGGTGGAAACAACACAGGCTGTTTGTCCAATGATGATCAAATGGGTGAAGGATGGTCGGATTGGTTTGGTTTAGTTATGACCATTGAACCGGGTGATCAAGAATCTGACCCAAGAGGTGTTGGAACGTATGTTACAAATGCAAGTACAACTTCTACTGGAATTCGTCCTGCACCATATAGCACTTCATTCTCCGTAAACAATTACACATATGGGGCGACGAACAATTCAAATATTTCTCGTCCACATGGAATTGGTTTTGTGTGGGGAACTATGCTATGGGATTTGACGTGGGCCTTCATTGATCAATACGGTATGGACCCAAATATTTACACCGGAACAGGTGGAAATAACATGGTGATGGAACTGGTTATGGAAGGTATGAAACTACAACCTTGTTCACCTGGAATGGTCGATGGACGAGACGCTATATTGTTGGCGGATCAATTGTTGAATCAAGGTGTAAATGAATGTCTAATATGGAACGTTTTTGCAAAAAGAGGTTTAGGTTTCAATGCAGACCAAGGTGATACAGATGATCGTTTCGACCAAGTTGAAAATTTCAACGTTCCCGCAGTATGTGTTGCTGGTTTAAATGAAAATGAAATTGGGGCACAAGCTAATGTTTACCCGAATCCAACGGAAGGAAATGTTTCTGTGGCCTACAGCAACAATACTGCGATTTCGGAAATTCGAATTGTTGATATTAACGGAAGAGAAGTTCTATCAATTGAAAATGTAAATGCTTCCAAAATCGATTTCGATATCAACGAATTCCAATCAGGTGTTTATTTTGTTCAAGTCATTAGCGAATACGGAACGCAAACTCGAAAAATCATTAAAGAATAGAACAGTTTTTGTCTAGAAGGCAACTATGAAGAAAGGCGAGCTTTTGTTAACAGGAGCTCGCTTTTTTGTTGTTAAGTTGTTATTTTTAAACGCTTTGACTTATTTCAACCCCCAAGGTCATCTAAAAAATTATATATTTAAATAATCAAATTTTTCTCTTCAGGAATACTTGATTTGTTACCCATTTTCACCTCCAACCTTTAGATTATTTCTACCTTTACTCAATGGCTAAGATCAAATCAGCATTCTTCTGTCAGAACTGTGGACACGAAGCTCCAAAATGGTTGGGGAAGTGTCCTTCGTGCAATGAATGGAATACGTTTGTTGAGGAAAAAGTTCAAAAAACGGTTCCACAGGCTGTAGCATTTTCTGCCTCCGAAAGTAAATCAAAACCCCAAACGGTTCAAACCATTAAAACCAATTCGGACATTAAAATTCCTTTGGTAGATCAAGAATTGAATCGCGTTTTGGGCGGTGGATTGGTACAAGGCTCTTTGATATTATTTGGAGGCGAACCAGGCATTGGAAAATCGACGTTGATGCTCCAATTGGCCATAAAAAATCAAAACAAGAAAATACTCTACGTTTCTGGAGAAGAAAGTGAACAACAAATTAAAATTCGGGCCGACCGTGTGGGAATAGAAAATGATGCTTGCTTTATCCTTGCAGAAACACATTTACAGAACGTTTTTAAACACGCTGAGGACGTTCAACCCGATATCCTTATAGTCGATTCAATTCAAACTCTTTACTCGTCAGATATCGAAAGTTCTCCTGGAAGTGTTTCTCAAGTCAAGGAGTGTACAGCGCAACTTTTACGTTACGCAAAAACGACAGGTGTTCCCGTTTTTCTGATCGGTCATATCACGAAAGAGGGTTCTCTTGCAGGACCTAAAGTTCTCGAGCATATGGTGGATTGCGTGCTTCAGTTTGAAGGTGACCGGCAGCATGTCTATCGCCTACTCCGAACAATCAAAAATCGTTTCGGAAGCACGAATGAATTAGGCATCTACGAAATGGTCGGTGGAGGCTTGCGTGAAGTATTGGATCCGACGGATATTCTTGTACACACGAAAGATTCCGCTCTAAGCGGAATTGCCTTAGCCGCAACCATGGAAGGCATGCGTCCTTTATTGATTGAAGTGCAAGCTTTAGTGAGTACAGCTGCCTATGGAACTCCGCAACGCTCTTCAACGGGTTTCGATGCAAAGCGATTGAATATGCTCCTTGCTGTTATGGAAAAACGTTGTGGATTTAAACTAGCCGCGAAAGATGTTTTCCTAAATATCACCGGAGGAATCAAAGTAGTTGATCCTGCAATCGATTTGGCCGTTGTAGCTGCGGTTTTGTCGTCCAACACGGATTTAGCATTGGATTCGAAAACGGTATTGGCAGCCGAAGTGGGTTTGTCAGGGGAAATTAGACCCGTAAATCGTGTAGAACAACGTATTTCCGAAGCGCAAAAGTTAGGTTTCGAACGAATTATTATTTCGAAATACTGTAAAGGAATTGATCCGAAGCAATTTAATATTAAAGTTCAGATGTGCGGGAAGATGGAGGAAGTGGTGAAGGCTTTGTTTGCTTAAGCTAAATAATCCAATAGATTAAACCAACTAGGCCAAGCATTGCTTCACCCCAGAAGTTGATATACATTCTGTTCTTTGCAAACTGCACAAAACCAATAAAAAACAGCATATGTGCGGCCAAGATAAAAAGATTAAATTCATGAGCTTTAGGATGTGCACCTAAAAACACCAATACCTGCGGTAATAAAAGTAATACCGAAAGTGCTACGCTTGCTTTTACCCCGATTATTTGAGGAATCGTTTTTTGAGATTTTGGGTCAACCTCCTTGTCTGCGATATCAAAAAGTAGCGCTATCCCAAAGACATATGAAGTAATTATTATCAAATTTACATTAAATAACCAATGAACCCCTTTCCAATACTCTACTAGATTTGAATAATTACGGAACGGAAAAATACATGTTAAAAAAACGTACACCATAACGACTACAAAAATTTTTACTCCTGGTAATTCACGAAGATTTCGTTGACCTATTCGGACCACATAAAGCATACTGATAATTGCACAGAATAAAAGTATTCCAATTCTAAATCGAAATGTTGAAGTGGGTGATTTCACCAGAAAAGAATGGGCAATATCTAAAACGACAAAACCATAAACCCCTGCTCCCAAAGCTGAGATGAACAGGATTGCTTTTATCACTGATTCATGTTGTTTCATCCATATTATTCGTGGAGTCTCAATATGAATTTGATTAAAACGAATTTTGTAAAACCGCTGCCCTGTATAGACAAACAAAGTGGAAAAAAATATAAAAAGGGGTATCGATTGGTTGTGAAAATGTGTAGAAATCCCGAATGAAAAAATAGCCGCGCAAAAACTCACCCAGATATTACTATAAACAAGAAAGGCTAAAGCTTTAATTTTTTCTTGATTTCGTTGAACACTAATTCGACTTCAATATCGGCCAAACAACTACAATTTGCCTTGTCTTTGCACGAACATTTTTCTTTGGAAGTAAGCGTTTGGCTGTTCTGTCCCAAAGGTTTCCATCGTCCTGGATGCATGGGGCGTTTTGGCGTGAACAAACCAATACAATTCTTATTTAGAATTCCTGCAATGTGCAAAGGTCCCGTAGAACAAGCCACCAACATATCTGCTTGATCGACAAAAGAGATTAACTCTTCTAATGAGAATTTTCCCGTTGTATCGATTACATTTTCAGCCAATTGAACATCCGGGCGAATTAATGCTCCTTCTTTTTCCGTTCCCGTGAAATAGACGCGACAACCTGCCTCAACAAGTCGCTTTGTCAGTTCCACATACTTCGCCATCGGCCACTCAACCGCGCTTCCCTGTGACTTCGTATGGAGAATTACTTTTGGTTTGTCTGCAACCAACATATCTGATTTCAACCGAACACTTGGAGCAAAATAGCTTAAGTCAGCGTTTAACTCTTCCCATGAAGGCAGTTGCTCGAACCCTTGATTGCGCAACAAATGAAAATTCAATTGTGCTTCATGATAATCTGAACTTTTTCGGGTAAAATTAACGCGGTCATTACATGTCAAGAGATGGAATCCACGGTGGGATGTTCCAATTCGAGTTGGAATTTTGGCCGCTTTTGCCAAACTAGCAATCTCCTTCTTCGGGAAAACATGAACGATAGTATCAAAATTTAAGTCCTTCAATTTCTGAACCTGAATCACTTTTGGCGCATCGCTCAATTCTGTCCAATTCACGATTTCATCAATGCTAGCACATGATTTTAGCACGGGAATCGTATAATTCGAAGCCAAAAATGATAATTGAACTTCTGGAAATTGCCTTTTAATCGCGGCGCAAAGTGGCAATGTCAGAATTACATCACCTATACTATCCGTTCGAGAAATCAGGATTCTTTTCATGCTTGCTGCAATTTAAGCAATTTCAGATATTTTCGATACGTGGCATATGCACTCAAACGAGAAATTGTAAATCCAGTTGCTCCATCCAAAAATCCTTTTTTAAGGATGAAGCTTTTGATGAACTGAGCGATTGTTTTAATTATGATTTTAAACCAGTTAGACCGACCGCCTGACTCATATAATTCTTTTGAAGCGATATCTCCAAAATACTCGATTTGTTTCAAATGATCTTCTCGAGTGTAATACGAATAGTGTAATAAATCACCTTCCAAAAATCCAATATTTTCGCCTTTTTGAACTTCCAATCGATCATGAGGATTTACACCTTCCCATTTTCCAAAATTTCGATTGATTAGGCGAATTTTCGTGTCTGGATACCACCCACAATGTTTCACCCAATGTCCACAATAATTTGTAAGTCGATTGAATTTGTATCCGTTAAACTCTTGATTTTCTTTGACATTAACTATGGTATTCTGAAGTTTTTCTGTAAGTGCCTCGTCAGCGTCTAAAGATAAAATCCAATCGTTACTCGCCGAAGCTATTGCAAAGTTTTTTTGTTGAATATGGCCTTCGAATTTGTTTTGAATGAACTTCACACCATGAGAACGGCAAATTCCCTCTGTTCTGTCCGCAGAAAAGGAGTCAACCACCACTATTTCGTCTGCAATTGGTTTTAATGAAAGAAGACAGCGCTCAATGTTTCGCTCTTCGTTGTAGGTTATGATTACAGCTGAGAGCTTCATAGCGTTTACTTGATTTCAACGCTTTTGATAACGGCTTGAACTTCTCGAAGTGATTGTGTCCATGAAGCGGTACTTGGCGCGTCAACATAACCGCTCAAACAAACCAACTTCTTCGTCTTTGGATTGACAAAGTGATACGCCCAAAAGGCACCTCCTGTTCCCTGCTTACCTAATCCTACAAATTTGAACATGCCTCGCATTTCAAATCCATCCAGCTTCCCAGATGCATTCTTGCCGAATTCACCTTCGGGATAGACAAAATCCACATATTGGGTACCCATGTACATGCCCTCATACGCTGCTGGAACATTATAACGTAACATAGTATCTCGTGCTTGAAGTAAATTCTTCATTTCAAATTGCGAGGAATCCTTATAGTCGTATTGATAGACCATTATGCCTGAAAGTATAGTTCCAGGGTCTTGCGTTCCTGTGCCGGCGAAATCTATAGGTCTAGCACTGTTTTGAAATTCTATTCTGAAAAAATTTGTTCTGGAGGTAACTAACTTTGCTCCATCTGGAAGAACCATCGAGACTCCAAAGTTTTTCGCTACTCTTTTATCAATGTAGTTATTCTCCCGTTGTCCATAATATTTCATGATTCGTTTCCATTCAAAGACATCAAACTCCTCATGAACATTATCTAATCCTTGTTTACATGTTTCAACCAATTGATTGTAACTATTTGCCGTTATGTCAATCACCAACTGATCTGTAGCCCAAACGCCAACTCGTTTTTCAATTTTACCAATGTCCCCCTCATACTCAGGGTCTATATTGATAAACATCGTATTTCTATAGCGCCGGATACCTTGCGTAAAATGTTCAGGCGTTTTGTGAATGAGTTCGAAAGTGGCCACATCGGGGAAATATGGCATAATGAACTGAGTCAAATTAGTATCTAGACATTCTTTGATTGGTGATTCCCAAATGTGATTATCACACACCACTAAAATTTCTCCAATCCTTCCAGTAACAGGAATAGTGCTTGTTGAATACTTTTTTGTTTTCAAGTTACACGCACTTAACGACAAAAGAGTAATTAGAATGGGTAATACAATCTTCATTTCTTTATCTTATCCTTAATCTTTGACCAATTCTTAGTTTACTTACGTTGATTCCTGGATTCAATTTTTTCAATTGCGTTTGAGTAACTCCGTGACGCCTAGCAATGGTCGAAAAATTATCTCCTGATCGAACGGTATAATATCTAACGATAGGTTTCGGTTTTTCTTGCCCTGGATCTCCACCTATTTTTAGTTTTTGTCCAACCAACAAGCGCGTACTAGACAAATTATTCCAACGTTTAATGTCAGAAACGGTCACCCCGTACAGTTTGGAAATTGACCCTAAAGATTCACCTCTTTTTACGGTATGTCTTACAACATTGTTGTCATTAGGTTTATCAATTCGAATGATCTTACCCACCTCGTCATCCGCCATATTAGTCGAGTCTACAATTGGTTTCGGTTTCACATACAAATCTGCTTCCATTGAAACCAATTTACCTATCGTCTCCAATGGCCCGGTTAAGCATTGTGGCGGATCTGTTCTTGGGATATAGCTTGCCTTGTAAATTGGATTTAGAGCTTTTATTTCATCTACATCCCAGCCAATTACTTCACTAATCTTAGACATAGTTACTCCGCCTCTTAAACACATCGTATCCAATTGTGCATTGTGAATTTTGGCTGGAGCCGGAACAATATTATGTTCTTTATGATACGTCATTAGATACATTGCACCGATGAAATTAGGGACGTAACCTTGCGTTTCACGGGGTAAAAATGGGCGAATGCCCCAATAAGTGGTCAAACCTCCCGAACGACGTATTGCCTTATTGACATTGCCAGGACCAGCGTTATACGCAGCTAAGGCCAAGTTCCAATCAGCATAGATACCATACAATTTCTTCAAATATCGGCAGGCTGCATCTGTGGCTTTTACAGGGTCCATCCGTTCATCGATATACGAATTTTCCTTCAAGCCCATATATTTTCCTGTTCGATACATGAATTGCCACAATCCCAGAGCACCAGCACGAGAGCGCACTTGCGGACGTAATCCGCTTTCAATCACCGCCAAATATTTTAGTTCTAAAGGCATGTCATATTTCGCTAGTGTTTCTTCGAACATATCAAAATACAATTCGCTTCGACCCATCACAACACGCACAAAATTTCTTCTTTTTTCAGCGAAGAACTTCACAATAGAAATAGAAGGTTCATTGCACAGCAGCTCAAAATCAGTCATGTTGTCCAACTTCGAAAGGCGTGCACAATAGACTTCATCTGAAAATTCAGGAACTTCATTTGCATCATATCTAAACTCTTCTATTATTGAATCTAAATCCCCTGATTCGGCATATTCTGCATAGAATGCACTCAACGTTTCTTCGGCAACTCGGACAAACTTGTCGTCGATGGTATCCGACAACTGTGCAGAAAAATTCTGAACAAAAGCCAGAAAACAAAAGGAGATAAGGATTTTCATGGCTTAATTTTTTGTCATGTCCAAAATAGCCTGTGCCATTCCGTACATTTCTTTTTCTTTGAAATTGCCTGCCATCAGCTGAATACCAAAGGGAAGATTTTGTTCATCTTGACCTATAGGTAATGAAATAGCTGGATTTCCAGTCAAATTTGCATGGACAGTAAATATATCTTGCAAATACATTTGGATTGGGTCGCTCACAGCTCCAATTGGGAAGGCTGTTGCGGGCGTAGTAGGTGTCAGAACAAAATCTGCACTTTCAAAAATTTCATCTGTCTTTTTCTTAAGGACAGCTCTAACTTTTTGCGCTTTGGTGTAGTAAGCATCGTAGTATCCATGCGATAAAACAAACGTTCCCGCCATAATTCTTCTTTGCACCTCAGGCCCAAACCCTTCTGAACGGCTCTTTTTGTAAGTTTGTTCAACTCCTTGCGCTTCTGAACTGCGGTGACCGTAATGTACCCCGTCAAATCGTGATAAATTCGACGAAGCTTCAGCAGTAGTTAAAACATAATAAGCAGGAACCATATATTCCAAATAAGGAAAGCTGACCATTTTAATTGTATGTCCTTGCGCTTTTAATTCTTCAAGCGTTTGATTCATTTTTTGTTTAACCGCTGGTGCAATTCCAGTATGGTTCAAACATTCTTCAATCACGGCAAATGTCTTCTTTTCAATTGTCTCTATGTTCGAGTAGGCATCTATCGCATTTGATGAAGAAGTGCTATCCATCGGATCTTTACCCGCCATGATTTCTAGCAGCAAAGCACTATCTTCCAAAGTATTGGTAAAAGGGCCAATTTGATCGAAAGAAGATGCGTAGGCAATTAGTCCATATCGGCTGATTCTACCATAAGTTGGCTTCATTCCGAATGTTCCGGTAAAGGACGCCGGCTGACGAATTGACCCTCCAGTGTCACTTCCAAGTGTTGCAGTACACATGCCTGCAGCCACAGCTGTCGCCGAACCTCCAGAAGATCCTCCTGGCACACGACTTTTGTCTATTGCATTTTTAACGGGACCAAAAGCTGAATTCTCATTGGAAGAACCCATGGCAAATTCATCGCAATTCAAACGACCAATTATCACAGCATCTTCTGCAAGCAATCGTTCGACCGCAGTAGCTGAATACAACGAGGTAAAACCTTCTAATATTTTTGAAGAAGCGGAAACTTTGTGGTCTTTGTAACAAATATTGTCCTTGAGACCAATAACCATTCCGGCTAGTCGACCCGCTTTTCCTTCTGACCTTTTTTTATCTATTTGAGCAGCGCTTTCCAGAGCCGTAGACTCAAACACCTCCAAAAAGGCGTTCAAATCCGTGTTAGCTTGAATATTCTTCAAGTAACTTTTTACAATATCAACGACGGTAGAACCCTCATTCAATTTTGCTTTAACTTCGGCAAAGGTGCGCATAGAAACTCTTGATTTACTTTGTTTCTTCTTTAGATTCTTCTTCACCCCCTTTGGAAGCGTCTTTGAATTCTTTCATGCCTTTTCCAAGACCTTTCATTAATTCTGGAATTTTCTTGCCTCCAAAAAGAAGCAAAAGAACTACTAGAATGGCAACTACTTGCCAAGGTCCAAACATTCCTAAAATCATCATAGCTAAAAATTTTCAACAAAGTTAGGTAAAATTACGGTGCTAGGCTACTATTTCTGCCTACCCTGAAATGAGAAAAATTTATAAAAATTAGTCTTCCACGTCAGGAAAATCATACACTTTGTTGAAAAAATCATCCGAGCTCAATGGTAGCTTGACAATGTTCCCAAAGTCTTGTTTGCTAATTAGCTTTAATAAGTTGCCCTTCAAAGAAGATCCGCCTCCTGCGAAATAAGAGTAAATAAATCGATATTTAATTCTTTTGCCTGATACCTCTTCGATATCTGAAAAATAAGTCATATCGTTCAATTCTTGAATTGTATCACTCGGAAACCGCCTATTAAAAAACTCTGATTTATCCACTAGAAAATCAATTAGTCGATTCACATCCGCCAATAATAACGCATCAACATTCTTTGTTTTTGACAAACGGTGTTCAATCAAGCGCATATGACAATTGTTGATAATTGTGTCAAATGCATAATTATGCACATATAAAAGTGGCATCCCCACTATTTTCCTTTTTTGGACTGGTATTACTGGAATAAAATAACTCGTGTCAAACCAGTGAAAAGTCTTCGATTCTGTTAATCTGGATTTAGGTAATTTTTTGAGTGGAATAAATGTCGGCAAAGGCGTTTCGTTCAATATTACCTTTTTCAAAGGCTTCTTTTCTTTGTTTGTGGCCTGCTGTTTCTCTTTTTTAGGAAAAGGAATAGATATTCTTTCAACTTCTTCTTTACATGCCAAGAACATCAAAAAAAAAGGGGTTGTAACAAAAAGTAGTTTACTAATACTCATTTCAGGAATATAAATAAAAAAAGCCGTTCTCAAACGAAAACGGCTTTGTATAAATATTTGAATTGCTTCTTACAATTTTCTCGCTACTTCAACCTCTTCAAAGGCTTCGACGATGTCACCAACCTTGATGTCGTTGAATTTATCAATGTTCAAACCACCTTCGTAGTTGTTCTTGATTTCTTTCACATCGTCCTTGAATCGTTTCAATGAACCTAATGTTCCTGTATGAATAACTATACCGTCGCGAATTACACGGACTTTAGAAGAACGCTTAATCATTCCATCCATTACGTATACTCCGGCAATTGTTCCAACTTTAGAGATATCGAATGTTTCACGAATTTCAGCCGAACCAACAATTTTTTCCTCAATATCTGGAGAAAGCATTCCTTCCATCGCTGCCTTGATCTCGTCAATCGCTTTGTAGATAATCGAGTACAAGCGGATATCAATCTCTTCTTGTTCTGCCAATCTTCTGGCTCCTAACGTAGGTCGAACTTGGAAACCAACGATAATCGCGTCAGAAGCTGATGCTAAATTGACATCTGCCTCAGAAATGGCTCCAACTCCTTTGTGTACAATTCGATTGGCAATCGACTCTGTAGATAAATTCAACAAAGAATCCGCAAGGGCTTCGATGGAACCATCCACATCACCTTTCACAATCAAATTCAACTCCTTAAAGTCTCCAATCGCCAAACGACGACCGATTTCATCCAAGGTAATATGTTTAGTTGTACGTAAACCTTGCTCACGATACAATTGTTCTCTTTTCGTTGCAATAGAACGCGATTCACGTTCATCTTCCATTACATAGAACTTATCACCCGCACTAGGGGCTCCGTTGATTCCTAGAATTGATACTGGCGTTGAAGGTCCTGCTTCATCCAAACTCTTTCCGTGTTCATCATGCATGGCACGAACACGTCCATGATTTCGTCCCACTAGAATGATGTCTCCGACTTTTAAAGTACCGGCTTCAACAAGCATATTGGTTACATAACCTTTTCCTTTGTCCAAAGAAGACTCGATAACCGTACCAACGGCATTTTTGTTTGGATTTGCTTTCAAATCCAATACGTCTGCTTCTAATAATATTTTTTCGAGTAATTCCTCAATGTTCAATCCTTGCTTCGCGGAGATTTCTTGACATTGGAATTTCCCACCCCAATCTTCAACTAGAATGTCCATGTTGGACAATTGTTCTTTGATTTTATCTGGGTTGGCTCCAGGTTTGTCCACTTTATTGATGGCAAACACCATTGGAACGTCTGCAGCTTGAGCGTGAGATATCGCTTCCTTCGTTTGTGGCATGACATCGTCATCTGCCGCTACGATGATCACCGCAACATCCGTTACTTGAGCACCACGAGCACGCATGGCTGTAAAGGCTTCGTGACCCGGAGTATCCAAGAACGTCAGTTTTCTACCGTTCTTTAATTCAACAGAATACGCACCGATATGCTGCGTGATTCCTCCTGCTTCACCTTCAGTTACATTTTCATTACGAATTCTATCCAACAAAGAAGTTTTACCATGATCGACGTGTCCCATCACCGTAATGATTGGTGAACGCGATTCCATGTCCTCCTCTTTGTCTTCAACCACTGGAATGGCTTCTTGCACTTCCGCTGAAACAAATTCCGTTTGGTACCCAAATTCTTCCGCAACAATTTGAATCGTTTCCGCATCCAATCTTTGGTTGATTGAAGCAAAAATACCGAGTGTCATACAAGCCGATATAACTTGTGTAGATTGCACACCCATCATAGAGGCTAATTCCGAAACGGTAACGAATTCCGTCAGTTTCAAGAATCTTTCTTGAGCTTCTTGCTCCATCGCTTCCATTTCACGCTTCTGTGCATTCACTTCACGTTTAGAACGACGGTTTTTAGATCCTTTAGATTTTCCTCCTTTATTTGAAAGTCTAGCTAAAGTTTCCTTAATTTCTTTCTGAATGTCTTTATCTGTAATCTCAGCTTTTGGCGTTCTATCTTTGTTAAAACGATTTCCAGATTGAGGTCTTCCAACTCCTCCGCCACCGCTTTTCGAGGTATCTACTTTCTTTATTCTCTTTCTTTTCTTTCGGTCGTTGTCACCAGATTTACCTGAAGATTTTGGTTTTTCTACGGGTAAAACGATTTTTCCGACTACCGTTGGACCAGATAAGGACTTCGACTCAGCACGAATAGTTTCAACTGGTTTTGACTTTTCTTCCGCTTTTTCATCTTTCGGAGCTTCCTCCGCTTTCGGTTTATTCGCTTCTACTATCTTTTTAGTAGCTGCTGCGGAAGCCGCTTTTTCATCTTTCTTATCTTTTTCAGAGCGTTTACCTGGACGAGTTTTCGTGTTGATACTGTCCAAATCGATTTTCCCTAAAACTTTTAGGTCAGAATTGGACTCAGTTGGCGTTTCTTCCTCAGGCTTACTTTCTTCTTCCGTCTTTTCTTCAACAACAGGCTCCTCAGTAACAGGTTCTTCAACTTCTGGAGTTGGTTCCTCTGCTACCGGTTCTGGTGTTGGCTCTGGCTCAGGTTCTGGCTTCACTTCCTCAACTGGTGGAGCTTGAGTTTCTTCCACTGGCGCAGGTTCTGCCTCAGCTCTCTGGTCGCGCAGAGAAATCGTTTCTCTCTTTTCACGTGTAGGAATGACCTGCTTTGTTTTTTCTTTCAAAGCTGAATCCGCAGCAAATTCTTCACACAAAAGCTCAAAGTGTTCTTTGGCTAATTTGGTGTTTGGGTTTGAATCAATTTGAATTCCTTTCGAATCCAAAAATTCAACTAAAGTCTGGATACCCACATTTAGTTCCCCTGCTGCTTTTCCTAATCTTGTTGGTCTTACCGGCATAAATAACGCTACGTCCTTTTATTTTAGTGAGTACATCACCCACAATTGTTCTTTTGAATTTAGCTGCTCTTTTTTCAATTTCTCATAAGAAATCGTAAAGAACCTACTAATTTCGGATACAAATGTAACTTTTATTAGGCAAATTTTTCAATTCTAACAGCACTTGCTGCTGATTTTCGTAAAAGAAAACCATGAATTTTACCCAATCAAACTTTCATTTTTATCTTTTACTTCTAATGGCCCTTCCATTAGAGGTGTAGATATCGAAAATCTCCACGCTTAATCCATATTCGTGGTTTAAGCAAAGAGACACTTCCGATTTGTTCTATTTTTATTCAAACTCTGAACGAAGGATTTTCATCACTTCATCCACTGTTTCTGCTTCTAAATCTGTTCTCTTCACAACGTCTTCAGGCGAAATTTCAAGCACTGCTTTCGCCGTATCACATCCAATTGCCTTCAATTCGTCTATAATCCAGCTATCGATTTCATCTGCAAATTCTTCCAAATCTACATCTTCAATATCCACTTCGCCATCACGGTAAACATCCAATTCATATCCGCAAAGTTTACCTGCTAATTTGATGTTGTGTCCTCCACGGCCGATTGCCAAAGAAACCTGGTCTGGTTTCAAATATACTTTCGCTCTTCCTTCTTCTTCGTTAATATCGATTGAAGTAATTTTCGCTGGAGACAACGCTCTTGCGATCAACAATTGAGGATTTGCTGTGTAATTGATAACGTCAATGTTCTCATTTTTCAACTCACGAACGATTCCGTGAATACGAGAACCTTTCATTCCAACACAAGCTCCAACTGGATCTACTCTATCATCGTAAGATTCCACAGCAACTTTCGCTCTTTCTCCTGGTTCACGAACGATCTTCTTGATTGTAATCAATCCGTCAAATACTTCAGGAACTTCTAATTCGAATAAGCGTTCCAAGAATTCTGGTGCTGTTCTCGACAAAATAATTACTGGACTGCTATTACGCATGTCAACTTTCGCAACGACCGTACGAACAGATTCGCCTTTTTTGAAGTAGTCTGAAGGAATTTGTTCTGATTTCGGCAATAACAACTCGTTTCCTTCGTCGTCCAACACCATAATTTCTTTCTTCCATACCTGGTATACTTCTCCTGTAACGATTTCTCCGATACGCTCTTTGTATACTTTGTATAAATTGTCTTTCTCCAATTCCATGATTCGTGAAATCAAGTTTTGACGTAATGAAAGGACATTACGACGACCGAAATCTCCGAATTTAAATTCTTCCGTTACTTCTTCACCAATCTCGAAATCAGGTTCAACTTTTATGGCGTCTGAATAGGCAATTTCCGTGTTTGGATCTTCAACTTCTCCATCGTCAACAATTTCTTTATTCAAGAAAATTTGCACATCACCTTTGTCAATATTCACGACTATGTCGATATGCTCGTCTGTGTTGAACTTCTTTTTAAGCATCGCACGAAAAACGTCTTCCAAAACGCTTTGCATTGTTTGCTTGTCAATGTTCTTTAATTCTTTAAACTCTGAAAACGAGTCTACTAATTGCAAACTATCCATGTTTGT
>CBFIBY010000011.1:0-33507 GCA_965660955.1 Crocinitomicaceae bacterium | reverse complement strand
TTGACACATCGCGATACATTTCTATTGACCCATGCTCCCACACTACCGATGTGGCAAATGAGAGAAAAGGCAATTTCTTTGGAATCATTTTCAAAAACAGAGGATTCATTGATACTAGATATTGAGGCTAACGTTGGTGAACCTATCGATTTTGAAGAAGAAGTAGAAGATTTTTTAGACAAGGACTATTTTGAAAAGATCATTCATCATGCGGAAGAGGGTTATGCTTACAACCCTAACAATCCTTGGATTAAAGTGCATTATTATTATGAATTTATGGCTTTGGTGCACAACAAAAAGCTTCAAAAATTGGCACGAGGTAGTATATATGAAATTACCGAAAGCAAATACAATTCACTAGCAGCAAGAGCAGATACCATATTGAAATATGGTAAACTCTTTAAGACTGCCGAGAAAGAATGGTTTAAAGAGGAAAAGGAATACGACAAAGAGCAATACAAAGAATCTGATAATCGCGACAAAATAAATGCGAAACTGACGAAAAAAGTAGCGAGCGATTATGATAAAATGGATGCCAAATTGGATGCGAATACCAAAACACTTGAGAAGAATTTGGATCGATTAACCACATTAATGGAGAAAATTGAAAAGGGATACGCAAAATCGATAGATTACACTGCTCCGTATGACCTTGATACAACTATTATTTTACCATGGTTGAAACAAATAAACGAAAAAGTAGCGCGAATAGAATCGCGAGCAGCAGAGTTGACTTCTCTTCGTGAAAACACGAGTTTTAATACGCTATTTTCGGATGTAAATAACATCAACAAGCTATTGTTTTATAACGAGCACTATATTCGACATAACAATTATTCTACAGCGGAATGGGTTGCGGAGGTCGACTCTTTGATCGAGCAAGAATCGACTCATTTCATTGATATTATGAACGATTCGATCCCAAGAGAATTATTAGAAAAAGAGTTAATTGAAGAGCTTCGGGTCATTGAGGAAATCTGCAAAACCGCCAAAGCCGAATTGAATCAAATGAAGGCGGAAGGAAAGATTAATTTCCCCTATAAATATGAATTGTATTTACAGGCCGTTTATGCTGACGCGATTCGAAAAGCGAGAAAAGCACATTATCAAAGCATTAATTTCAATAATCAAGTTGGAAAAGCTATGGGGAGCCAAAAAGCGACCGTCAATCAGATGGAGAGTCGGATGAAGAAACAAGATGAGTTGAAAGAAAAGAGCTACGAATACATTTCTGAAATGACTGAAAAATCTCACGATAGATACATGAATTTCTGGAAGGATATTGAAAAAAATGCGAAAGCCTGGAAAGTAAAGTACACCGCAAAATAGGCAATATAACCTTCAGAATGAACATGTTGTTGTAAGCTCAAACCATCCGATCAGACTAAAAGTAAAGGCAACCCTTTTTTAAAGCCACACGTTTTCTTATTGTGGACGTCTAAAAGACGATCACTATTGTTAACTGCTAACGGCAACTTTAAAGTGAAACAATTTCTCGTACTTCTGGCTCTTTTGTTCTGCGAAACTGTGGCAACTTCCCAAATAATTGTGAATGGTGACTTAAATGGCCCAATCACTGGAATATCTTCAACACCAACGAGTTGGATGCAGATTCCAAATACGGATCCTTTGTCGAATGCGACAAGCCTTGGCTCTGCAACAAGTGATTTGGGAAGTACAATTTTACCTACGGCAAACCTATCAGCAAATCCATACTCAGGAGGAACTTTCGTGTCGGGATTGTATGCATCGACTGGCGGAACTCTCGTTTTTGACGAAGGAATCATGCAAGAGGTATTTTGCCTAACGCCTGGAACGACTTATGAAATCCGTTTTTACCAAGGAGTAAAAGGACAACCGAATACCGTTGACACCTCGGGATCATGGGCTGTCTATATCGATAACAATTTAGCTGGAGTTGCGCCAATTTCTATAAATTCTGTTCCCTATTTCAACGGGCGACCCATTATTTGGGGACAACGATCCGTTTTTTTTACGGCGACTGCAACCTCACATTTTATAAAATTCATGGTTCAGGATGATGACCCAATTTCTTTGTTGTCAAACTTCGATGAGAATGGTGCATTACGTATGGCCATCGATAGTATTTCTTTGATTGGACCTGGGTCGGCAACAGCACAAAATCTACTAGGGCCAGATACGACAGTTTGTAATACTGTTAATTATACCTTGACACCTCCCACAAATGGCACCTCCTATCTTTGGCAAGATAATTCAACAGCGCCGACATATAACGTAACGCAACCCGGAACCTATTGGGTACAAATGACCCTTGCCGGAGGTTGCGTAGTTTCAGATACAGTTAATGTAAATCTAATCTCTGGATCAGTCGATTTAGGAATGGACACCACTCTATGTCCAGGCGACAGCCTCCTATTGGATGCAACGCTGCCTGGGGCAACCTATACGTGGCAAGATGGAACCACAATCCCAACTTACTGGGTAACCCAACCAGGTGCATATTTGGTCAATATTCAATACGGTTCTTGTACAATCGCAGATTCTATAACCGTTTCATATGATGCTACTCCAAATATTGATTTAGGACCGGATACGACTGTTTGTTCAAGTCAACAATTAGTATTGGATGCTACTTTCCCTAACGGAACTTATCTATGGCAAGACAATTCCGCGAATGCGATGTATAACGCAACGGCATCGGGAACTTATTGGGTAGAAGTTTCAACACTGGCAGGTTGTAGTGCTTCTGATACCATCAATGTTACCTTTGTTCCATTGCAAAACCCATCTCTTGGACCAGATACCTCTTTGTGTGCTGGAGACATTTTAGTTTTGAATGCTCCTAGTACGGGTTTATCCACATGGCAAGATGGATCAAATAATGCAACTTTTACTGTTCAACAAGGAGGTACGTATTGGGTGGATGTTTCATTAGGAGCCTGCTTGGCAACTGATACAATTGTTGTACAATACAATTCACCTCTCCTTTTCGATTTAGGTCCAGATACTTTAATTTGTGAACCAAATACCATCACGTTTAGCGTACCCGGTGCTCCTGGAATGAATTATGTTTGGCAAGATAATTCGACCAATGCATCATTCGTCGCTTCGCAAGCAGGAACTTATTTTGTAAGCGTTTCGAACAATGGTTGTATGTCTTATGATACAATCAATCTTCAAACAAATCAATTACCTGTAGCGCAAATTGGTCCGGATACAACACTTTGCCCAGGCGAAACACTTGTTTTGGACGCCACCACACCAAATGTGACATACTTATGGCAAAATGGAGCAACAGCTCCTCAATACCAAGTCACGCAAACGGGTCAGTATTTTGTCGATGTCACAAATAACTGTGGCACCGTTACAGACACAATTAACGTGGTGTATATATCTCTTCCGATCAATTATTTAGGCAATGACACAAGTGTTTGTGATTGGGCAGGCATTACTTTAAACGTGAATATTCCAGGTTCTCAAACGCAATGGCAGGACAATACTATTTCGAATTCATATGCAGTAAATACGCCAGGAACGTACACGGCAACGACAACAATTCAAGGATGTGTAACCACAGATGACATCACAATTGGTTTCAATTCAGAACCAGAGGTAAACTTGGGTCCTGACCAAAGTCATTGTGAAATTGATCAATTGCTTCTAATCAATTTTGCGGATGATCCGGGAACTTATATTTGGAATACAGGAAGTGTGAATAATCAAATTCAAGCAGATACATTTGGCGTTTATTCCGTTTTAGTAACAAATCAATGCGGTTCAGGAGGTGATACCATCCGTATAGAATCCTTAAACTGTTACTGTGATGTCTATGTTCCCAATACCTTTACACCAAACAATGACGAGCATAACAGCCTATTTGGACCAAAATACGATTGTATTTTCATAGAGTACAATTTTAGAATTTTCAACCGTTGGGGCGAAATGATATGGGAATCAAACGATCCCGATACGCATTGGGACGGGACCTATCAAAATCGCAAAGTTCAGGATGGCGTTTATGTCTATCAAATGAGATATAGCAGTGAGTATGTTTCAGAGGAAATATATACAGGGCATGTCAATGTCCTTCGGTAAGTAGAAAAACTGTCTTCATCTATTTGACATTGATTACCCAAACCTTTGCGCCTCTGCCTCTTTGCGTTTAAAAAAAGCGTCTTATACTTTTTAGTACTTCCCCTACATCCTGTTGCATCATGCAATTGAAATGCTTTTTAGGACATTTCTGAAATCCAATTTTGGAACAAGGTCGGCACGATAAATCGTTCACTTCGTGGATAGAATACAAATCTGGTCTACTGGGAAAATAAGGATACATCCCCAATTCGGGAACCGTATTCCCCCATATAGAAACAACGGGAACTTCGAAGGAAGAAGCAATATGCATTAAACCAGTATCATGCGTAATTAAAACCTTTGCATTCTTCACAATCGAAGCACTTTGTTGAAGATTAAATTTTCCGCAAGTGTTTACAACCTCTTTTCCAGCTAATCCTTGAATAATCTGATCTCCCTTTTTTTCATCTTCAGGTCCACCCAAAAGGACCATTGGAATGTCAAGATGACTCAATATTTCAACCATTTTATCGGCGGGTAAACACTTGGTAGCAAACTGAGCACCAATCGCAACACCAACATAACGTTCAGATGTAAGCTTTAATTCCTTTTGAACGTTGACTTCATTCTCAATAGAAATGTAAAATTCACAGGGCAAACCATCCTTCTTTACTCCTAGTGATTCTATGGTTTTCATGTACCGATCAACAATATGAAGTTTGGGCATTTTGTCCATTTTCAAGTTTACCAACAACCATTTCTGGACATTTAGTTTTTGAAACGAAGCGGATGGTTTTGCCAATTTCTTTTTTAACGCGAGTGTTCGGATGTTGTGGTGTAAGTCAATTACATGGTCGAAATTCTCAGCCTTTAATTGATCCAGAATTTCTTCAATCGATTTTTCAATAGTCCATAACCTGTCGATTCGAGGGTTATTTTCAAGTAAAGATTGAAATTTTGTTTTCGTTAAATAATGGATATCAACATCCGTTAGTTGTTCTTTCAATCCGCGGAGCACAGGTGACGTCAAAACGATATCACCTATTGAACTGAAACGAACAATGAGAATTTTCATGAGGTAAAAATAGATATTTATGTTGCGTGTTGGGAGTGGAAGCTACTTTTTTGTTCAGAATCAAAAACTTGCACGCAATAACTTTTAAACCCGCAACATTCTAATTAAATTTGTCTCAAAATTCGAATAGAAATGGGAAGAGCCTTTGAATATCGGAGAGCAGCTAAAGAAAAACGTTGGGACAAAATGTCCAAATTGTTTCCAAGATTAGGAAAGGCCATCACGATGGCAGCCAAAGAAGGCGGTGATGATCCAGCGATGAACAGTTCTTTGCGGTCGGCAATTCAAAATGCCAAGGCCCAAAACATGCCGAAAGACAACATTGAAGCGGCGATTAAAAGGGCTACGGCAAAAGATGTCGAGGATTATACCGAAGTGAATTATGAGGGGAAAGGGCCGCATGGCGTACTTGTTTTTTGCGAATGTGCAACGGATAACGGAAATCGAACAGTAGCAAATGTAAAATCCTATTTCAATAAAGCTGGAGGTTCTATCGTTCAAACGGGTTCATTGGAATTTATGTTCAACCGTAAAAGCGTTTTTGAAATTGAAAAATCGGATGAACTTGACCCAGAAGAGCTTGAACTCGAATTGATTGATGCAGGTTTAGAAGAAATTGAAATATTGGAAGATAAGTACGTTATTTATGGCGATTACACTGCCTTTGGTAGCTTGGCGTCAGCACTTGATGAAAAAGGCATAGAACCAACAAAATCAAATTTAGAGCGTATCCCAACTTCACCTGTCGAGTTCAGTGAAGAGCAATTGGTTGAGATTGAAAAAATGTTGGATAAAATTGAGGACGACGATGACATTCAGCAAGTTTTCACAAATATTGCCTAAAAAGTACTGCGGGTTTCCTAAATTTATCGATTCGGGCAATAAAAACGGTCATTTGCGTTTATGTGTGTACGAGAGAGAAAAGAAAAATAATGAATAAAATATTGGGTATCGGTCTGGGAGCAATTATGCTCCTTTTTGTACTTTGGGGTTGTAACCCAGCAAAGAACACGGCCATCAACCGTTTTTACCACAGTACCACTGCTCATTACAACGGTTATTTCAATGCAAATTTATTGCTCGATCAAGCATTAAGTGATTACAGAAGAAACTTGAAGGAGGATTACTACACCTTGTTACCGCTGCAACAATATCCGGATACAGGTGCAGTTCGAAACATGTATCCAGCTATTGACACGGCAATAACGAAATGTGCGAAAGTCATTCAAGAGCACTCCATGCCGGGAAGTACGCGCCCTTCTAAGAAGAAAGAAGAGAACAACAATTACATTGATGAAAATTGGACAACAATAGGAAGGGCTAGCTACATTCGGCGTGATTATGAAGCCGCGATGAAAAACTTCCGTTTCATCAAAAAATTCTATACCAACGACAGGTCAAATTACATCGGTGAACTATGGATGGCGAAAACAAACATCGCTTTAGGCAACTATACCGAAGCCGGATTTAACATTACGAATCTTGACAACGCAGTTGAAGTTGAAGAAGAAAGAAAAAAACAGAAGAATTTCAAAAACTTCATCAAAAATTTAAAGAAGTCTAAGAAGCAAAAAGCGAAGGACAAAGAGAATGAAGTTGCCCCTTTCCCAAAAGAGATTTACGCCGAAATGTATTTAACGAAGGCGGAATTGAATTTGATTCGAGATGAAAAATCGGATGCCATGACCAATCTTGAGTTGGCTGCCAAGGCAACACGAAAAAAATCAGATAGAGCAAGAATTTATTTTATTTTAGGACAGTTGAACGAAGAATCCGGTAATTCACCTGAAGCTATCAAGAACTACACACGAGTTTTAAAAAGTAATGCTCCATTTGAAATGGCGTTCAGTGCTCGTTTGAAAAGAGCTTTCCTTGGAGGAAGCGATAAATTGATTAAAGAATTGAACAAAATGCTGCACGATCCTAAAAATGCAGAGTTCAAAGACCAGGTTTATTACGCATTGGCAAAAATTGAACTAGGGAAAGGAAACGAACCGAAAGCCGTTGAACATCTAACAAATTCCGCCTTCTATTCAACGTCGAATACGCGTCAAAAAGGGATGGCGTATGAAAAACTAGGAGATTTACGTTTTGCAAAGAGAGATTATATCCCAGCCCAAAAATATTATGATTCTTGTGCACGAGTTATAAATAATCAATATCCTAATGCAGAAGGGATACGCAACAAAGCCGAAAAGCTAAAAGACTTGGTAGTCGCGGTTGAGACGGCATTGTTTGAAGATAGTGTTTTACGCATTTCGAACATGAGCGAATCCGATCAACTGGCGTATTTGGAAGACGTTTCAGAAACGCTAAAATCACGCGAAGAAGAAAGAAAGAAACGAGAAGCTGAAAAACTGCTAGCCTTACAAAAGAATGCGACGGGATTTAATCAGACACAAGGAGGAAGTAAATCGCCATTCACCAATGCTAAAGTTAGAGCCCAAGGATTTAATGACTTTAAAAAACTTTGGGGAACCAGAGAAAACGAAGACGATTGGAGAAGAAGTGACAAAATTACAGTAGCCGTATTCGTGGACGAAGATGGGAATGAAGTCGCTCCTGATAGTACCGATGTTGTTGAGGAAGTGTTGGACCCGTACAGCATCGAAAATCTGGCAAAAGATATTCCAAAAGGAGATTCTGCCGTAACCGCATCACAATTGAGATTGGCTGAAGCACTGTATAACGCGGGGATTATATACAAAGATCAATTAAACGAACCGCAATATGCAACAACACAGTTCTCTTCTGTGATTGAAAAAACCTTTGAAACAGAATACAAAGTGATGTCAGCTTATCAGTTGTATAAGATGAATGAAACGAGCAATACGGCAGTCGCTGATATCCAAAAAAATTATATTCTCAATTACTATCCAAATTCGGATTACGCCAATTATCTGCGTGATCCAGACTTTTTTGTCAAGAAAAAAGAAAGAGAAGCAAAGGCAGAAAGAGATTACTTATATGCCTTGAATAGATTTAGCCAAGGATTTTATTATCCTGCACTTGCAACGGCAGAGGAGGTATTGAAAAACACTCCGGATAACGAGTTTCGTCCGAAGTACCTTTTATTGAAAGCAATGTGCCAAGGGAAGCTTAATCCTGAAAAATCGACTCTTTTACCCACCTTGAATTTATTGATAAAAGAATTTCCAGAAACCCCAGAAGCCATTCGTGCACAAGAAATGGTGGACATTATTCAGAACGGATATTCGAAAAACGAAGTGGTAGATTTCTCGAAAAAATCGATTTTCAATTATGCAGACAATGTGAGTCATTATGTGCTCATCTTCTTGCCAAAAGAGGAAAACACCAGTTTAGCAAAAACAAAGGTTGTTGATTTTCACCGAGAGTTCTATTCACGGGCAAAGCTAAAGGTCAGTTCAAAGATATATGGAAGTGATCAAAGTATAATCTTGGTGGATGATTTTAAAAATGATTTGGAAGCGAAAGAATATATGCGGACCTTTAAGGCAACAAGAAAGTATCTTTTTGATCTTCAAAATGCCAAAACCCTGCTCATTACTCAAGAAAACTTAAAAACGCTCTTTCAAACACAGAAGTTGAAAGAATATGAAGAATTCTGCGAAGAATATTATTAAGCATTTTAAGAGGAAGCATGATAGGAAAAAAGAACAGCAACGGAAATTTTGAAGCGCCAGACCGATTAAATAGATTGGTGGAAGGGGCCAAATTGATAGGTGAATTAATCACGGATTCGAGTATACGGATTGATGGAGAAGTTGAAGGCAACATCACATGTGCCGGTAAAGTTTTGTTAGGCGAAAATGCCTTGATCAAAGGAAATTTGATTTGTAACGAAGCAGATGTTGAGGGTCGAATCACAGGAGATTTAAAAGTGGAAGCTCTATTAACGCTTCGTGAAAAATCGAAAGTAGAAGGAAATATCAACACCAACAAAATTGAAATCCATCAAGGAGCGATTTTCTTAGGCAATTGCTCAATGGGAGGTGTGAAATCAAAAGTTTCGAGTTCATCAAAAGCAGAAGAAAAGCAACCAGATATCGTTTATTGATATGAAGAAAGCCTCTTCTCCGTATGGGAAATACGCCCGATTTTCTGGGATAGTAATTCAAATGGGAGTTATCATTGGTTTTTTTGCATGGGGAGGAACGTATCTGGATGAAAAGTACGATACAGGTCGGCTCTGGACTGTAATTGGTTCTTTATCTGGAGTAACAATTGCCCTATATCTTATCATCAAGGAAGTAGTAAAAGCAAGTAAAGAGGATGAGTAAGTTGGCTGTTTATAATATTGTATCACTCACGTTTTACTTCGTATTAGCTTTTTTAATAGGTTGGTCTATAAATCCTCAAGTGAATCCTAAATCAATCTTTTTAGGTGTTTTTGCAAGTTGGGCGATTCTCATGTTGGGCGTTCAAATCGTCCATTTCAAATTTAAAACAGGTCAGTTTTTAAATAGATTTCTTACCACGACGGTTTTTCAAATTCTAGCTTTTCTAGCGTTAGTCGTCTTTCTTTATTACGCCAAATTTGACAATCTGAAACCACTTTTACTGACGATTGTCGTGATTCACATGTTGGGACTTGTCATCCAAACTCTTTTTTTTATACGTCAAGGCAGGGAGGTTTGAAAACGCCTGATTTTATTTGATAATCAAATAGTTATATTTTTATTTTGTCTTTGAAAAGTAGCAGCGCATGCTTGAAATTTTATGCATGCTCCAAAAACTTTTTCCATTTTTATTTGTTTTGATTAAAAAACAAACATTATATTTGATTAAAATTTCGTCAAAATGAAACATTTAAAAGTTGGAGATAAGGTCCCGGAGTGGGTTGGTACAGATGAGAATGGTAAAGAGCTTTCCTCATCAAACTACAAAGGAAAGAAAACAGCGATTTATTTTTACCCAAAGGACAATACGCCTGGATGCACAACACAGGCTTGTAATATCAAAGACCATTGGGGCGAACTCGAGAAAAAAGGAATAGAAGTAATTGGGGTTAGCGCTGATTCTGAAAAAAGTCACCAAAAATTCATCGCAAAATTTGATTTACCCTTCACCTTAATTGCAGATGAAGAAAAAAAGATGATTAATTTATTTGGTGTCTGGGGTGAAAAGAAATTCATGGGTAAGGTTTATGATGGAATTCACCGAACGACCTTTGTTATTGATGAAACGGGTATCATCAAAGGCATAATTGAAAAGCCAAAAACGAAAGCTCACGCGGAGGAAATAATGGAAATTTTTAATACTTAAATAAACAACGTAAATAGTTTACGGACTGAGTTCTAATCTTTGCACCGTTAACTTATTAATTAAACCTTCCACCTAGTGGAAAACTAAACATAATCCGATATGTCAGGTAAAGAAGCAAATGCAGAAAAAATGAAAGCGCTCCAATTAACAATGGACAAGCTGGACAAAACTTATGGTAAGGGTACCGTAATGAAATTAGGAGATAATCCAGTTGTGGATGTGGATGTTATTCCATCAGGATCTCTAACACTAGATTTAGCCTTGGGTATCAACGGTTATCCGAAGGGAAGAGTCGTTGAGATTTATGGTCCTGAATCTTCTGGTAAAACAACATTGGCTATTCACGCAATAGCTGAGTGTCAGCGTAATGGAGGAATAGCCGCATTTATTGATGCGGAGCACGCCTTTGATCAATTGTACGCAAGAAATTTAGGGGTTGATATTGAAAACTTATTGATTTCACAACCCGATAATGGCGAGCAGGCGTTGGAGATTGCAGATAATTTAATTCGCTCGGGAGCGGTTGATTTGTTGGTCGTTGATTCAGTTGCCGCTTTAACTCCTAAAGCAGAAATTGAAGGTGAAATGGGAGATTCTCAAATGGGTCTTCAGGCAAGATTGATGTCGAAAGCATTGAGAAAATTGACGGGATCAATAAACAAAGCAGGATGTTGCTGTATTTTCATCAATCAATTACGTGAGAAAATTGGAGTTATGTTCGGAAACCCTGAAACCACTACCGGAGGTAATGCGTTGAAATTTTATTCTTCCGTTCGAATCGATATTCGTCGCTCCGCACAAATCAAAGAAGGTGACGAAGTGATTGGGAACAGAGTTAAAGTAAAAGTTGTTAAGAACAAAGTTGCACCACCTTTCCGAAGAGCTGAATTTGATGTCATGTATGGAAAAGGAATTTCCAAAGTGGGAGAAATTCTGGATATAGGTGTAGAAATGAATATTGTAAACAAAAGCGGTTCTTGGTTCTCGTATGGGGAAACAAAGTTGGGTCAAGGAAGAGATGCCGTTAAGCAATTGATTTTGGATAATCCAGAATTGATGGAAGAACTTGAAGGTCGTATTAAAGAAGCTCTTAGTCCTGCAAGCCAACCCGAGCTTGTAGAATAAACTAACTGCATATCGGAAGATGGCATCCAGATAATGGGTGCCATTTTTTTGTATCGATTGTTTTGAAAGAGTTTGTTGGGGGTGAACTAAAAAGTTACCGTATACTTTTTTGTTTTTGCGGTGTTACATTAAAACACTAATTTTGATACACAACAAACCAAAAACATGAAATATTTTACCCTACTTTCAAGCATCGTCGTGTGCTTTTTTTTCACATCAACTAGTCATTCTCAATCTTTTTTTCAATCCTATACGCCTACAGAAGCTGAAGTATTGAATCAAACAATCAAATCAACGAGTGCTGATTATTACACGGTTGACCTTTCTGGAATTAAGGCAGCCCTTCAAAGCGCTCCCTACCGAGAGGACTTTTCAACGTCGAATGTATTTGTTCAATTACCCAATCGAACGGGACAATTGAATACCTTCAAAGTTTTTCGGAACAAAACGATGCACCCAACTTTAAATGCAATGTATCCGGATATCTATACGTTTGACGCCTATAATGTCGATAATACGGCAGAACGAGCGAAGTTTGACATTACGCCGCAGGGGTTTCACGCGATGATTTATAGTCCCTATAACTCAACTATTTTTATAGATCCAATTCACTCGTCAGCACCAAACAAGTTAATGGTGTATTACAAAAAGGACTTTTACACCGGCAAGTCAATGGCATGTGAATTTGAGTCAAAACAAGAAGAATTTGAAAAGCTGATTAAAGGATCAAATGACGTTCCAGAATATGGAAGTTGTCAATTAAGAACGTATCGTTTGGCACTAGCGGCTACGGCCGAGTATACGGCGTATCACGGAAATGCGACAATGGCAGCGGCGGCGCAAGTTACGACCATGAACCGTGTAAATGGCGTTTTTGAAAAAGACATCGCAATAACGATGACACTTATTGCAAACAATAGTTTATTGATTTATACCAACGCCAACACTGATCCTTATACGAATGGAAATGCCGGCGCAATGATTACACAAAATGTATCTAATTGTAATTCAACGATTGGTTCGGCTAACTACGATATCGGCCATGTCTTCGGAACGAATTCCGGCGGACTAGCTGGGCTTGGAGTAGTTTGTGGGTCGAACAAAGCTCGAGGAGTAACGGGAAGTAGCAATCCAGTGGGTGACCCTTTTGATATTGATTATGTTGCGCATGAAATTGGACATCAGTTCAATGCGAACCACACCCAGAATAACAATTGTAATCGCAATAACCCAACTGCAGTCGAACCAGGTAGTGCAAGCACCATTATGGGCTATGCTGGTATTTGCTCTCCAAATGTTCAGAACAATAGTGATGATCATTTCCATGGAATCAGTTTAAGTGAAATGACCACCTTAATTACATCAAGTGGTCACACTTGCCCAGTAACTACAGCTCTTTCCAATGCAGCACCAGTGATTACGGGCACGAATGGCAATGTGTATGTGCCTGCATCAACGCCTTTTGCTCTAACGGCGACGGCGACGGATGCAGACTTGGACTCACTGACCTACAACTGGGAACAAACGAATAATCAAGTAAGTACGCAACCACCAGTAGCAACCGCGACAACGGGTCCAAGTTTTCGGAGTCTTCCTTCGAACCCAAGTCCAACTCGTTATTTTCCAAATTTGGTGGATTTGGCCAATGGTGGACCGTTTACCTGGGAAGTAATTCCTAGTGTTTCAAGATTAATGAATTTTAGATGTTCTGTTCGCGATAATTCTCCTGGCCCTGGAGGGTGCCAAGATTTTGAGAACGTTACTGTAAACACGGTTGCGACAGCTGGACCTTTCGTTGTAACATATCCAACCGCGACAGGTATCATATGGACAGGATCTTCAACTCAAACGGTAACGTGGTCTGTGGCGAATACGACCGCAGCTCCAATTAGTGCAAGTCTCGTGGATATTTATTTGTCAACTGATGGAGGGGTAACCTATCCTACCTTGTTGTTGGCAGGAACAATTAATGACGGAAGCCAGTCTATTTCAGTGCCAAATATAGCAACAACCACCGCGCGTATCATGGTGATAAGCTCGGCAGGAACGTTTTTTGACATTTCTGATAATGATTTTGAAATTACGGCTGCAACATTTGATTATTCAATTACAGCGACACCTTCAAACCTTTCCGTTTGTCAAGGTACAAACGCAGTATTCAATGTGGCTACTGCAGCAATTGGCGCATACACAACACCGATAAACTTAAGTGCCCTTGGTTTGCCAGGAGGAGCAACGGCAACTTTTGTGCCGAGCACTGTAACGCCTGGACAAAGCTCTATCGTAACGATTTCAAATGCACCAGCTGGGTCTCATTCAATCACGATTGAAGGAAATTCTGGTGGAAATATTCACACGGTTGGAGTCGTTCTCGTTGTTCAATCGAATACAATTGCCGCCGTCAACTTAACAGCACCCTCAAATTCAGCAACTAACGTGAGCAACCCAACAACTTTCACTTGGGGAGCGATTGCTGGAGCCACATACGATATTGAGATTTCCACATCAGCTACATTTGCAACGATAGACGATCAGGCAAGCGGGCTGACGAATCCAAGCTATACAAGTATTTTCTTGAATCCTAGCACAACCTATTATTGGCGCGTAAGTGCATCAAATGGCTGTGCCACTTCTACCTTTACACAAGCTAGTTATACAACAGGAAGTTGTTTTACGGTGAGCTCTACAAATGTCCCGGTTACAATTTCGGCATCAGGCACACCAACTGTAACTTCGGTTATTAATATACCGCAAACAGGATTTGTTGGATCAATTCGGGTTCCAAAAGTTCAAGGGATTCACACCTATGTAGGTGACCTTACAATAAATCTAATTTCACCAACTGGCACAAGTATCGAATTGATGGACGGTATTTGTAGCAATCAAGATGATTTTGATCTAGGATTTGATGATGCGGCGACACCTGGAGCTGTTCCATGTCCTCCAACCACAGGATTTTATTATCAACCCAATGGAAGTTTAGCAAGTCTTGTTGGTCAAAATGCACAAGGAAATTGGACCTTAGAAATTATAGACGGAGCAAATCAAGATGGTGGAGAATTGCAGTTCTGGTCTTTGGAATTATGTCTTTCTGCCGCACCTTGCGTCCAGCCTTCAACTCCAGTTGTATCAGGCCCGACTTCTATTTGCGGAGGAGATGCTGCTACCATGACGTTAACCGGGAATTTAAATGACGCCACACAATGGCAGTGGTATTCCAATTCATGCGGAGGTACGATGTTAGGCACAGGAACTTCATTGAATGTCAATCCTTTGGTAAATACGACGTACTATGTTCGAGGAACAGGTGGATGCGTTACAAATGCAGCCTGTGGAAATCACGCAATAGCCGTAACCAATTTAAATATGAATGTTTCACAAAGCGGAAGTACTCTTTCTTCGTTGCAACCTAGTGCAAATTATCAGTGGTTGTTGTGTTCAGATAATTATTCCATTATTCCGGGTGCGACCGGCGCTAGCTATACACCATCATTAATTTTAGGTTCGTATGCAGTTCAAGTCACGAATAATGGATGTGTTGATACTTCGGCTTGCTTTACGATTGACTTAACAGGGATTTCAGAACTAAATTCAATCGGTTTGACTTTGGCCCCAAATCCGACGAACGGAACAGCTAGTTTAAATTGGAATACATCTTCCGAAGTTCAGCGTATTGAATTGGTCGATATGAGCGGAAAAATTGTAATGACAGAACTATTGGTGACCGGAAACACACATAGTCTAAACCTGGTAGACCTTGAATCAGCAGTTTATTTTGTAAGAGTGATTCATCAAAATGGAGTTGAAAATCTACGTTTGGTGAAAACAGACTAGATTAAGAGGACTTTGAATTGGAAGAAGGCAATGCAGATATATTGTTTATTTTTGTGACTTCAACCCATGGAAAATCAAAAGAAAATAGCAGTTATCGGAGGAGGTAGTTGGGCAACAGCCTTGGTGAAAATCCTTTCGAACAATTCTGATTCAATATTATGGTGGGTGAGAACCCAAGAAACGGTAGATCATTTAACGGCATACCGCAAGAATCCGCGTTATCTTCAATCCGTTGAGTTTGACATGGATAAGCTGACAATTAGCAATGATTTAAGTGCTATTATTGAGGAAGCTGATACAGTAATTATAGCTGCTCCTTCGGCCTTTTTGACGGATATGTTTGCTGAGGTTGACTCTCAAATTTTTTGTGAAAAAACCGTTTTTTCTGCTGTTAAAGGAATCATTCCCGAATATCACGCCATTCCAGCTAGATTCATTCATAAAACTTTTGGGATTCCATATGAGGATATTGGAATTATCTGTGGACCTTGTCATGCAGAGGAGGTTGCACTTGAACGGTTATCTTATTTAACGATTGCTTGCCCTTCTGAAAGAAATGCAGAAATGATGGCGGATGCTTTGAGTTGTCGATATATAAAAACAACCGTTTCAGATGATTTATTCGGGACGGAATTTTCCGCTGTATTGAAAAACATTTATGCCATTGCTTCTGGAATTTGTGCTGGTTTGGGGTATGGCGATAATTTCCAAGCTGTTCTTATTGCGAATGCGATAATAGAAATAGAGAATTTCATTGATGAGGTAAGCCCAATTCACCGTGATGTGAAATCAAGTGCATATCTTGGCGATTTGCTTGTGACAGCCTATTCTAAATTCTCTAGAAATCGAACGTTCGGATTCATGATAGGGAAAGGATATTCAGTTAAATCTGCCCAATTGGAAATGGACATGATTGCTGAAGGCTACTATGCAACAAAAAGCGTGATTGAAATAAACAAGAAATTTCAGGTTGATATGCCAATAATTGAGGCCGTCAACAACATCATATACGAGCGCATCACGCCAATAATTGAGATGCGAATATTGTCGGATAAACTGAGCTAAACAAATGAAAGTTTTCAAATTTGGTGGTGCTTCGGTTAAAAATGCTCAAGCTGTTCGCAACGTTACGAAGATTCTAGAGTTATATCCGAATATAAAAATAGCCGTGGTTGTCTCTGCAATGGGCAAAACGACCAATGCAATGGAAACAATTGCTCAACACATTTGGGACAAAAACGAAGTTGAATTTGAAAAGAGTTTAGCAGAACTTACATCGTTCCATTTTGAAATTACGACAGACCTTTTTGGCGAACAAAAGTTTAAAATAGACGCTGAACTGGAACACGTTTTTGATAAAATTAGAAGACGTTTTCAAACAAGTGAAAGGAAAAACTTCAATTTCGAATACGATCAAATCGTTTCATTGGGAGAGATTTGTTCGACAAAAATTATAGCAACGTTTCTAAAACATCAAGGTAAAAAAACCGCCTGGATTGATGCACGGCGAATCATTCGCACGAATCACGCCTACCGTGAAGGAGAGGTAGATTGGATCACGAGTGAAAAGCTAGTAACGGAAAAGGTTAATACTGCTTTTGAAGAAGCCGACTTCATCATTACACAAGGGTTTATTGGTCATACCTCAGATGGTCATACAACGACTTTAGGTAGAGAAGGTTCGGATTTTACGGCTGGAATATTAGCCTATTGCTTAAATGCCGAAGACGTCACAATATGGAAAGATGTGGACGGTATGTTAAACGCAGACCCAAGGGTTTTTGAAAATACGGTTAAACTCAATCGAATATCTTTTCGAGAAGCGATTGAACTTTCCTATTATGGTGCTTCAGTAATTCATCCGAAAACGGTCAAACCACTTCAAAACAAGAGCATTCCTCTTTATGTAAAATCATTCCTCCATCCTGAAAATGATGGAACGATGATTCAGCATGCTTCTGACGAAGATCACCTCATACCTTCTTTCATTGTAAAGAAGAAACAGTTGCTTTTAGCCTTTACCCCAAGAGATTTTTCGTTTTTAGTGGAACAGAATTTAAGCGATATTTTTAATCGATTAGCAAGAGTAAATGCCAAAATAAACTTGATGCAAAATTCAGCCTTGAGTTTTTCAGTTTTGTTGGATGAAGATAAATCAGATTTGAATCGACTTTTGGAAGTTTTTGAGAACAGTTATTCGGTAAAATTTGATGAAAATCTGGAGCTGGTTACAATTCGCCATTACGATCAAAAGACGATAGATTTAGTTTGTGGAGATCGTGAAGTTTTAGTGGAACAGAAAACCAAAGAGACAGCTCGTTTTGTACTTAATTCTCGGGTTTAATTAAGAACTCGAAAAGAAAAGGAAGAGCAACGGAAGCCCAAACAAATACGAAATCGGCAAGGTGAAATACAGAGTGGATGCCCAGTCCGATTATCACAACTATCAAATATAAGATACGAATTCGAAGGTGCTCTCCCCACAAGCTAGACATTTTTGTTTTGGTATGAAGCCCAATTTTTAGGAAATTGAATTTGTACTGCATCCAAACATTTAATCCAATTAACGGAACGAGCACCCACCCTTGCGCCAACCCCATTTCCTTGTAGGAAAGAAAACCGATTACTTCGGAAAGAAAATCGACGTTCGCATGATTGATGTAATACATGAAGTGCAGTATCACAGTTGTGATAGATACAATGAAAGCGCTTTTTATTCCTGATCTCTGCCAAAAACGAACTGCTGATTCACCGCCTTGCGTGGCATAGACTTTTTGTGATTTGAGGTGAAGAATTATTTCTTTCGCCAAGCCGTCAAGAATATAGAATAGAAGAATAAAATACCAACTCCAATCCCAGTAGTAAAATCCGAGAATAGGAATGATCGCCTCAAGACTATTTTGTGCGAGTTTCTGCATTACCGTAGTTTGTCAGCTGCTTCTCTTGATTTTGCGAAATTTGGATTCAATTTTAAAGCACGTGAATAAGATTGAAGTGCTTTTGCTCGATTATTTTTTGCTTCATAACACATACCTAAGTTGTGCCATGCCTCAACAAATTTGGGTTCAATAACCAAGGCCTGATTATAATAAATCATGGCACTATCTATTTCGTTCAAATGGATGTGTTTAATATATCCTTGCTGAAACAAGGACATGGCAAAGGTTTCGTCCTTTTGGAACATTTCACGATAGATGTTCGCGGCGTCATCATACCTTCCAAATGTTTGATAGGCATAGGCTCGCTTGTACAAAACACCGATATCGTTCGGTTGCAACTGAGCCGCAGTTGTATAATATTGAAGCGCAATTTCGTTTTCCTCACTGGCATATAAATCACCAAGAGCAATATAGGCTTGAAAGAATTCTGGATCTTGTTGTGTAGCTGTTTCGTAGGATGACTTTGCCAATTTCACATTTCCCAATTGAAGGTAATTCGTTCCTTTCAGAATATAGGCATCTCGGTATTTTTTGTCAATTTTAAGTGCTTCATTGATATATTGGAAGGAACGATCGAAGTCCTGCATTAGGGTATAAGTAGAAGCTATTCCTATGATTGCTTTTGTGTTTGTTGGTTCTTTCTGGATGATGTAATCAAAATGACGTTGTGCAATGGTTACATCTTGAATTGATCGGTCAGGTCGATTATTCAATACTTCGGCATAGAGCATTCGAACTTTTAAATTCGAAGAATCCAATCGAAATGCCTTGGTGGCAGAGGGAACAGCTTTGTCAAAGTTATGCTGGTCATAATAATATTGACCATGTTCTACGAGTAAAGGCACGCTATCTGGACTTTGCATAAGCAAGGTGTCCAAGTTTCGAGTCGTTTCTTTTGCAATGGGCTCGCTGTCTCCTCCACAGCTAAAAAGGGCAAATGAAATCAACGCTATTCCCAGAATGTATGTCAAGTGTTTATTCATAAAGCAAATGTAGTAGAAAAATAGAGGTGTAATGAATAGAATTTAAGAGAAATTATAGTAGTCCAACGGTAATTATTTCAATCTCATTGGAAAAGGTTGTAAATTTGTAACATGAGCAAGATATCCAAATTGGTTTTGATTTTTTCAGTACTATTTATTGCCTCTTATGCGGAGGCACAGGGTTGTTCGCAATGTAAATTGATTGCTGAACAATCAAGTGGTTTGGGTGAAGATTCTTTTGGAACGAACATCAACAAAGGGATATTATTCTTGATGGCGATTCCTTATATCCTACTTTTCGTTTTTTTCCGAAAAAGAATATTCAGGTTCTTCAGGTCGCTAAAGTCGCAGAAAACTACTTAAAGTTTTTGTTACTAAAGAGACCATTATCGAAGTACGTATAGACCAAAGAGAATTCGAGTGATCCTCCACCTTGCGCTTTTCGCCATGCTGAAACGGTTGCATCATAAGAAACTTCAAATCGGAAGCCTTTGTGCTGAACCATCAATGAAGGAATGACAGATTCTAAAGAACGTAAGTGCATTCCAAACCCAAGAATTGAAGAAGCCCCAGAAAAATTCCCTTCATCCACAAATTTGTAGCCCAGCATTCCGCCAACTAAAGTCATTTTCTGCTTGCCTTGAAAAAACTGAGCAACATTGGCCGTCAATTGAAACTTTGAAGCCGCGATATCATGGATGTAGTTACCATGTACAATTAATTTTCTATTCAGCCTTTCTGTGCTGCTTATGGAGTATCTCAGAGTTGGTTTATTCACATGAAAAACGGATACTCCCAGGTTCAATTTGGAATTACTTCTTCCGGCGAAAGAACTATTTGACCCATCAACGGTGTAATATAATCCTGTGCTAACGTCAGAATAACTATAGCTGGGAACAATCGCCTCACCTGATAAAATAGTCGGGTCATATGATTCTCCATTCCATTGACTTTCAAACAACAAATTTTGACCTTTTATACTTGTACTCGCAAAACCGGCTTGTAATCCTAAGGACAGCACATGATTGCCTGTTCTTCCCATAGGGATGGCACCACTAAGAGAAAGACTACCACTTTGTTTTCCATAGTTTCCATCTCCTGCACCGTCGTTTAGAAAAAACACGCCTAAGCCTAAAAAAGCACCAGACCGAACATCGTCCTTCAACATGTTGAAGTCGAGCGCAACCATGGAGTTGTTGTATTTACCATTTGAACCAACCCACTGATTTCTATGTTGAATACTCGCACGCATCCAACCATCCATCATACCTGTTGCTCCAGGATTGAGTAAAAGAGGTGTTTGCGCAATTTGAGAAAAGTGCAAATCTTGTCCAAACGATCCGAAGGCAGTGAAGCAACTAAGGACCAAGAGTGTCTTTAGAATTCTCATCGTACGATTGTAATATTTCCTGATTTATTTTCGATGTCTCCGTTCTTGAATTGGATATCCATCTGGTAGACATAAACACCTGATTGAAGTGCCTTACCTTTGAAATATCCATCCCACGTGAAGTTGGGATCATCCGTAGAAACAAGTTGTGTTCCCCAGCGATCGAATACCTTAAACGTGAACGAACTTACATCACCACCAACATGCAGTTTAAAAGCTTCGTTGCTTTGATCTTCGTTAGGGCTAAACGCTGTTGGGAATTGAATTCCTTTTAAATTACTGACCGGTGGAGCAGGAGGCGCAGGAGGGCCGGGAACCGTAACAGCTTTGAATACAGCAGTAATTGTTCCTGGGGCCGAAACCGTAATTGAGTTTTGTGAACTCGTTGGAATACTATCTAAACCTCCTATATCTGACTCCCAATGGTCAAATACAAAACCAGGACTTGCTTGTTCATCGAGTAAAGTGACGATCCCACCAAAATATGAGGCCGTCCAAGGATCAGTTGGCATCCAAGTAGAATTCACTTTGATATTTCCAGATCCGTTTGGTGTTACGTTGAAGGTGGTTAAATAAGGGCCATCCAAATTATAGCAACCGATTAACCCTGCTGTGAGTGCCGTACATCTTAAATCAATGAAGTCTTTTAACTGTTGCACATTCGCTTGCCAACCAGCGTATGTTCCTCCCCATTTGTCAATTTGTCCTTGCATTTCAGGCTGAATTTCAGCAATCATACTGTCCAATAATTGTTGCATAGATGGACATGAGAAAGAAGTGTTGATCAAATCAATGTATCGTGTGATATAATATTGTTCTACTTCAGGTTGCTCATCTATTAATTTTTGAAGAACGTCAGTGTGCCCTTGTCCTCCTGGATTTGGAAGGTTTTCTACATTACATGGGTCGGCGTTTGCTGTGGGATCAGGAATACCCGTATAGTTGATATAGTGTCCGAATGATGCATCCATATCCCAAAGTACATATCTCCATTTCCGTTTATCTTCGGTCTGGTCCAACCCTCTCCACCACGCCGTGTTCCAATTCAACCAATCCTGAGAAACGATATAAGAATTGAATACAAAATAATCAACAAGCGAGTGCCAATTCAATAAGCTATCTACATAGTCGAAGTTGGCCTGAACACCCATATTATTAGCTGCGACGTAATTCGTCAAGGCATCCCAATTGTTTTGTGCATTTGGAGCACCATATTCTTCCCAAGTTCCACCCCAGGTTTTAAGGTATTCTAAATTAAATTTGTTTTGGCCATAATAGTATTCCGTATAGTCGTGGTCATCGGCTTTTTCACGGAGTTCATAAACACCCCAATATTCTCCATTCAAATAAAGAATACACGGTCTCCATGTTCTTTCATCCATTTTCAAGTCCGCTCGGATCGATAAAGTATGTACAAAAGCATCACGAATGTGCGCACCATCCTCGAAAGAATAATTATCGTTAGCGGCAGGTTTCAGGATCAAGCGTTGAAAGTCTGCTCTTGATTTTTCAGGAAAAATTTGGTGGTGAATTTCATTGTTGTAACCCATTTGATCTCGCATAATGAAATCAAATCCACGTTGGTCATATGCCCAAGAATCATTTCCATGTTTATTATAGTGACCTTGCCCTTCATCAATGAATGATTGATCTTGTTCGAAAATCTCGAAATGCCCGACTTTATTCGGTCCACCGCCTCCCCATTGCTGTCCATTGGCAATTAACGTATAAACGCTGGCTCCACAAATAGAGACGACGGGTAAAGTATGCGTTGAATTAATGAAATAGGTATTCGTTTCCATGAAACTCGGCTCGTTCGTCGTGCTAAAAGCTCCAGCGCGAACAACAGTCGTTACTGCAATATTTAATGGCGCAGTGTAAACGGGTGAAGTGGCATCGACTGCCGACCCGTCCAATGTATAGCGAATCGTTGCTCCTGGATCAGGACAAGTTATCGTAACAGTTTGTGCTCCTGGATAGAATCCCGGTGCAACATCCAATATTGGTCGAGGCGTATAGTAATCTATCCCACCGGTATTCGGTGCGTTAGGAGTTGGACTAAGGAAAAGCTTCCAAGTCGAACCTCCATCTACATCTCTTCCCCAAGAATGATCTGATTTCGTAGGTAATACAATTTTTAAAGAATCTGAAACATTCCCAAAGGAATTGGTAAGTATGATCCATTCCCCTTGTGTCTGACTAAGGGTGAAATCGGGATGAATTTCTGTTCCAGACACAATTCCTCGCTTGGTAAAGTACACCATGGTATATCCATTTGCCGGCACACTTCCGCTAGGGATTTGCCATTTGGTTAAATTTCCGGATTTATCGGAAAGGTAGTATCCAGTCAAATCAACAGCAGCACCTGTTGGATTATATAACTCAACCCAATCCTTTCTTTCTCCGAAGGCATCCTGCGGACCGTTGAAGTTGGAACAAGAAAATTCGTTGATTACAATTTGCGCATTCGTTAGACCGCAAAGCCCCATTAATAGGGTAGCAAGTATAAATTTTTTCATAGTTGAAACGCTTGTTACAATTTTATTTAAGCAATTTGAAAAATACAAAATTTAATTCTTTAATAAAAAACAAAATGAGGTCTGTCTTGTACTTTCAACTTTTAGACGAAAAATTCAGTAAACAGTTGTGTTAATACGGAAAGTAATGGGGGACAATTATTCCCTTCTTTAAAAAGTTTTTATTTGTACATTTGGAATCTCTATATAAACCAACATTATGAAAAGATTTAGCCTTATTGCAACACTTCTAATGCTCGTTGCCGTTGCATTTCAATCCTGTAAAAAAGTAGAAGGTGAAGGAGGTTCTTCGTCCATTACAGGAAAAATTATTGCTAACAAGGTGAACAGTGCAGGAACAGTTATAGCAACCTTTGATGCTGCCGATCATGATGTATATATTATATACGGTGAAGGGGGAACGGTGCATGATGACAAAGTTGAAACGAGCTATGACGGAAATTTTGAATTCAACTATTTAGAAAAAGGAAATTACACGATTTATACCTATGAGGATTGTAACACTTGTCCTTCAGGTAAAAACACAATCATCAAGACGGTTGAAATTACAAAAGCAAAGGAAATCGTTAGTGTCGGAATTATTGAAGTCGAAGACTAATGAAAAAGTACTTTCTTTTCTTGGTTTTTGCTTTCTGCTTTACTTCAGCGAAGTCTCAAACGGATACTGAATTATGGTTGTCGGGTGGTGCGAAATATAGCTTGACCAAAAAGCTCGATTTTTATGGCGAATTGAATCTAAGAATGGAGCCAGTGGTGTTGAACACATTTTTCACGGAACTAACGACAAAATATGAAGTTACGAAATGGTTCAAGCCCTCACTTGATTATCGTTTTGTATTGAATAGGAATAAGTACTCAAATTACAAACTTTCACACCGTGTTAATTTGAATTTGAACTTTGGTAAGCGCTGGAATCGTTTTGAGTTGGGATTAAGAGCGAGAGCCCAAACAACACTCTCAAGAGTGCGCACACCAGAGTCAAGTTTTTCAGATTTGGCGCCAGGGTATCGTTTCAAACCGTCGATTGTTTATGATATCGATAATAGTATTATTTCACCGCTCTTTTCATCCGAATTCTTTTTCCGAAATGACAATGAACATGGCTTTTTTATGAATAAGATTCGTTTGGCGGCAGGAATGGAGTTTGAATCAATTGGACCGTACAACATTAGTTTGAAATATATGTATGGATTTTCGACCATTTCTCCAAAGTATGAGCATATTTTATCCTTTTCTTTTACTCGAAAATACAAGAGTAAAGCGCTTAAAAAGAAGAAGAGTAAGAAAAAATAGCCTATTTCTGTTCAGAGACCCGAAGCCCAATATCCAAAACTTCGTCAATTACTTCTTCAGTTATGCCTTGTTCAATTTCGAAAGTAAATTTACCCACCTCCGGAAATTTTCGTGCTCTGAAGACAAGTTGATTCTCAACGATTGTTCCCGTCTTAGTTCCAATCCAACTTCCGTCATCGTTCGATATACGAATTTGAAAGGGTTCACGACCTTTAATCCCTGAAGGAGTTTTCGAATTTAAAAAGACCCACAAATTATTAAAGCTATAACTTGTAGTTGTTCGCAGAGTAATCACGAAGTCATACACTTTTGTCGTATCCTTAATTTCAAACGAAAAAGAAGGTTTCACCTTTTGATCCCAGGTGAAATTTTCAAAGGAATAGGTTTTGTCATAGTGTGGTGTCTCCACGCATGATGACAGTAGAACTACTCCTAAAAACAACAGATATATAAATTTAATCTTCACTTTTCTTCTCTTGCGACCCACGATTCTTGTTGTTTGGTCTTCTTCTTTTGTTATTATTTCTTGGCTTATTATTCTTTGGCGCTTCTCCACCTTCAGCTTGCCCAGTTTTCTGAGCACCTGTCGGCTTCTGATTGTTTTGCTTTTTTGGAGGTCGTGGTCCACGCGGTTTGTTTTTCGAACGATTCGCGTTTTCTTGACGCGGTCCATTTCCACCTTGACGATTTCCTGATGGTTTCTTTTTGCGCCGTTTTTTCTTTTTGTTCAAACTGTCGAAACGATTCAAATCATCCTGTCCAACTACATTGGAGTAATCCGGTTCTTTAATCGCAACAACCTCCATGAATTCTTTCAAATCCGCAGGTTTTTTATCCGCCTTATTCATTGCAACGATTTCTCGAACACGATCCGGATGCAAGGCAACTAGACCGCCACTTTCAACACTGCGTTCGTAAGCAAACCACATTTGCTTTTTGAATACATCCGTTTTGATGTGATAAGCCATTCCCTTTGCTGTGTACAATTTTGTATCTGCTTTCGGAAAGGATTTCACCGCCTCGATGTACATATCCAACTCATAGTTCAGACAGCACTTCAATTTCCCACATTGTCCGGCTAATTTCTGCGGATTCAAGGATAATTGCTGATAACGAGCAGCAGAAGTTGAAACGGAGCGAAAATCGGTTAACCATGTTGAACAACACAATTCACGTCCACAAGAACCAATTCCTCCAAGTCGAGCTGCTTCTTGACGTGATCCAATCTGACGCATTTCAATACGAATCTTGAACGTGTCGGCCATATCTTTAATCAACTGACGGAAATCAACTCTTGAGTCGGCAGTGTAATAGAATGTAGCTTTAGACAAATCACCTTGGTATTCCACATCCGAAATTTTCATCTGCAGACCTAGTTTCAAAGCGAGCGTTCTAGCCTGAAACATCACGTCTTTTTCAAGGGAACGGGCATTGACCCATTTATCGACATCTTCCTGCTCGGCGATTCGATAAATCTTCTTTATCTCCATTGGTTTTAAACCTGGAGCTTTCTTCGCTACTTGTATTCTGGCTAATTCACCTTGTGCTGAAACGACACCTATATCGTGACCGGGACTTGCTTCCACTGCCACCACATCGCCTACACAAAGGCTAATATTACTTGCATTCCTGTAGAAATTTTTACGACTATTTTTAAATCGAATTTCTACTATATCGTATGGTGATTGACCAGCCGGTAAACTCATGTTTCCCAACCAATCGTACACTTCTAATTTATTGCATCCGCCAGAGCTACAGGTACCGTTGTTCTTACATCCGCGGGGAGTTCCTCCACCACTGCTACAACTAGCACAACCCATATATCTGTTTTATTGAAGGGTAAAAATACGAAATAATAGAAGAAGGAGTTGAGAAGAAATCACAAAGTCGCCAAAAACTCCAACAACTCTTCTTTTTGAGCGGATTCAAGGACATAATCTGCATGGATTTCTTCCTTTTCCAAGGTTTGATCAGTAATCGTTCCCCAAGCGACAACCGTTTTCCCTTTCGGAGGTTTATTCGCTTCCAAAAAACCTTTTACATTGCTTGGACTTGAGAAAATGTATACGTCAGATTCAGTAATTTTTTTGGCTGTAATATTCGTTTCGTAGATCGACGCGATGGTTTTTTGATCTTCTGGAAAAAGATTGGCAACTGTATGCAGAGAAGCATTACTCGTTGGGAAAAAGATCTTTCGTCCAGCGGTAAATTTCTGAAAGTCCTGACCCACTTGTTCGGGGTCACCACTGCGGTCGCCGATGTAATTGGGTTCAATGTTATGTTTTCTTAGAACACGAGCTGTTTCTCTTCCAATACACGCAACTTCCATGGCCTCTGGAATGGTGTTTTGATCTAGAAAGTAACGGACACCATTTTTGGAGCTAAAGAAAATAATCGCGGCATCTTCTGGAATTTTAAATTCCATAGGAGCAAAAGAAATCATGGGTTCAGCATACAGCTTCCAATCGTTTTCGTCGCAGAATTCTTTGAGCCAACTTGCGTCCTCGCTTGATTTGGTTATGAAAATTTTCATGATTTTGCCTTTAGTTGAGCGACAATTTTTTCGGCAATATCGAATGCGCCATTGTGTTCAAAATGAAGAATGTCAGCGGCGGTTTCTGAGGAATCGGAATGAGAAACGTGGATGTGTCCTGACTCATCACAAAAAACGCCGAGTGGAAGTTGGCAACCTCCTTCGAGTAAATTCAAAACTTTACGTTCAATTCTAATTCGGTTGTGTACTTCCTGGTTGTGCAAAGGCTTTATGATTTCAGCCATACGCACATCGTCTTCACGAATTTGCAAACCAAGAACACCTTGTGCAGGAGCAGGAACGAATTGTGTCGTATCCATGACGTGAACGCCGAATTCAGAAAGGTCTAATTTAAGTCTATCAACTCCAGCTTTTGCCAAAACTATGGCATCATATTCGTTGTTGGACAATTTGCCAATTCTCGTTGGAACGTTTCCGCGTAAATCTTTTATGGTGCAATCTGAACGAAACGCATGTATAAGTGACTTTCTTCTCGCTGAGGATGTACCAATGGTCGCGTTCGTTTTCAGCTTCCAAGGTTGACTTTCATCAAAAGCTTCTTTGCGAATCAACAAGAGGTCTGCCGGATTTTCTCTTTCCGAAACAGCTGCAATTTTCAAGCCAGCGGGCGGATTCGTTTCCAAATCTTTGTGCGAATGAACGGCTAAGTCAATCTTACCTGAAAGCAGTTCGGTCTCAATTTCTTTGGTGAAAAAACCTTTCCCCTCTAGCTTGTCAAAACTTAGATGTTGAATGGCATCTCCTTGGGTCACAATGATTTTAATTTCTACTTCGTGACCAAGATTTTCCAGTTGATTTTTGACGTGATTTGCCTGCCAAAGGGCTAAATCGCTACCTCTGGAACCAATTATTACTTTCGACATGAATTAATTTGATTTTAATAAGATTTCCTTCGCCATTTTCATGGGAACACTCATGTATTTTTTCTCCATGTAACCAACGATTTTTTCCAAGACTTCTTTTGAATTTTCATCCAAACCTTCCAAGTCCTCTTTGAAAACTTCGTTCATCGCAATGGATTTAATTTCTTTTACTTTTTGGGGTACAGATCGCATGGCCAACTCAACGTTCCGTTCTTTGTGCAACAAGTTAAACTGGGTCAAAGACCATGAAATGATTTCTTCAACATGATTGATTTCTGCTGAACGTTCTCTCAAATTAGCTTCTGAAATTTTCTGAAGAAGAGATACAGAAATATGAAAAACAGGATGTTGGTCCAAAATGACTGGATCCAAATCTTGCGGGATAGCGATGTCAATGACTACTTTTTTATCCGTTTCTCCGTTGAGAAGCTGCGTATAAATTTCGGGTGTCACCAAATGACGATCAGTTCCTGTGCAGGATATCAACACGTCAAAACCTTCGCTGTGAGTATTTAAATCGGCCAATGGGAAAGCGACCCCCTTAAGATCTGATGCCAATGATTCTGCTTTGCTCAACGTTCGATTGAAGACCACAAAATTCGTGTAACCGTGTTTTTTCAAAAAACGACTCAAGTTGGTGTTAGTCACACCTGCTCCGACGATTACAATTCTGGCATCCAATGGAATGTTCAAATCACGCAGACGGTGATACGCTAAAGAAACTACAGAAACTGGCTTTTTTGAAATAGATGTTTCGGTATAGACTTTCTTAGCCGTTTCAATCGTTTGTTTGATGGCCAAACGCGTAAAATCACCCGCTAAGCCATTCTTGTGACTGTCTTCATATGCTTTTCGAACTTGTGTGATGATTTCTCTTTCACCAATTACCATCGAGTCGATTGAAGAAGCAACGCGCAACAAATGTTCCATTGCTGGCTCTCCTTGTTCGTGATGCGTACTTGAAACAAAAAGTTGAATTTTCTCCTCAGAAAGATGAGGATAAAGCGACTGAAAAAACTGATGTAAACGCTCTTCTGTTCCGCTTGATTCTCCACAAAAAAAGAATTCAACACGGTTGCAAGTAGAAAGAAAAATCAGTTCCGACCAATTCATTTCTTCTTTAATTGCCTCCAAACGCGTCTTTCGTTCCTCTTCCTCAATGTGAAGTTGACCAATTTCAGCAACATCTAAATTGCTGTGCGTGAATGCGATAACTTGAAATTGTGCGTACATGCTTTCTTCTCTCATACAAATGTACGTCCGCTATGTCAGAGAATTGTCATACGATAGTCATTTCAAGGGATTCAAGCTAATTTGGAATGATTCTAGATAGAGTTATTTTCAACGAATCAATCAATAATAAGTGATTATCTTTGCCTCATGGCGCACCTTATTTTAGTTCCAACACCCATCGGAAATCTTGAAGACATTACGCTTCGAGCAATTCGTGTTTTGAAAGAATGCGATTTCATTTTGGCGGAGGATACGCGAACGAGCGGGAAGTTGCTGAAGCATTTGGAAATATCAAAACCGTTGGTTGCTTTTCATGCCCACAATGAGCACAAAGCGTTGGAAAATACGGTTGCCAAAATCCAATCTGCTGGCAGTGTTGCGTTGATTTCTGATGCGGGGACACCAGGTATTTCAGATCCTGGTTTTTTACTCGTCCGAGCGTGTATAGATGCTGACGTTAAAGTGGAATGTTTGCCTGGGCCTACCGCAATAATTCCTGCACTAGTTGCCAGCGGAATGGCATGTGATCGTTTTGTCTTTGAAGGGTTTTTGCCGCACAAAAAAGGACGCCAATCCAAATTGTTGGAAATTGGGAAGGAAGAGCGGACAGTTGTTTTGTACGAGTCACCGCATCGACTGGCAAAATGCATGGCGCAAATCGCTGAACTTATAAGCCCGGAAAGAAATGTTTGCGTGGTGCGTGAAATTTCAAAAATGTTTGAAACCTATCATCGAGGAACTGCAGTTGAACTGAAAGAGTACTTCGAGAAAAATCCTCCGAAAGGTGAAATTGTTGTCGTCATTGAAGGAATTTCAAAGGAGGAAGCGAAAGAGTTAAAAAAACGAGAAAAAAGAAAATAAATCGCTTCGCTGATGGAGGCTGGATCGTCCCTTCGGAACTGTTGGATGATGGACTATTGATCATCCAACAGCGAAGCGGTCCAGCCTCCATCAGCGAAGCGGTCCAAGACCTAATAATAATGAAAACAGAAGCAATCGTATTAACGAAAAAAGGGAGACCTGTTGGAACTTTTGAAAGGAAGGAATGGGAGATTCCTGCGCTTGAATCGAATCAGATTTTAATAGAAAGTGAAGCCTTTGGTCTGAATTATGCGGATGTGATGGCCAGTCAAGGTTTGTATCGAGAAGCTCCACCAATGCCCTGTGTTGTTGGTTATGAAGTAGTAGGAAAGATTCAAGAAGTAGGTGCTGCCGTTGCTCAACATTTGGTTGGTAAACGCGTACTTGCTTTTTGTCGATTTGGTGGCTATGCGAGGCATGTCGTGACTGAAGAACATGCCATAATCTTAATTGAAGATATTCCATCGGTTGAAGCCCTTGCTCTTTGTACACAAGGTGTAACGGCGTATTACATGGCCAAGTATTTATCTCCTGTTCGGAAAAATGAGCGTGTCTTAATTCATGCCGCCGCAGGTGGAGTCGGCAGTTTACTTGTGCAAATGTGCAAGAAGGAAGGAGCAGAGGTGTTTGCGAAAATAGGATCATCGAAAAAGGAATCTTTGGTCAAAGAACTTGGAGCTGATCACGTTATCGATTATTCTCAGGGTGATTATTTTGAAAGAATAAGTCAAATTTTGGGCAACCATCGACTCGATGTTTCGTTTAATCCAGTAGCTGGAGATACGTTTAAGAAAGACTTCAAACTGTTAGGTTCAGCTGGAAGAATGTTTCTATTTGGTGGTTCGCAATTGACGAACGGAAAGTGGGGCATTCTCTCAGGTATAAACTTCCTACGAAAAATGGGACGTCCTATGCCAATTGGATTCATGATGAGGTCGAAAAGTCTTCTTGGAGTAAACATGCTGAAAATCGCCGATAATAAACCGGAAGTACTTTCAGAATGTTTGAAAGAAGTATTTAAGATGTATCAGAGCGGGCAATTGATTCCTCAAGTTGGAGGAGAGTTTGTGGTAACCGAATTTAATTCCGCCGTTATGGAATTAGCATCTGGAAAGAGTACCGGTAAAATTGCCGTTGTTTGGAAATAAAAAATGAAAATTTAGGAGATATGAAAAATATAATCACGACCGTATTTTTCGCAAGCTTCATGGGTTTTGGAGCATTTGGTCAAACGGCTTCAATGCCAGGAGGAGCACCTCAAGATGTAGTATTCAGAGGATTTGATAATGTCATTTTCGTCCAAGATAACGAAGGGTTGAATCGTAAATTCAATGTTACGGTTGAAGGCGGTGAATTAAAGGTTTTGCAAGCAAACGATGGTACAACTTCTGAAGGTCGTTATGTTCTTTACCCTGGAAAAGAAAGAACTGTTGTTCTAATTATTACGGATAACGAAGGAAACGAAATGAATCGTTATGACTACGAAGTGAGCCGAGTTCCAGATGTTGGTGTTCAGTTCGCAACAGAGGATGGGACGTTTTCGATGGAGGAACCAAAATTGACTTTAAAAAACGATGTATTCCCTTATTTCGAAAAACTGTCTGAGATTACTTCATGGACAGTTCTTAAAGATGGAGTGACTATTGGCCAAGGTAAAGGAAGTGAAATAGATATGTTGACGATGGGTCAAATTAGTTTGTTCCCAGACGGAGCTTCTTTCGAAGTAAATGTAACGATGGTAGACCTAAATGGAATAACACGTATTCGTTCAATTGTCTGTAAAAAATAGGTTAGTTCCAATTTACTAACGTATCACCTTTCAACGATTCATTAAAGGCTTCACGCAATTTTTCTAATTTCAACTTCGCTTCGAAATCACCATTCTGCGCTTTTCGTTTCGTTTGGTAATAATAATCAATCGAATGCCCGAAAAGGTCATGTTCAAGCATGTTCTTGATTTCCGAAATCTTCCCATTTATTTCAATCAAAAAGTGTTCGATTTCTCCTAATTCTTTAATCTCTTTGGGATCTAATTTGGGTTTTTTCAATAACAAGGAGTAACGAGGCAAAAGGGTATTAAGCGTGCGAATGAACTGTTCCAATTCACGATTTAAATTGTCTTTATTTTTGCTAAAGTCCTCCATACTAACTCCTTCAACTTCAATGCAAGTTATACAAAAAATCGAATAGTCAAAATCTTTTGGTGCGTTTTAACGCCTGTCTTTGTATTATTGCAAAGTGGCGGGTATATACATTCATATTCCATTTTGTAAACAACGTTGTAGCTATTGTGATTTTCATTTTAGCACCACTTTTGAATCATACTATAAACGAATGATTAAAACCATTTGTTTAGAACTTGAATCTCGGAAAATTGAATTGTCTCAACAAAAAGTAAAATCACTTTATTTTGGTGGGGGTACGCCAAGTTTGATAAACGAGCTAGAATTGAAAGAAATCTTCCTTGCAGTGCATAATAATTACGACGTAAGTGAGTTATCTGAAGTCACACTAGAAGCGAACCCAGATGACATTCAAGTTGAAAATTTACGCGCTTGGAAGGAAATTGGGATTAATAGACTCAGTATCGGTATTCAGTCATTTCGGGAAGAAGATCTAAAATGGATGAATCGCGCCCATTCTGTCGTAGAAGCTGAAACATGCATCGGTCTCGCACGAGAATATGGATTCGACTCATTTTCAGTAGATTTGATCTATGGATTACCCAATTTAACGCTCAAGGATTGGCAGGAGAACATCCAAAACGTAATTGATTACGGTGTAAGTCATATCTCGGCATATTGTTTAACTGTCGAAGAAAAAACCATTTTAGCGAAGAAAGTGGAGAATAAGCAGATCATTCCATCAACCGAAGACGAGCAAGCTGAGCAGTTTGAGTTCCTAGTTGCATATTTGAAGAAGGCAGGATATGAACAATACGAAGTGTCGAATTTCTGTCTGCCAGGGAAAGAAGCCGTGCATAATTCGGCCTATTGGAAAGGAATTTCTTATGTAGGAGTTGGTCCTTCGGCACATAGTTTTAACGGTTCAATAAGAAGGTTCAATGTTGCGAACAATGCCCAATATATGAAATTGTTTGAGGAAGGAGACGCATATTTTGATTTCGAAACACTAACGACAACACAGCAATTTAATGAAGCGATTTTAACAGGTTTACGGACCAAATGGGGTGTAAGCATGCACAAACTAACGAGCATACAAAACCCAACAGTTGAGTTTGTTAGAGCGAAAAACGAGTTTGTTGAAAAGAAGTGGCTAAAAGAAGAAAATGAATATATTACGTTGATTGGTGAAGGTTGGTTATTGGCAGATTACATTGCTTCGGAATTGTTCCTTTCAGATTGAATCAACTTCTACTTGTTAAGAATCAGTTTTGATTGAGGAGAAAGAAGTGTCTAATTCCAGTATTATTGTAATAGACAAAAGTCTGCTTATAATAGAAATTTTATTCTCCCAATAAAATGTGCAACTCCATCTCCAGAACTATAGTTTTTAC
>CBFIBY010000010.1:26384-34931 GCA_965660955.1 Crocinitomicaceae bacterium | reverse complement strand
GCTAAAATTGAACCGATTATGGAAGAAGTTTTCGGTTTGGCGAATGAATATTGGGTCAGTTTTTGGATTAATGACGTGATGTACGACAAGAAATTTGTCTTTTTACCTGAAACGATAAAGGAAGAGAATATCAAACACATCGACAAAATGAATGCCCAAGGAATAATGCTTATTTAATAAAGAATAGGGCTTCCAAATCCTTCACGGTGTGAACTGGATTTATATATTTCTTCAATTTTTTTTCTTGCGCTTTTACTTGATTTCCTCCTGCGTAAATAGGAATATCACCCAAATCTTCTTTCATCTTTTTAAACAACTTCAAATAATAGGCATCGCTAGTAGCTGTCAAAATTGAAGTCAAAATAGCTTTTGGTTTTAAGCTTTCAACGGTTTCCACAAGGGCGTCATACGGTAAACTTTGTCCCAAATAGAATGAATGAACACCATTGTTTCTTAATACGAAGTGATAGAAAAGTAAACTTATTTCATGCCATTCATGCTCGGGTAAAAACAAAAGGACTTTTGGTGAATTGGTATCTGGAACAGGTAATTCGGCCGTAGCTGAAATAAGCAATTGACGAATCAAATGACTCATGAAATGTTCTTGGGATGCATTTATGGTTCCTATTAACCACATTACACCGATTCGTTCTAGAAATTCAACGAGGTGCTTTGAAAAGGCAGTTTCCAATCCATGCTTTTCAATCAAACTGTCCAACGTTTCGTGAAAACTCGCTTCATCCAATTCAATCAAAGAGAGTAATAGTTTTTCAAAATGAATGTCTCCTTTTTCACTAGCCTGAAGGTCTAAGACTTTGGTTTTTCTTTCTTGAGCAGGTAAGTTAGCAATGTGCGAAATCTTCCACCCATTCTTATTCAGAATTGCAACGTTTAAGATTTCGGTTAAGTCCTCATCCGAATACGTTCTGATCTTTGTTTCGGTTCTTTGAGGCTTGATTATTCCGTAACGCTTTTCCCAAATACGGATAGTGTGGGACTTTATACCCGTAAGCGTTTCAATATCTTTTATTTTGTATTCACCCATTTTTCCTCTAAAAAATCACTTTTTCCGTTTCGGTATTACGGATTAAAATTAATTCATTTATATTTGTTTCGATAAGAATTACCGATTTTACTAATACCGTTCCAAAGATAAACGTTTGAGACTACAAAAAAGTTCAATAGTATTACTTTTATTTTTCGTTAGCTTGCTATTTGGTGCTTGTAAACAAGATCCTGTGGTTAAGGGGGATACAATCGACCTAAGCGATAATTACGATGTATTTCAGTCATTTGATTTACGTCCCTTTGATATTAAAGGAACCATGATGCTGCCAGACGAAACGGCAAATATCGGTGCATCAACCAAACCAGAAGTTTTTCATGAAGAGGATGGTTTTAAATGGGATATCCAAGTTGGGCCTAATTTTAAAGTACATATCGAAGATTGGGGAGCAAATCGAGGATTGGTTGCCGACAAAAAAAGTCAGAATGAAGACTTAGAGATTTACGAAATAAAATACCTTGTTGATGAACCTGATTTTATTGTTTACGAAACAAAGTTAAAGGTTAATGGACTCAAACAAGCTTCTAAAGACGTGGGTGTTCCGCATATTTCTTATCATGTTTTTGCCGAAAAAATTATCGATGGAATTACTTACGAATTCCGCAGTCCTGATGAAGGATATGAGCGCGTGATCATTGAATTGATGGCAAAGACTATTCGCTCCGTTAAATCAAACAAATAGTTCTTAACGTAAATTTGCACCCACAAATTATACCATGGAAATCAATCGAGAAAACATTCTGACCGTTCTAGGCGGCATTTTAGACCCAGATTTAAAAAAGGACATTGTTTCATTAAACTTTGTTCAAGATATATCGTATACGGATAATTCGATTGACGTAAGTATTACTGTCTCGAATCCAGCCTTACACGCCCGCAAACGGATGCAAGAAGCGCTCGATTTTAATTTGAAAAGAGCATTCGGACAAGAAATCACGGTGAAATCTCAAGTCAAAGGGGCGAGTTCTGAAGTACAATCTGCCCATAGAAAGATTTTACCAGATGTAAAAAATATTGTTGCCGTTGCCTCTGGAAAAGGAGGTGTAGGGAAATCTACCGTTACAGCAAACTTAGCGGGAGGATTAGCTAAAATGGGCTTCAAAGTCGGTATCGTTGATGCGGATATTTATGGTCCATCAATACCAACTATGTTTGATGTGGTCAATGAACGACCAACGATGATTGAAGTGGAAGGTACACCGAAAATCACACCCGTTGTGAGTTACGGAATCTCAATTCTTTCTATTGGATTTTTCACGGAAGCGGATAATGCGGTCGTTTGGCGCGGACCTATGGCGGCAAAAGCTTTGACGCAAATGTTTACCGATGCACATTGGGGAGAGTTAGATTACCTTTTAATCGATTTGCCTCCTGGAACAGGTGATATCCACTTGAGTTTGGTGCAAACTGTTCCATTGGATGGAGCCGTTATCGTAAGTACACCGCAGGAAGTTGCGTTAGCTGATGCAAGAAGAGGAGTGAATATGTTCCGCATGGACAGCCTGAAAGTGCCTATTGTTGGTATTGTTGAAAATATGTCTTGGTTTACACCAGCTGAATTGCCGGATAACAAATACTATCTTTTTGGTCGTGATGGGGCGAAGAATTTAGCTGCTGGAATGAATGTTCCTTTCTTAGGTCACATTCCTTTGGTGCAAAGTGTGCGTGAGGCAGGTGATGCGGGTCGACCAGCCGTTTTTCAAGAGAACAGTATAACGGGACAAGCATTTGAGGAATTAGTTCGTACTTTTACATCGAGTTTAAAAGATTTGAAAACCAAATCAGTAGAAAAAAGCAAAGCATGAATTTGAATAAACCAGACTTAACGGTTAAGATAAATGAAGCTTTGGCATCACTTCGCCCATTTTTTGAAGCGGACGGAGGTGACATGAAGTTGATTGATATCACAGATGATGGAGTTGCTCAAATCCAATTACTCGGAGCATGCAGTGATTGTTCCATGAGTTTAATGACTTTGAAAGCCGGTGTTGAACAAGCCGTCAAAAAAGTGGCTCCAGAAATTGTTTCTGTTGAAGCTGTTGAATTAGACCAAATTTAATTTCTCCTTTCCCAAACGGATTCCATATTTTAGTGGAAAATTATACGATTGCGAATACCCAAAACTTTATTTTTTGTCTTACTAATGCTAACAGTTCATTCTGTTAAGGCGCAATCAAATTTTTTCAAGAATGCGCGTGTAACCGCCAACTATCATTTTGGCGTAGCCCTTCCTGAGTATTCTTTTATTACTCATCTGGTGGACAAAAACATACACAGCTTCACCCTTGATTTTTCGAAACAAACAATAGGGAAGAACGACTGGGAACGTCTGTATAAACATCCAGAATATGGCTTTTCATTTTATCACACTACTTTTGGAAACAAAGAGGTTTTTGGAAATGCTTTTGCTCTAAATTATTTTTTCAAAGTCAATTTTATTTCTAGAGAACGATTCAAAGTCTACAATCAAACTGGAATTGGTGGTGGATACATAACACGCAAATTTCATCTTGAAAATAATTATGAAAACGTAGGTATTGGCTCGCATGTAAACGTTCATTTCAATTGTCGCGTTGGAGCCTCTTATTTGTTACGCGATAAATTCACGGCGAACATGGGTATTTCTTTTGATCATTTTTCAAATGGGAATACAGGTGACCCGAATTTGGGCTTGAACAACGTAACTTTTTTTGCAGGCATTCGCTATCAAGTGGGTGAAATGGAACAGAAAAATACCGACCCTTTATCGGCTTTTACACGAGGCAATAATTTTGAATTCGTGGTTAGCGCTGGTGCCAAACAAACTCGAGCCATTGCTTCCGATTTCTTTTTCACTTCGTCGATAACGGGAGGAATGAATAGAGCGTTTTTTAGAGGAGTTCACCTCGGAATAGGTGCCGATGTTTTCTACGACGAATCCATTCAAACGCAAATGGAATCGCGAGGTGAGATTCATAGTTCCATTGATGATTTTCAAACAGGGATTCACATTGCGCAGGAATTCAAATACAATCGTTTTAGCCTGATTTTGCAAGAAGGTTTATATCTCGGACTGACCAACAAAGGCATTCGTAAACCGATGTACAATCGCGGAATTGTACAGTTTCAATTGAATAAAAATATTCTACTTCGCGTGGCCATGAAATCGCATTTACATATTTTGGATTTCCCCGAAGTAGGAATAGGAATAAAATGGTAAGAATCCTTCCATATCTATTGGGCGCTTTGCTGTTATTTGCTTGTAAAAAGAACAATCCAAAAACGGCGCACTGGCAACCTTTGGACCCTTTCGATGAGGTGCAACTCAATAGTCCGTTCGATGTTCAGTTGCAAGAGGACACCGCCTTTTTTGTCGAAATTATAGGATACAAAAAAACGGTTAGCGGTATTGATTTTGAGTTGACAGACGGTGTTTTGAAAATTGAGAACAAGATGAAAGGTCGGTTCTTAAAACCCAACACCAACAAGGCGAAGCTTATCATTCATTCAAAGCCTTTACGTTTGTTGCAAGCGAATGAAACGTGTGATATTTCAACGGTTAATCCGATTACTTCACCTGAATTCGGACTCATCTTGAAAAGCAAGGGTAATTTTGCTGATCTGGAACTGAATAGTGCAATCTTTTATTTCTGGAATAATTATCCCTGCGGAGGAAAGTTAACCTTAACTGGGCAGACGGATCAATTGAAAATATGGAGCTCGGCCATTTTTACTGTAGACGCGAAGAATTTACAAGCGAAGTATGCTTTTGTGGAGAATAATTCGAAAGGAAGTTGCTTTGTGAACGCCACGGATGCGCTTGAATATAATATTCGAAGCGAAGGGAATATAGAGGTATATGGAAATCCTCCCTTGGTGGTGAACAATGGTAATTCAGGTGATGGACAGTTTGTGCTCCATTGAAAAATGGTATTTTAGCCACAAGTAAAAACAATCATGACAAACAACGACATTCTTCGACGACTTCGATATACATTTGACCTAGACGACAACAGCGTAATGGCGCTTTTTGAATCCGGCGGAATTAAAGCGGATAGGACAGAAATAAGTGATTGGATGAAAAAAGAAGAGGACGAAGCCTATAAGAATTTGACGGACAAACATCTTGCCGCTTTCTTGAATGGATTCATCAATAAAAAACGAGGAAAACGTGAAGGTGAGCAACCGGCCCCTGAAAAGAAAATAGATAATAACATAATTCTGCGCAAGTTGAAAATTGCCTTGAACATGAAGGATGACGATGTTTTGGACGTACTCGATTTGGCAGATTTACGTTTTTCGAAAACAGAATTGAGTGCCTTTTTTCGAAGACCCGATCACCGACACTACCGCCAATGCAAAGATCAATTTATCCGTAATTTCTTACATGGATTACAAATAAAATACAAGGACAATGACAACAGTTGATTTGATCGGTTATCTCGGTTCGGGCTTGTTGCTCTTATCTATGATGATGAAAAACATAAGGACTTTGCGTTGGGTAAATATTCTCGGATGTTCAGTCTTTATTATTTATGCTATTCTTCTGAATGCTATTCCTATTCTCATCACAAATGCTGCTATTCTTATCGTTAACGTGTATTATTTGTTTTTTAAGAAAGTGGATAGTTAAAGGAAATAAAACCCGATTACTATTAGAGCGACCATAACTGTTGCAGCAATAAGCGCAATTAACCACTGTAAATTCCTGCGTTTTCTATACTTTTCAGGATCCGTCTCTTTACGACTGAACAATTTGAATATCAGATAAAGTCCTGTTGTGAAATACAATATCGTTAAAACGCCACCGGTTCCAATGCCAATAGCTTCTGTCAGCGCATAATTGCTTGAAATAGTTAAGTTTTCAACTAGGAGCATTATTAAAAGAAACAATAGTACACCAAAAGCAATAAAGTATGGACCTATTAAAATCACTAAGATTATACCCAAAACGATGCGCAATATATGATTGGAATCATCGCTATTCGGATCACGGGACTCAACTGTTTTAAAAACTTTTTTGCGCTCGATTTTAGTCGGTGATGTTTCTTCATCAATATTCTCTTCCTCTGAAATTACTTCCTCACTTGACTTTTCAGTAGCCTCTTCCGATTTGACTTCAATAAGCGTCTTGGTTTTGGTCAATGTCAAATCCTCCTTCTCCTTTTGAGCTTCCGAATTCATCGCGGTCAACTTCTCTTTCTGGACTTCCGTCTTTGTTAAGGTGTTCGTTTCTCTTTCAATCTTATTCTTCTTATTCCATTCCACATGATACCCTTTACGAAAATGGCGCTTCGTGATTGTACAACTGGAAATCGCAAAGAGGAATGCAGAAACGAGAGAAAGCAGAAGGAACTTCTTCATGTGAATGTATGATTTTGAAGAACCTAAAGTAGACATTAATTTGAGCGCAACAAAATTTCCTTATTTGCTTATATTTGCGACGAGTCGCAAGCGAACAAACCATGAATCAAGACAATCTTAAAGTGTACAATAGCCTTACAGGCCAAAAAGAAACATTCAAACCTATCCGCAAGGGACAAATCGGAATGTATGTTTGCGGCCCAACGTTGTATAGTGAACCGCACATGGGAAACATGCGTACCTTCATCAATTTTGATTTGATTTATCGGTATTTGTTGGCGCTTGATTTTAAGGTGAAGTATGTCCGAAATATCACAGATGCCGGACACATCACCAACAGTGCTGGTGAAGCACGAGATAGCATTGGCCTTGCCGCAAAAGCAGAGCAAGTGCAGCCTTTGGAAATTGTCTACAAGTTCAATGTGAAGTTTCAAGCCTTGCAAAACATGTACAATATGCTTCCCCCAAGCATTGAACCAACAGCAACGCAACACATTCAAGAACAAATTGAAATCATTGAGAAAATCATCGAAAACGGAATGGCCTATGTCGTTAATGGTTCGGTGTATTTTGATGTCAATGCCTACAGCGAAAAATACAATTACGGAATCCTTAGCGGTCGTAAAATAGACGAATTGCAAGAAGAATCCAGAGAACTCAATGCGCAGAGCGAAAAACGATTTTTTGCCGATTTCGCCCTGTGGAAGAAAGCCAATCCCGAAGACATGCAAATTTGGCGTTCGCCTTGGGGAGATGGAAATCCTGGCTGGCACATCGAGTGCACCGCGATGAGTACAAAATATTTAGGACCAACCTTCGACATTCACGGTGGTGGAATGGATTTAAAATTCCCACACCACGAAGATGAAATTGCACAAAGTTGTGGCGCTTTGGGTTGCAGTCCAGCGAATTATTGGTTGCACGCCAACATGCTCGAAGTCAACGGGCAAAAGATGAGTAAGTCTTTTGGGAACTACTTTTTGCCCATGGAAATTGTAGAAGGAACTTCTGATATTTTTGAAAAACCGTTTTCTCCGAATGTCATTCGTTTCTCTATGATGCAAGCACATTATAGAAGCACCATGGACATGAGCAACGATTCCATGAACGCTTCCGAAAAAGGCTTGAACCGTTTGATGGATGCTATGAAAAACTTGGATGGTCTACCTTCTGGAAAAGAATCTTCGTCGGACGTAAAAGCTTTAACAGAATCCTTCTACGCAGCGATGAATGACGACTTTAACACCCCCGTTTTGGTTGCCAATCTATTCGAAGCCGTGAAATACATCAACTCTTGCAAAGACGGAAAAGCGACAATCACTGCAGCCGATTTAGAGCTCCTAAAAACTGAAATGAACCGTTTCGTCTTTGACGTGCTTGGGCTCACCAACGAGTCTGGAGCGGCCGACAACCGACTTTCTCCCGTTATGGATCTCGTTCTCGAACTCCGCCAAAACGCCCGCACCAACAAAGACTGGACAACTTCCGATCAAATTCGCGATGGACTGGCAAAGGCTGGAATTGTGGTGAAGGATGGTAAGGAGGGGACGGAGTGGGGGTAGCCCTAGATAATCTTAGTCTATGAAGAAGAAAAGCGGTATTAAAATTGATGGATTAACCAATTTTATGGATAGAATCCGTCATTTTTATGTCGATTGGCTGGTGATTTTCACACTTTCTATGCTGAGTTTCTTTTTCATTTCTAAACCCATGTTTTTCGCATTGGATTTTGATCTTCAAAAAATAGTTTTCGGAACATTCTTTTGTGTTTACCTTTTGTATTATTCGCTTTTGGAGTATCTATTCTCATTTACTCTAGGGAAATTGATGAATAGAACAAGGGTGTTTACCTTGGATGGAGGAAAACCAAGTTTTATTCAGATTATAACAAGAACGATTATTCGTTTGATCCCTTTTGGGTTTGTCTTTCAGTTCACACCGCGATTTCAATGTTTACATGATATGGTTTCGAAGACGAGGGTTGTACGTGTGAAGTAGATTTTTTTCACGAAGTTTCAATAAACTCGGTTGTAAGTCAAAGCCAATTCTTGTCTGTAGGATACCATCACTGTGTCTGATCAGTTCTCAATTTCAATTATAGTAGAATTTAAATTTTCACCTACTTCAACCTTGCTCCT
>CBFIBY010000010.1:0-26374 GCA_965660955.1 Crocinitomicaceae bacterium | reverse complement strand
TAGTTGTTTTTGAATAGCCTAAATTCAAAACAACATTCTAAAACTCTTCGCAAGATTCACATTATTTCTGAAAACCATATTTCAACCTTGCTCCTTTAAAAGATAATTACTACTTTCGGAGAATCATTATCGTTTATAGATATTAATAAATGAGTACAACTGAAGAAAAATTAAAGGCAAAAGGACTTCGGGTAACGCCCCAAAGAATAGCTATATACAAGGCTGTGGCGCACTTGAAGAATCATCCATCGGCAGAGAATATAGCAGATGTTATCAAATCCGATTATCCAAATATTTCGGTTGGAACGGTGTATAAAGTGCTGAATGTATTGGTCGAAGTCGGACTTCTGAAACGGGTAAAAAGCGAGAAGGATGTAATGCGATATGACGCCATGTTAAAACATCATCATCATTTGTATTGTATTGAAAAAGATAGAATAGAAGATTATGAGGACGAAGAATTAGACGTTCTGGTTTCTGAATATTTTCAAAAGAAAAAAATCAAAAATTTTAAAATTGAAGATTTTAAGCTTCAAATAACTGGAAAATTTATAAAGTAATTATGGAACATTCACCCAACGGAAAATGCCCCGTGCACCACGGAGCAAATACAGAAACGAAAAACAATGTAATGGATTGGTGGCCGAAGGCGCTGAACCTAGATATTTTGCATCAACACGATAGCAAGACTAACCCTCTTGAGCCGGATTTCAATTATGCGGAGGAATTCAAGAAATTGGATTTGGAGGCGGTCAAAAATGATTTGAAAGCTTTGATGACGGACAGCCAAGATTGGTGGCCTGCCGATTGGGGACATTATGGCGGGTTGATGATTCGGATGGCATGGCACGCAGCTGGAACGTATCGAGTTGCCGATGGACGTGGTGGTAGTAATACAGGAAATCAGCGATTTGCTCCCTTGAACAGTTGGCCGGATAATGTTAACCTCGACAAAGCACGAAGGTTGTTGTGGCCCATCAAGAAAAAATACGGGAACAAACTTTCTTGGGCAGATTTGATGATTTTGGCAGGAAATATGGCCTACGAATCAATGGGATTCAAAACCTTTGGTTTCGCGGGAGGACGCGAAGACATCTGGCATCCTGAAAAAGATATTTATTGGGGTGACGAAAAAGAATGGTTGACCAAAGAAAGATACGGAACAGACGGTAAAAGTGAAACGCTTGAAAATCCATTGGCGGCTGTACAAATGGGACTGATTTATGTCAACCCTGAAGGTGTAGATGGAAATCCAGACCCGCTGAAGTCAGCTCATGATGTACGCGAAACTTTCGCTAGAATGGCGATGAACGATGAAGAAACCGTTGCTTTGACGGCTGGTGGACATACCGTCGGAAAAGCACATGGAAATGGTGATGCCTCGATTTTAGGTCCCGATCCAGAAGGTGGAGATATTGCCGAACAAGGTTTTGGTTGGAAGAACGATCAAGGAAAAGGAAATGCAGGCGACACGGTGAGTAGTGGTTTGGAAGGTGCTTGGACATCAACACCCGACCGATGGAATCACACCTACTTTCATTTGTTGCTGAATTACGAATGGGAAACACGGAAAAGTCCTGCAGGTGCTTGGCAATGGGAACCAATTGACATCAAAGAAGAAGACAAACCAATCGATGCACATAATCCAAACGTTCGTCAGAATCCTATCATGACGGATGCAGATATGGCGATGAAAATGGATCCAGCTTACCGCAAGATTTCTGAACGGTTTCATGAAGACCCAGCGTATTTTGCCGATGTTTTCGCAAGAGCTTGGTTCAAATTAACACACCGAGATTTAGGACCGAAAAGTCGTTATTTAGGGGCAGATGTTCCACAAGAAGATTTGATTTGGCAAGATCCGATTCCAGCCGGAAATAACAATTATTCAGCAGCTGAAATTGGTGAGGTGAAAACGAAGATTTTATCAAGTGGATTGAGCAATGCAGAATTGATTTCCACTGCTTGGGACAGTGCGCGAACATTCCGAGGTTCTGATTTCCGCGGTGGAGCAAACGGTGCGCGTATTCGATTGGCACCACAAAAAGATTGGGAAGGCAATGAGCCCGCTCGATTGCAAAAAGTGTTGAGTGCACTTACTGAAATTCAGTCAAATCTATCGAAGTCAATGAGTATGGCGGATTTGATTGTGCTTGGTGGGAGTGTGGCGCTTGAAAAAGTCGTGAAAGACTCGGGTTACAATCACACAGTACCGTTCTCTCCTGGACGTGGGGATGCTACTCCAGAAATGACAGAAGCAGATTCGTTTGACGTACTTGAACCCATCCACGATGGATACCGTAATTGGGTCAAAAAAGATTACGCCGTGAATCCAGAAGAATTGATGTTGGATCGAACACAATTGATGGGCTTGAGTGCTCCTGAAATGACTGTCCTTGTTGGAGGAATGCGTGTACTCGGGACCAATCATGGGGGAACGAAACACGGAGTTTTGACAGATAATGAAGGGAAACTATCCACAGACTTTTTCGTGAACTTGACGGATATGCGTTATTCATGGAAACCAAAGGGTAGCAATTTGTACGGTATAGTCGATCGGGCTTCAGGGCAAGAAAAATGGACCGCTACACGCGTGGATTTGATCTTCGGTTCGAATTCAATTCTACGTTCGTATGCAGAGGTCTATGCACAAGACGATAACAAAGAGAAATTCGTAAATGATTTCATCGCCGCTTGGGTGAAAGTCATGAATGCCGATCGGTTTGATTTGAAGAAGTAAAGAGTCGGAATGAATAGTACTAAAACCATCCTCATTACAGGAAGTACAGACGGAATTGGCAAACTAGCCGCACTAGACCTTGCTAAAAAGGGTCATCACATTTATTTGCATGGCCGCAACCAGGAAAAGTTGAATGCAACAATAGAAGAATTGGCATCTGTTACTAAGAACAGAAATATTCAAGGATTTCTGACTGACTTTTCAGATTTGGAAAGTGTGCGAAACATGGCAAAAGAGGTTTCTGAGAAACTTCCGAAACTTGACGTCCTCATAAACAATGCGGGTGTTTATGCCAGTTCTAATTCCGAAACCAAAAGTGGGGTGGACATACGTTTTGTGGTCAACTATTTTGCACCCTATCTTTTGACAAATGAGTTGCTTCCATTGCTTGATAAAGGAACAATGCCACGTATTATCAATTTAAGTTCGGCGGCTCAAGCTCCCGTATCCCTTTCTGCTTTGGAGGGGAAGGAGCAGTTGACAGAACGTGAAGCATACGCTCAGAGCAAGTTGGCTTTGATCATGTGGAGTTTTGATTTGGCTAAAAATCAGCCTGAAATGGAGGTCATTCCCGTGAATCCAGGTTCATTGCTTGATACTAAAATGGTGGCTGAAGCGTTTGGAGAACATTGGTCACCTGCTGATAAAGGAGCAAATATATTGGTAGATTTGTCGCTTTCGGATGAATACCTTGGCAAAAGCGGACAATATTTCGACAATGCCAAAGGGGAAGAAAAAGGGTTTTTTGCGCCAGCTCACCCAGATTCGCTTGATACGTCAAAAATAAAAGACTTGCTCGAAGTGACTGAAAGAATTGTCTAAAAAATGAGCCTTTCATCCAGTTAATTGTACAGCGGTATACAATGCGAATTATAATTTTCTTTTTACTTGGTTTCAGTCTAATTATGGCGGATAAAGCCATGAGCCAAAGTTCCGCATCGTCCGAATTGCATATTCAATTGTACGACCAAGGCATTTGCGTGCCTTTGCTCGAAACCAACCGGTACAGTACCTCTCGATATTATAAGTCCAAATCTGTTTTTCAAAGTGGAGCGTATTACAGTACGATTTATGTTTACGTAAATTCTCTCGACAGCGGTGACCTAAAACCGCAAACCAATCATCAATTGCAATGTGGTTCACTGCAATTCAATTCATCTTTGGACTATGAACTCGTTCTACTAAAATACGATGGTTTCAACAAGTCTTCACCAGATTCTATGGTCATCCATATTTCCAAATTGGCTGAGGATGCCCAACTCATACTTCCATTCAAAAAAGGAAAGCAGTCACTTGAGCGAATGAAGTACTTCAATACCTTGAAAAAAAAGAATTCCCCGAAATTCGCCCCTGAAAATGACAAAAGGTTGACCAACCAATTGAAATTAGACAGTACAACTTACTTCGCAAACGGAGGAATCAAGACGAAATATTTTAAAGTAGCCGATAATTTTCCGCTGTACTACATGCAAGAATTTGATTCTATAAATCCAAGCCAAATCGCTCAAGGTTTTCGATTGTTGTCGTATTACAAAAAGGGGCAGGAGATGCCTTTAGCACAATCCTCAATTTGGACGAATAACACAAATTCAAAATACGGTTATTGGGAATATTTTGAGAGAGATAAACGGTTTAAACACGAGCTCTGGGCGGGGACTTTACAGCAAAAATTTGAATGGTATCCTTCAGGTCAATTGAAATTTGCCTCTTTTTCTGGCCATTCCAAACAAGACATGAAACATGTTTATTATTTGGAAGATGGGAAGGTAAAAGAAGAATTTTTCACGCAAACGAATACGCGAAGATCAGCCATCAAAGAATACTCCTATTCTAAGAAGGGGGATTTAATTCTTGTGGAAACATACGATAGCTTGAACGGAATTACACGACAAGGCTTGCAGAAAAGGGAGCTTTATTATCCTACAGGTAGTTTAAAAATGGAAGAAAATTTTATTGGAGTTTATAGCATTAAAAAGTACAATCCAGATGGTACAGAGAGAGTCAATTAAATGGTGTTTTTGGGCTATCTTATGTTTGATCGGTTTTTCGGCAAACGGAGCCACGAAGGAACAAAAAAGAACGCATTCCGTTTTGATACAAGTCAACTCGAACTGGGAAGAATTGACGCAAGAAATAGACTATACCTTTTCACCCAACACAGAGAAGGAGTTGGTTCAACTGCATCTGTTGAATGTCATTGCCTTTTTGGAAAGACAGCATTCAAACGATTGGAATGATAAGCAACGTGTACAAAGAGAAAAGAACATTCAAATCCTTAAATCGTATTGTCGAAAGGGTAATTTTCCTAAGAACAATCGAAAAGATTATCGCTTACCTATCTTTATTGATGAGAAAGATGTTCATTGCGCCGTTGGTTTTTTAATGAAGGAAAGCGGACATGGCAATATGGCGAAAGACATCGCAAGAAATCAGTTGTTCGCATTTGTGAAGGACATTCAACATGAGCAGCTCATTTCATGGCAACGAACCAGTGGTTTGACTTTTTTCGAATTAGCCTTAATTCAACCGACATACGGCCCCGGAATTCCCGTTTGTTCAAGTCCGAGTCCAATAGAATGGTATGAGGTGAACAAGAATGACGACAACATTGTACGCTTTATCAAAGACCCTCATGATGCTTGGATCTATGGGATTTCTCATTTAGATGATTACGGTCTGTCCCAAGAAATTAAACGGTTCTCTCCCAAAACAAATCAATGGGCAAGCTACGGACCAGAAATCAACGGGCAGATTTTGGATGTTGTTCATTGCGACGGTAAAATGTATATTTCTGCTTTTTTACCAGAGGAATTTTATCCGCATCAGGTTTTGGTTCTCAAAGGAAAAGTTTGGAGGAAAGTCGCCCATTTCAATGGTAACATTCTATCCATTGAAAGCTTTAAAAATGAATTGTACGTGCTTGGAAATTTCAATAAGGCGAACGATTCAATTTCTTCAAGCTTGGTGGTTATCGGTGGAAGATCGATTAAACCCTTCCAACCCATTGGATGGAGGTATATTCCATTCGACCATATGAAAGCGAGTAAATCGGCACTTTTTTTGACGAGCAACAGTATTATTTATAAAGTCAAGAATGACTCCATAAACCGATTAGCGAACATTAAGTATTACAATTACATCAAACATATTTCTCTGGATGCTGAGGCAGACACGGTGTTTGTTACTTCTCTGAGTATTGCGGGATACAATGCCTATTTCGACAATCGTGAGCAGAGCGTTTATGTCAATCAGATGATACGTGGGCGCGAATATCCTTACAATGCCCTGAACTTTACGAGAAGCAATAAAATAAATGGAAATATGCTGATTGCGGGAGATTTCAAATCCAGCACCTTAATTCCGCAAATAAATGACGAGCGTTATTTGGTGGAATGTCCAGAAGAGCAAAGTGCAAATTGGCACGGGGAAGGCTTGCTCTTTGAGAATGACAAAAAGTTCTATCCTATTTTAGACGAAGGAGTCGTTGTTGATTTCGTTCAACTCCAGAATCGATTGTTTGTTCTAAAACATGATGGGGCTGTCATTTTTGCAAATCTTAATTCAATAGAATCAGCAATTGATCAGCTTAAAAAACGCTCAAATCCTTAAGTTAAACTATTACGAAGTGCTTATTATCTTCATGTATTTTCTTCATCAGAATTAATTAGTTTTATACCATGAGTGCTTCCGTAGAGGAAATAATAGCGAATGCTGATACATGGCAACCTGAAATGGGTCGCTTGCGAGAAGTTTTGTTGGAATTTAATTTGGTTGAAGAGGTGAAATGGAGACAATCCCGTTATTAGGAAATATAAAATAAAGCGCCATCACGAAAGCAACGTTAATCAAGCTTTTATATCCAACTTGAACTTTAAATCAAGAGAAAGTTATTTAGTATATTTAAATTCTAATCTCGCGATGTGTCAACAATACAATAGGATAAATTTAAAGCATTATGAAAATCTTAAAATACATTCTCGGAATTCTAGCCGTTCTGGTTCTCGTTTTTTTCTTAATTGGTGTATTCAAACCAAGTCTGGAATACGATTGTGAAATCATGGTAAACAAACCAGTTGCGGAAGCTTGGGCAGTCGCTCAAGATGAAGAAAAAATGTCGGAATGGTTGCCTGGTTACGAGAGGTCAGAACATGTAAGTGGCACCCCAGGAAATGTGGGAGCCGTTTCACTTATTCATTTTGACAATGAAGGTGAGAAAATGAGTATCAAAGAAACAATCACTGAAATAGTGCCTAATAAGTCGGTTACTATGAAGTTTGAAAGTGACTTCATGGATATGGATTATAAAATGTCTATTTCTGAGATAGACGGTAAATCAAAAATTAAATCACATACCGAAGCCGCTGGAAATGGTATGGTTTCGAAGTCTATTATGGCTTTGGTGAGTGGTTCCGTTGAAGATCAAGAAGTTAAAAATCTTGAAAGTCTAAAAAAGGCGATTGAGGAAAACACAAAGGAATATTAAAGGATAAAATTACGTTATGCAAGGCATCGAATGAAAAACACCATATTATTTATGCATTTAAAGCCACTTTTATTACTACTTCTTTTGACAGCCAGTTGTGCTCCCATGAAACGTTCAAAACTTTTCAAGAGTGGTGAAGTTCAACAAGCTGAATTTTCAAAAACTATTTCTTGCCAAACGGTTGGAAACTTGATGATTGTCGATGTTATCGTAAACGGTCAACCCGCTAAATTTCTTTTCGACACAGGAGCACCCAATGTAATCTCACCTGAGCTTGCTGCTGAATTGAACTTAAAAACAGAAACGAGCGTGAAGGTTAATGATTCTGGTGGCAATAGAGAAACGCAAGAATGTGTAATGATAGATACCCTAACTCTCGGTGGAGTCAATTTTATGAATTTGGGAGCAGTTGTGGTGAATTTGCAAGCAAATGATGTAATTGGATGTATGAAAATAGATGGAATTTTTGGTGCCAACTCTATGCGTCAAGCTTTTTGGGAACTCGATTTTGAGAATAAAAATATCCGATTCACCAACAATATTTCAAACCTTTCAGATACAAGTGAATTTTCGAAACTCAGTTTCGTTCCCGCAAATTCTGGCACACCAAGAGTGACACTTTCCTTGGATAATGTTCAAATAGAAAAAGTAACATTCGATACAGGATCAGGTGGTCATTTAAAAGTCCCGAAGTCGGATTTTAAAAAGTTGAAAGCCAAACGAAATGAGTTGAAGTACATTTCCTCAATTGGAACAACAAGTTATGGCGTATACGGACTGGCGAAGTCGGACACTACTTTCTATAGTTTAATTGACAGCGTGAGAATTGGCAGTGCTGTTATTGAGGAAAACATGGTTGTTTCATTTCACAATACCTCCAAATTGTTGGGAGTGAGATGGATGGATAATTATAAAATTATTCTCGATTGGAACAGCAATGCAATCTACATGAAGGAATCAACTCCCTATGCATACAATTCGCTTGATAATTTTGGTTTTGGGTTGAATTTCAAAGACAAAGGTATTTTCGTTGGGTCACTGTTTTTCCAATCAGAAGCACAAAATAAACTTCAAATCGGAGATCAAATCTTGGCTGTAAATGGCGAAAATTTTGAGAAACTGCCTGAGGAAGAGTATTGTGCGGCTATGTTCGATGTATCACTTTCCGAAAAATATGGCGACGAAATTGAAGTGAAGATAAAACGAGGAGAAGAAGTTAGTACAGTTACCCTCAAAAAAGAGTCACGTTTATAAAAGTCATAATCCTTACATTTACTTGCATGAAAAAAGGAATTATTATTTTTTTTCTTTTGAGCTTGTTTCATGGAACTTTCGCTCAAACAACTTATTACATCTCGGTAACCGGTGACAATAACAACACTGGATTAATGGCGAATGATGCCTTTGAAACGATAAATCATGCCATCAATTTGTCGAATTGTGGAGACAGTATTTATGTTTTGACTGGAACCTATCATGAAAAAGTAAGTTCTTATAAGATTTGTCCTGAGAACAATCGAATAACGATTCAAGGTGATGTAGTTTCTAGACCGCTGATTATCGGAGATTCAACCGCTTCAAATAAATATGCTATTGGTGCTTCTGGTGCTGGATTCCGTTTTCGTCATTTGGAATTGACGAGTCCGTACCCCAATGTTTGCGATCCTTCGAATATGGTTGTCGTCGGAAAAGGTGATTATTTTGATTTTATCGATGTTGTTGTCCATCATTCTGGTTATGATGGCATCAAAACAACAAGTGATTGCAATACGAACGACTTTCCCATTGGCTGGCGGATAATTGATTCAGAAATCCATTCCAACGGTTTGGGTTGTCCAGCATCCGTCGTAAATGGAGATGGAATCGACTTTACAGAGTGTAGGAACTGTTTGATTGACAACAGCATCATTCGTGATAATAAAGGTCATCAATTACAAATCAAACTTGAGGCAAGAAACGTCACCGTTCAGAATTCACATATCGAAGGGATGAATATGATTCAAATTGGATTGAAAGGTGGAACTCCACAATGTGATCCAAATGCATTGAATGCCGATAGTGTCTATTTTAGAAGAAATGTAATTATTGCAAAAGGAGATACGAGTGAATTTGTATTCAAACTGTCGGATGTATCGAATCTCGTTATTGAGAACAACACAATTATTAAAGACAGCATAGATTTTGCGAATGTAGGTTTCATCTGTTTTGGTGGTTGCACTGGATCTACTTCTTGGTCGTTTACACCCCAAAGTCCCGTTTTGATTCGCAATAACATATTTGCGAACATGAGCAACACACCCTTTTTTGCTGGTCCCGATACGACGTACTTCGATCCTTTTGGGATAGTCGCAGCCGAAGTTACGGCCGATTACAATCTGTTTTATGATATTCAAGGCGGGTATAGCGTACCTGTCGATGGAGGTGCGAATTCTATTATTGGGAATCCATTATTCTGTGATTATCCTCAAAATTTAGCTTTATCGAATGCTAGTCCAGCCCAAAATGCAGGAGATCCAAGTGGCCCAATTGATCCTGATAATTCGATTAATGATATTGGAGCAATTTGGCATCAAATAAATTGTTTCGTAGGGCAAGAAGAGAATTCGCAATTTGATGTGTCTGTTTATCCCAACCCTTCTCGAGATAGAATAAAAGTTCAAGTTTCGGGGGAAGCAAAACTTATCCTTTATAATTCCTTAGGCGTTCAAATGAATATGCCACGAGTTTTTTTCGATGAAATTGAATTCGATGTGAGTTCCTATGCGAAGGGAATGTATGTATTGAAAATTGAACGTGGTGATAACATACAGGTCAGAAAAGTCCTAAAAAATTAGTCTGTGGAAAGGTATTTTGTTGTTCTGACTTTACTGCTAATATTAATCGTTTCATAACTTAATTTTTAGTAATTAATAATTTTAGTTCCGAGACTATTCTCGCTGTGTCTCGACAAATGTATCGTGAAGTTCGTTTTGGAGCTTGGAGATTCTGCGCATTGACTTGGACAAATTGTGCAAAGTGATGAAGGTGGCTGATTTTATTAGAGTTGAGGAGTAGTTATTTTCATCTACTCATTTTAAAATCCCTTATTTTTGTAGCCTTTTTAACTACGAAAAGTTACTTTTACCAACTGCGAATGAAACCTATTCGTTATTGACCAATGATGAATCGAAATAAGAAATTAGTTTTTGTTTTATTACTACTTCTTCTATTAGTTGATCGGATTTTCACACTTATTCATTTCGGATTTGAATACACCGATATTGATCAAATATTACAATGGGAAGGTGCATTGGACTATGCAAACGGGATTTTCAGAGAACCCTTTTTCTACGGACAGAATTACAATTATATGGTCGAATCGTTCTTGGCCGTCCCGTTGGTTTGGATGAATGTGCCAGTTTATATGGCCTTGCCAATAACAACATCTTGGTTAATTCTTTTTCCTTTTGTTATCCTAGCTTTATTCTTTTTCAGAAGAAATGCCTTTTTCTGGTCTTATTTCTGCTTAGCCTTGCCCGTTGTCTTGCCGTTGGAATTCAATATGTTAACCACCATGTCGAGAGGTTTCGTGCAAGCGAGTCTGTTTATACCACTCCTGTTTTTTGCCTTGTTCAATCCTGAAAAAGGTAGAAGTGTTACTTTGTTTTATCTGGGAACGGCCTTGAGTTTTATGGCGAATCCAAGTTCCGTTATTTTCAGTTTTCCAGTGGGAGTGTATTTGTTTGCTCATCACCACAAGTCTGTTTCCTTCTACCTCAAGTCATTAATTATTCTTCCCTTTCTATTCTTGCTCTGGCTTTCGAAGGAGTATTACGTTGTACATCCGGAGAAATTGTTGCTCCATATCGAAGGCATAGATTTGGAACTGAAGACTCTTGTTGATATGCTAACCAAGCCTTATCTCTTCGAGTATTTGTTCCCTGTATTTCCAAAACTAGGTTGGATTTACCCGTATTTGTTCATCCTCTTGTTGATTTGGTTTGTTAGAAAATGGGGCTCTAAAATGGAGACCTTTTTTATTGCCGCTTGTGTATTGGTTGTTTTACTCTCTCTTTCCGTGCCTAAAGTGCTTTTTGGAGAAGAAAGTTCGCTGGTTTTTTACACCCATAGCCGCTTGTTTATTCAGTTACCTTTACTTCTCATTCTTGTCCTTTATTTTGTCTTTCGTTCCAAAGAGAAAAAAACAATGGGTACAAGAACCTTTGCGATTTGGAGCTCAATCTTGTTTTTCGGAACACTCTCTCTTTTTGCTGCGAAAAATTATAACTTCAAGACCAAGTCTACTCACATTGCGGAAGAGACAACATTCCCCGTTATTACAATCGGGGAGTTAACAACTGGTGTTAATTATATCGACAGCATAGCAAACAAATTTGATGCGCAAGTAATGATTACACAAGCTACTATGGGCTGGCAATTTGCCTTCAAAAGTTTTGCTTACAGAACAATAATGGAGACCAAATTGGGACATCCTCCGAAAATGATTGCAGTTCACAATGTTGGTGATAGAAGAACGTGGTTGTACGAAGAGGTAGAATCGAGTGAAAGAATTCTCCTATATGTTTGTTTTATTAAAGAGGAAAATTTAAAAGGTTTGGATCACCAATCGGCAGGTCACGGACTACATTTAATTAAAAACAACACCTTGCCGCTGTCGAAACTTTTCAAAAAACTGGAATTGGACTACGGAAATAAGGTAAGAGAATTCGATTAACCTATTGTCTAGCCCCTCAAACTCCCAAAAAATAGTAATTTTAAAATCCACCCAAAAATTGGGTTGAATTGATCAATTGAATCCTAATGAACCAATTGTCAATTCTACATTATCAATTGTCAATTCACAAAGATGTTAACTCCAGAAGTCGATAAAAAACTATTCCTCTTAGATGCTTTTGCCCTGATTTACAGAGCTTATTTTGCGTTTGCGAAAAACCCGCGAATGAATTCAAAAGGTCAAAATACCTCTGCCGCTTTTGGTTTCACTAATGCCATGATCGATATCATCAAAAAAGAGAAACCCACGCACATGGCTGTTGTTTTTGATGCACCAGGTGGAGCAACGAATAGAATGGAAGACTTTGCAGACTACAAAGCAAATCGAGAAGAAATGCCCGAAGACATTCGAAGCATGCTCGAGCCCATTAAAGAAATCATAAAAGCGTTTAAAATTCCAATGCTCTTATTGGAAGGATACGAGGCCGATGACATAATAGGAACCCTGGCGAAAATGGGAGAGAAAGAAGGTTTTCAAACATACATGATGACGCCGGATAAGGATTTTGCGCAATTGGTGTCGGAAAATATCTTTATTTACAAACCCGGACGAGGAAGAGATCCAGCAAAGATATTGGGAATCCCAGAAGTGCAAGAAAAATTTGAGGTGGAAACACCTGATCAAGTCATTGATATTTTGGGAATGTGGGGGGATGCAGTTGACAATATCCCGGGAATACCCGGTGTAGGTGAAAAAACAGCCAAGAAGTTCATTAAGGCATATGGCTCAATGGAAGAACTTTTTAAAAACACAGCCGACCTCAAAGGGAAAATGAAGGAAAATGTGGAAGCCTATCAAGAACAGGGTTTACTTTCCAAAATGTTGGCGACAATCATTACCGATGTTCCCGTTCCGTTTGATCCGGTCGATCTGACATTGGATGAACCCGATAGAGAAGCTGTGCTGAAAATTTTCACGGAACTTGAATTTAGAAATCTATCCAAAAGAGTTCTTGGGGAAGAAATTGTTGTTACGGCAGCTGGAAATGACAAAGACGGACAACTCGATTTGTTCGGACAGCAAAGTCTTGTCGTAGAGCAAGAACCCATGGAAACAGCTGAACTAAAGACTATTGCAACGGAGAAAGCTTCTTATCATTTGGTAAACACACCTGAAGAAAGAACGAAATTGTTGAACCTTCTTCTGAAACAAAAAGAAGTGTGTTTTGATACGGAAACAACAGGTTTGAACGCTATGCGTGCCGATTTGTTGGGCATTGCTTTTTCATTCAAAGCAAGAGAAGGGTATTACGTTTCTGTTCCAAGAGAATTCGAAGAAGCGAAGAAGATTGTCGATTTTTTTGCTCCGTTTTTTGAGAACAATAAAATTGAAAAAATCGCCCACAACATAAAATACGATTTACAAGTTCTTCGTCGATACGGAATGAAAGTGCATGAGCCACATTTCGACACTATGATTGCCCATTATTTGATTCAACCCGAATCGAAACAGTCCATGGATTTCTTGGCGGAGTATTATTTGCATTACCAACCCGTTTCAATAGAAACTTTAATCGGTAAAAAAGGAAAGAATCAAGGAAATATGGGTGATTTGAAACCCGAAGAGGTCGTTGATTACGCCTGCGAAGATGCCGATATTACGTTTCAACTAAAGAAGATATTTGAATCAGAAATACAAAAGGAACATCTGAAACATTTGTTCTACGACATGGAAATGCCTTTGGCAGAAATCCTGCGTGCAATGGAATATGAGGGAATTGCAATCGATGTGGATGGTCTGCACAAATATTCTGCTGAATTGGATGGCTTGTTGACAACCCTCGAAAAGGAAATAAAAGAATTGGCGGGCATGGATTTTAATGTGGATTCACCCAAACAATTGGGTGATGTGCTGTTCGGTCATTTGCAAATTTCTGCAAAGCCTAAAAAGACGAAAACAGGCCAATTTGCTACTTCTGAGGATATTCTGCAAAAGCACAAAAATGATCACGAAATCATTCCAAAGATTTTAGATTATCGTCAGATGCGAAAATTGAAAAATACCTACGTCGATCCATTGCCAACATTATGTGATGAAATAGATGGAAGAATTCATACAAGCTACATGCAAACGGTTACTGCGACAGGGCGGTTGAGTTCAAATAGTCCTAACCTACAAAACATTCCTATTCGAAGTGAGCGCGGGAAGGAAATTCGAAAAATGTTCATAGCTCGAGGAGACGATTTCCGTTTATTAGCGGCTGATTACTCTCAAATTGAGTTGCGAATTATTGCAGCACTAAGCGAGGACAAAGATATGATTGAGGCCTTCCAAAAGGGACATGATATTCACGCGGCAACTGCTTCAAAGGTATTTCACGTTCCTCTGGAAGAGGTAACACGCGACCAAAGAAGTTCAGCCAAAGCGGTCAATTTTGGAATTATCTATGGGCAAGGAGCTTTTGGTTTAGCGCAAAATCTTGGAATTTCAAGAAAAGAAGCTAAACAGATTATTGACGGATACTTTGAACAATACAGCTCGATCAAAGCATACATGGACAAAGCCGTAAAGGATGCGAGAGAAAACGGTTACGTTGAAACCATCATGAAGCGACGCCGTTATTTACCGGATATTCAATCTGCCAACGCTGTTGTTCGTGGCTTTGCCGAGCGAAATGCGATTAATGCGCCCATTCAAGGTTCTGCCGCGGACATAATAAAACTGGCTATGGTTGCAGTCTACCGCGCCATGCAGAAGAAAAAATACAAATCACGTATGATTCTTCAGGTGCATGATGAATTGGTTTTTGATGTTCACAAGGACGAAGAAAATGAGATTCAAGCTTTGGTAAAAGAAGCGATGGAAGCGGCAATTGACTTGGTTGTTCCCATGGAAGTTGAAATGGAATTGGGCGATAATTGGCTCGATGCACATTGATAATCAGGAGTTTAACAAATTACTAACAATTCAAGAATGTAACCTTCATAAGTATTTGTAGGTCAAGTCATTAAATTTATTATTATCCTTAATTTTGTAGTGATTTTGCCTTATAACTCGGGATAATTGAACAGAAGAATTAAAATTTTAACATTTTGGCACAATTGTGGAATTTCATTATGAAATCACAAAAAATAATACCATGAAAAAACTTTACACACTTATCATTTGTTTGGGTTTCCTTCAAATGACCTATGGTCAGGTAACGACTAATTACAATGCAAAATGGTTTTTTGGAGTGAATACAGGATTGACTTGGCAAACAACCGATGTTGCCAATAGAACCAACGGAGGTTGGGGGCTTACATTGGGTAAGTCTTTCAATTATCACACAGGATCATTTGTAAGTTTCGATATTCGAGGAAGATTTCTTCGCGGATTTTGGTACGGACAGGATCGCGATACGACGGACCTAAATAGTTTTACGAACCAGACTTTGAGTCAAGGTGAAACGAATTACCGCGATTCATTAGGGTACGCAGTGCATAACTTTCAAACGGAGAATTACTTGCTTAACCTTGAATTGGTTGCTCATTTTAATCGATTTAGAGAAAATACACGATGGGATCCCTACATTTTTGGAGGAATCGGTATGAACTGGAGACAAGGATACGGAGATTACTTAGATCGTGATCAAACAAACGGTAGTTTAAGCACTTACAATTGGGATGTGAACAACCTTAGTAAAAGTGCAATTAAAAACTCACAAGATGGTGTGTATGAAACAGCTTTGGATGGAAATAAACAAGACGGATTCAACTTTGGGTTGTCTCATAGTTTAGGTTTCGGACTGGGTTACCAAATTGGAAAAGCGGTAACGATTGGTGTTGAGCACAAAACAACGGTAACAAGAACGGATGCTTTTGACGGATATATCGCGGATGGAAAACATGAAAATGACATTTACCATTATACAAATGCCTTTATCCGATTCCGTTTGTTCGGAAATTCAAGAAGCGATGTATCAACAAATCCGAAGGATGAGAATATGCCACCCGTTGTGCAATTCACTCAGCCAAGTATTTCTGGAACAGAAGTAGCGAACCCGAATTACTATGTGCAAGGAAATATTAAAAACGTTTTTGATAAAGCAAATGTATCGTTCTCGTTAAATGGAATCAACGTAACCAACTATACGTATAATACGAAGTCTGATCTATTCGCTTCTAACGTAACCTTGGTTGAAGGTCCGAATACTTTGGTATTAACTGGGACGAATCAGTATGGAGCAGATTCTAAAACAACAATTATTATTTACAAGCCTGAGCTTGTTCGACCACCCGTTGTGAGTTTTATCCAACCATCTGTTAACCCAACTCAAGTAAGTTCTGCCAATTACAATGTGGTAGGTACTGTATTGAATGTGAAAGACAAAAGTGGTGTTGCGGTTATCTTCAATGGAACCAGCCGAAGCGACTTCAATTTCAATACTAGCAATGGCAAGGTAACGATGGGAGTCACTTTAAACCAAGGTTCGAATACCGTTCAGATTACTGGAACAAATACAGCGGGAACCGATTCGAAAGCAACAACGATTATATACAAAGTGGATGTACCCGTTACGCCACCAATTGTTTTCTTTACTGATCCAAGTAGTAATCCGGTAACTGTTGGAACGAATACATATACGATTCGTGGTAAAGTAAAAAATGTGGATAGCAAGAGTGGAGTTAGTTTCACGCAGAATGGAAGTTCGAAATCGAACTTTACGTTTAATCCAGCTACAGACGACTTTACCTATAGCGCTACTTTAGGTGCGAATCAAAATACTTTCGTATTGACTGGAACGAATCAAGATGGAACTGCTACGGCCACGACCGTAATTGTATACCAGCGTGCGACAGTTAATCCACCAGTAGTGAATATTTATAACCCTAGTGGAAATTCTACGAATGTTACTGTAGGACAATTTCCTTTCGGAGGAAGTATCACAAATATTACTTCTAAGAGTCAAGCTAAATTGACCCTGAATGGAGCGAATGTTAGTAATTTCAACTTCAATGCATCAAGTGGTGCCGTTACGGCGAACTTGAACTTGTCCCCTGGATCCAATTCTGTTGTTTTGACAGGAACAAATGCGGATGGAACAGATAGTGATCAAGCTACTATCATTTATACAGTGCCTCAACCGGTTCAACCACCTGTTGTTTACTATACTGATCCAAGTTCTTCTCCAAAAGCGGTGACGAATGGAACGTATACAATCCGAGGAAAGGTTAAGAATGTGGATGGTGCGCAAAATGTAACCTTCAAGAAAAACGGAGCAAGTCAATCTGGGTTCTCTTACAATGCGAGTACGGATGATTTCGTAAGTACGGTTAGTTTGAATCCAGGTCAGAATACATTTGAATTGATTGGAACAAATTCGGCAGGATCTTCGTCCGCAACAACAATTCTTACTTTAAATGTGCCAACACCAACGCCACCGATTGTAACGATTACAAATCCAAGTGGGGCCTCTGCAAATACAAATTTGGCGCAGTATCCTTTCGTAGGAAATGTACAAAATGTGAATACGAGAAGTCAAGTGAAAATGGAAGTGAATGGAAACATGCACAACGGATTTACTTATAACAGTTCAACAGGAATTGTGACGTCTAATTTGACTTTAAATCCTGGACCAAATACGGTTCTTTTGAAAGGAACAAACATTGATGGGACGGACAGTAAGCAAGTTACGATAGTTTATACGCCGGTTGTAACAGTTAGTCCTCCAGTTGTAACGTACATCAATCCAGGTTCTAACCCGTTGAACGTAGGTGCACCGAATTACACGGTTTCTGCAACAGTAACAAATGTGAGTACGCCAAGTGGAGTGAATATTAAACACAACGGAAACAACGTTTCAGTATTTACGTTTGGATCAAATAATTTGAATTTCAATCTGAATTTATCAGAAGGAACGAATGTTATAAGTGTTACAGGTACGAATAGTGCTGGGACAGATACAGAAACAACAACGATTATCTATACCAAACCGATTGTAACACCTCCGCCAGTTGTAACGTTTGTGAACCCAGGTTCTAGTGGTATAACTGCAGCGAGTTCTACATACAACGTTCGAGCAACCGTTTTGAATGTCAGTGGTTCAAGTGACATAACAGTAAAAGTGAATGGAGCCTCAACGAATAGCTTTACGTATTCTGGAACAACCAAATTGGTTCAATTGACAGCTAATTTGAATGCAGGAACCAACGTAATTGAGATAAAAGGAACGAATTCTGCCGGAAGTGATGTGAAGACAACGAATATTGTTTACAAAGCACCACCTTGTAATTCACCAATCATTTCATTGGTTAATCCAAGTTCTTTAGCTTTGTCAACAGATCAAGCATCAATTGATTTCACCGCTTTGGTGGCAAACGTGACCAATGCGAATCAAGTGTCCATTAAAGTTGGAAACAGAAACTTTTTATCAAATTTCAACACAGCGACAAACACTTTGACGGCAAAAATTAATTTGTCTGTTGGGTTAAATACGATTGTACTTGAAGCGACCAACAATTGTGGTTCAGACAAGAAGACTTACAAGATTGTACGATCGGCTTGTAACGCGCCAAATGTGAGTTTGGGTTTTGCAAATATTGCAAATAATCAAACGTCTTACGCACCGGAGTTTACGATGTTATTGAATGTCGAGCACGTTACAAATGCGAGTCAGGTTTCAGTAACTCTAAATAACAAAACGATTCCTTCAACTTTCAATTCGGCAAATGGAACAGTTGAGGTGAATTACGGTATTTTAGTTGGAACATCAACTTTTAAAGTAGTTGTGACGAATAATTGTGGATCGAAAACATATACACATGTAGCGAAGAGAGCTAAGTCGCCAACGAAAGTTGTGCCAACCGTGAATATCACAACTCCAGCTACATCACCTATAACGGTGTCTAATGGAAGTTTTACTTTACAGTTTAGTACAACGCAAATTATCGACAAGGCAGAAATCATCGTTCGCGTGAATGGTCTACCAACTGCTGTTTCGTTCAACAAGAATACGAACAGTGGATCAGCTGTATTGAAATTGAACAGCGGAAGTAACACAGTGAAGATCACGGTGAAAAATCCTGTAGGAACTGCGAGTGATTCAACCGTTATTGTCAATACAGGTAAATCGCAAGGGATTCCACCGAAAGGAGGAACAACTCGTGGTGGCCGCGGAGGACGTGGTGGTAGATAGAATCTGAAATATTTTATAAATGAAAATCCCATTTCAATTGAGATGGGATTTTTTTGTGTTCTAAAATGATGTATTATTCGGATATTTTCTCAATCCATTCTTCAATACCAAGCGCATCTTTGATATCAAATTCACCTGATTTTGTTCTGCGGAGAGCAATAAGCGTTGCTCCAGAATCTAATTTCTTTCCAAAGTCATTCGCTATGGAGCGAATGTAGGTTCCTTTTGAACAAGAAATTTCAAAATCAACTTCTGGAAAGCGATCAGCGGTTATCTCGAATGAGGAAATGTGAATGGTATTTGACTTTAATTCAACTTCCTTTCCTGCACGTGCTAGGTCATACGCTCTTTTTCCATCCACTTGTTTTGCTGAAAAAATGGGAGGAACCTGTTGTTGCTCACCTAAGAAGGTCTTTCGAACTTCTTCCATCTTTTCATCAGTAACGTGATCGGTAGGATACTCTCCATCGAAGTCCTTTTCCAAATCGTAACATGGCGTTGTTTTACCCAATAAAAAGGTTCCTGTGTACGTTTTTTCGCCTCCCATTAAGGATTCGATCAGTTTTGTGTTTTTTCCAGTGCAGATAATCAGTAATCCCGTTGCAAGAGGGTCCAGCGTGCCTGCATGACCAACTTTGATTTTTTTGACACCCAACTTTTGCTTCAAATGCCAGCGCATTTTGTTCACGACATCAAAAGAAGTCCATTTGTAAGGTTTGTCGATGAGAATTGTTTTTCCGTCTAGAAATTCGCTCATTACACTTGACTAAAGAATGCAATCAAGAGAAGCCCCACGATAACTCGATACCAACCCCAAATTTTGAATCCATATTTTTCAATGAATCCAATAAAGAATTTGATCGCGATAGCTGCAACAACAAATGCTACGATGTTTCCAATTGCGAAACTGGTAATGTTTTCCGAAGAACTCATGATCATTTCGTAGCCTTTTTGCTCTTTGCCTTGGTAATTCCAGTCTTTTAGGAAGACCGAGTAGCAGGTCACAGCAAGCATGGTAGGAACAGCAAGAAAGAAACTGAATTCAGCGGCCATTTTTCGAGTTAACCCTTGCTGCATACCACCGATTATGGAAGCTGCTGATCGACTCGTTCCAGGCATCATGGCCAAACATTGCCAAAACCCAATAGCAATGGCTGATTTGTTAGAAATATCTTCCTCCTTGGCGATGCGTGTGTATTTAAATAATTTATCGATGAACAATAATATGACTCCGCCAAACACTAGCATGATGGCAATAGGTAATGGTTTTTCTAGAACGGCTTCAATTTTATCATCAAATAATTTTCCGAGAATCAGTGCTGGGATTACAGCCAATGTCAACTTGATGTAAAACTTGGGTGACTTGAAGTCGAAGAATTTACGCCAGTAGAGAGCTACAACTGATAAAATAGCACCAAACTGAATGGATACTTGAAACATCTTAACGAATTCATCATCACCAATACCAAAAATGGAACTCACGAAAATCATGTGAGCAGTTGATGAAATGGGTAAAAATTCTGTTAACCCTTCAATTACGGCCAATAGAATCGTTTGAAATAAATCCATGAATTATTCTTTTGCGGACCGCCAACGGCAGCAACGTTAGTTAATCGCTTGCGGAATTTTTTGGACGACGCATGATTGAATAAATCATAACGACATATCCTGCGACTATTAGTAATGGTGCGAATGTAATTCGCGTAGTACTGAATAATGCATCCCCATCAAATTTAGTCGGATCATCGGTTCCACCACCTATCATTAAAATGAACCCAAGGACATTTATGGCCAAGCCAATTAACAATAGTCTGTAATTTTCCCGTTGGAATGCGAAGTGCGGTTTATTATTCTCCATAGATGCAATATTAATACAAATCGTCCAATTTCATGCGCAAATATTTGTTAAGTGCGAAATAGGTGGAAACAAATGTAATAATAACACCAATTAAGACCAAGCTTAAAAAGATGACGGCAAAATTCAATGGATCGAAGCTTATCTCGACTGTTTCAAGGAAGTTGTTCAAGGCATAAAACAGCGTCACCAGCAGCGCCATGCCCAAGATGGCAGATACAACACCTTGTAAAATGGATTGCCTGAGAAATGGTCGACGAATGAACCTTCCTGTTGCACCGACAAGTTGCATGGTCTTTATCGTAAATCGTTTGGAGTAAAGCGATAAACGTATGGTATTATTGATCATGGCTACCGCCACAATTATAAGCAAGGCCGCAACGATTAGAAACAGAAAGACGAATTGACGAATACCAATGTTTACAGACTGAACACTGTCCTTATCAAAACTAACATCGTCGATTTCATTCGGAAATTCTGCCTTAATCTTCGCAACGAGTGCATTCATTCCTGTCAACGTCGCGTGTTGAACTTTTGGTTTAAACGTGATTGTAGGGGGAAGCGGATTTTCTCCATCGAAGATATCCAATATTTCTTGCGGGGTTTGCGCGTCATCAGCAAAACTTTCTATCGCTCTATCGGGAGAAACGAAATAGACTTCACTAAATTCCGGCCACGTTTTTAATTTTTGTTCAATTTGTTTGATGTCGGCTTCAGTGTACTCTGGAAGAAAAAACAAATCACCTTGCAGGTTTTCTTTTGCCTGTTTTTGAACTCGATCAAGTCCCAATACGCCTCCAAGAACGAGTCCTATGACGAATAAAACCAAAGAAATTCCTACAACCGTTGAAATATAGCTGGTCCGAACTCCTCTGCGACTAAATTTTTCTGCTCCTTTGCCCATTCTGTTACGAAATTAAGTCATTTTAAGGCGTATCATTTTTAGAAGGTAAGAAAGCTATGAACAAAGTTATTCACGATTTATAACAATTGTGTATTGAATACGTTCGTATTTTTAGTCTCAAATTGATTTGTGATGTGGAAGAAGTATAAAAAAGTGATAATTCGAACAGTGATGATTGGTGCTTTGTTGGCTATTATCACAACACTTTATGCAAATTATACCGTTCGTGCTCACTCTGAAGGAAGAACTTTTTTGGCCACAATCGAAATTCCCAAGAATAAAGTTGGAATGGTCTTAGGAACCTCAAAGTTTTTGAAGAATGGAAATGTCAATTTGTATTTTGAATATCGAATTCGAGCAACCGTAAAATTGTACAAAGCAGGGAAAATAGAATTTGTTTTGGTAAGTGGAGACAATGGAAATACCAAATATGACGAACCGACAGATTTTAAAAATGAACTCATAGCTCGTGGAATTCCGAAAGAGAAGATATTTTTAGATTACGCTGGGTTTAGGACATTGGACTCAGTTGTACGAGCGAATAAAATATTTGGACAAGAAAAATTCACCGTTATTTCTCAAAAGTTTCACAACGACAGAGCCATTTATTTGGCGAATAAAAAAGGATTGGATGTGGTTGGATTTAACGCCCAAGATGTCGTGAGTTATGGCGGATTGAGAACGAAAGTCCGAGAAGTTTTTGCACGTACGAAGGCTTTTTTGGATGTGATATTTGGAGTGAAACCTAAATTTCTAGGTGAGAAAATTGCAATCCAATAAGAATTATCTTTTTTAAACAAAATTGCATCTGTTCGGTTAGTTTAAAACCGTAATTTTGTATTCCAAATAAAACAAAGATGAAAGTTCCAGTTACCGTTTATGCAGAAATGACTCCGAATCCGAAAACGATGAAGTTTGTGGCAAACAAATATTTATTAGTTCCCGGAGATTCAGCTGAGTTCACGAGTATGGCAGAAGCCAAAGGATTTTCACCATTAGCTGAAGCTTTATTCAACTTTCCATTTGTAAAGGGTGTTTTCATGGCTTCCAATTTTATTACAATTTCGATTTCAGAAGAGTTGTCTTGGGATTTTGTTTTGATGGAATTACGTGAGTTCGTTCGTGAATGGTTAAGCGACGGTAAAGAAGTTTTGGTTATGATGCCGCAACCCAAACCCGTTGAAACGAAAAACACTGAAAACGGTAAAGTTTATGAACCGTCGGAATACGATGACGCTATCCGCGATTTATTGGATGAATTTGTTCGACCAGCGGTAGAAAATGATGGCGGCGCTATTGATTTTAGAAGTTTCGAAGAAGGAACTGTAACGGTAATCTTGCGTGGAGCTTGCTCTGGATGTCCATCCTCAACGGCAACCTTGAAAGGCGGAATCGAAACCCTATTAAAATCTCACCTTCCAGAAGTGAAAGAAGTCGTAGCGGAAGAAGCGTAGATTGAATTGCAACGGATAATTGATAATTGACAACTGTGCAAAGTTCCAGTCTATGGTTATTGTAAATTGTTTATTTTACTAACCTCATTATCCATTATCCAATAAATTAAAGCCACCTAAACATTTCATCAAACATGCGTTTTCCCCAAGGAGAATTCGCGAAGTCTTTTTCCAATTTTGCTTTTAGTTCTGCAGGGGTGAAAACCTCCTTCTTTTTTATGTCAATGACAAAATCTTCAGGTTTTGTTTCGACTAATTCTATTTCCTTCGCAAAATAGATTATTCCACCATCCTCTGTTGCCAATCCTAAAATTGCTCCGGGTAAACCAAAGAATCCTTCTGGACCTACGGATGGAACAATTTCAATGGCGTACCAAGCATACAATCGCGTGGAGTCATTTTTTTCATAAACTGCTTTCCGACATCGGTATTTTCCTATCGTGCGTTTGCTCTCGGTGATTTTCCATTGACGAACTGCATTGGAATCTGAAACAAATAACTTCTGTCCTGAAATATCTAAGACCGTCATTTTTTCATTCGTAGCAAAGTTCTGCATTACAGTACTCATACTCGTTGCCCAAGATAATCTGTCAACCTCATCGGATAGTATTGGTTTGAAAATGGACATAGAATCATTGAAAATCAATTCAAACATGTCAATTTTCGACTTGTTTCCGCGCAACCATTCCTTCATTCTGGGATTGTCGAATTTCTTCTCCAAATTCGTTTTTCTCTCAAAAACGATTCTTCCCGAAGTAATCTGAGCGAAAGTTGCACTCGAGAAAATCAACAGGCAAACAAGTATCGAATATTTTTTAATGCCAACCACCATGTCCATCTTTTTCAGTTGTTTTGTTACTATTAAATCGAAGCGCCAATTTCACCAAGAAATACCGCGAAATTATTGTCGTTCGATTGTCTACAATTATGTTTTGGGATACAAATCGACTTGCATCAATGTTTTGATTTAGAATATCGTTTGCCAAGAAAGTCAATTCCAAATTCCTCGTTTTCAAGAAGGTTTTACTTACTGCTGCATTCCAGATGAAAAAGTCAATGTTGTATCCGTCCGCGCGTTGCCCATTGATTGTATAATTCACATTGGATTCAATCTTAAATCCATGCTTCATTCTCCATGTGAAACCAGCAAAATAGTCCTGCGTTGTAAACGGTTCTGTATTGAAATTTTCGAGACTGTTAGTCGGGCGTGTATACCTCAAATCTCCACTTATTGTGAATTCCAATGAATCCGATTGATAGTTGAACTCTAACCTAGGTGCTAAGTTCAGATTTGTTGCAATGTTTTTCTCGCTGTTCAAATAACTTATCCCTTGATTTGCCCACATACTTAAATTTGGACGGACAGAAAATTTTCTATTTTTTAAAGGTAAGCCTGCGCCAATCCATACGTTTACTGATTTGGCGTCTTTTACATTTATTCTTTGCACAATTTGCTGTCCGGAAGAAGAAATGCTTGTTGAGTCTCCAAAAGCGTCCGTTGCGTAATATGCATTCCCACCAACATAAAGATATCTACCTGAAAGTGCATTCCATGTGTTGAAATTGGCGTTAACATTATGCGAATAATCAGGTCGTAAATTTGCGTTTCCGGTACGTAACCTGTTTGGGTTTGTATTATCGGGAACAGGCTGAAGATCTGAAATTGAAGGTTGACGCGAATTCGTATTATAAGTTACCCTAAGACGTTTGCTTCTTGTTGGGTTAAAGGTAAAGCGTAAATTAGGTAAGACATTCGTGAAGTTCTGTTGAATGAGTTCTTCCGTTACTTTGTTTCGGTTGTCAATATCAATGTTTCGAACACGAGAACCTACTACAACCGTAAATTTTCTGCTTTCGTACCAAAGCTTTAAACCAGCTCTGTGTTGGGTTCGAGTATTCTCAAAATTATTCGAGAAAACTGTATTTACCAGGTCAAATTGGCCTGTGGCTGCATTGAAATCGCGCGTTTCTTTGTTCTGGTTGGTATTTCCAAGTTCGTATGAATATTCCGTTTGAACTTTGAATTTTTTCCCAATAGGCTCGTAGTATGAACCACGAACGGAATGACTGATTCCATTCTGGTAGTTGATTTTCTCTTGATCAAAACTAGCTTCAGATTGAGCGCTGTCCGAGAAGATGTTGGTTGAATTTAAGGTTCCATCTGAGCGATTATCCTCAAGGTTCAAATCGTAATTCAAGGCAATCATTCGTCTTGGTCTCATGAACTTTCGTGTAAATTCGAGTTCGTTGTATAGTGAATTACTGACGGCATTATTCGTGTTCGCAATAACATTTGATCGACTAAATGTGTTTTCTGATGTGTTGAATGTTGTATAATCACTGTTATCTTGTGTTCCCGTGTTGTTTCTGAAACTCGGACGGATTTCAAGTCTTGTCAATGAATCCAATTGCGATTCGAATCGAAGATTAACGTTGTGCGAAATGTCAGTGCTAATGTTGCGTGTTGAATCATCGGTAAAGAAAGTTGAGTCTTGAACGAAAAACTGTGATCGACTTTCGCTCAAAGCATTGTTTCGCGTATTGTAATAGGAATAATTGAATCCAATCTCAGTTTGTTTTCTTTTTCCAATCTTATCAGAAAAATAAATTCCTGCTTTTAAAGTTTGTGGAATTCCGGCTGTTGAACCGTTTTCGGAATAGATGTAGTCACCGTCGTCGTTAAACATACGCGTGCTTCCTTCGTTCTCTAATCCAAATTTGTTTCTATCTCCAAAACCAAAATTGCTTTTTGGTGTGTTGGCTCCCAAAACGAAAACCGATATTTTTTGAGATTTGTTGAACTTGTTGAACAAGAGTTCAGTTTCATAAAACTGTTGGAAATCGGTGGCGGCGGATACTCTTCCAAAATATCCTTTTTTCGCATCTTCTTTAAGTCTCAGGTCAAGAACTTGAAGTGTTTCCTCACCATCGGCGGCATTTTCTTGTTTCTTTTCATATACTTGAACGGTTTTGACACCATCAGCACCCAGATTTCTTGTCGCAATTGTAGGATCAGCACCAAAAAATTCGTCACCGTCAACAAGCAC
>CBFIBY010000009.1:0-36181 GCA_965660955.1 Crocinitomicaceae bacterium | reverse complement strand
TCCTTTCGTCATGAATCGTTATGTCTTGAGTCCAAACACATGAGTGAAAAACAAACCTGGAACAACATTGCTGAAATCTACAACGACAAATTCATGTCCATGGATTTTTACAATGCCTCGTATGGCAAATTTTGCTCATTTTTGAAAGATGAAGCAAAGGTTTTAGAACTCGGTTGTGGTCCTGGAGTCATCACAAAATACTTAAAAAACAAACGCCCTGATCTTGCCATTATCGCCTCAGATTATGCCTTGAAAATGGTTGATCTAGCGAAAAAAAACGTGCCAACAGTTGAATTTAGAGTTCTAGATGCTAAAGCATTAGACTCAACTTTAGGTAATTTCAACGGAATAGTTGCCGGCTTTATTCTACCCTTTTTTACAAAGGATGAAGTAATAACATTATTTCAAACTTGTTCCGATTTGCTTACTGATAATGGCTCCTTCTATTTTAGTTTCGTTGAAGGAAAATCGGAAGATTCTTGCATCAAAAAAGGAAGCAATAGAAATGAACTTTTCTTTCGCTATTTTGAAAGAGAGTTTATTGAAAATACTCTGAAATCAGGCGGTTTTGAAATAATCGACGAATTTAAAATCAACTTCCCAAGAAGCGAATCAGAACATGAAATTCATACGGCGGTTATCGTCCAAAAGAAATAGTACTAATCCTCAATTGTTAATTATCAATTGTCAATTATTAATTATTCCTGAACCGCTCGGTCAAAATCACGAATCAAAACGGCAATGTCACTAAGGATTTCATCGCGTTGTTCATCTTTCCCTTTTTCTGTTTCTAGATATTCTTTCAAATACAGTTGGGCTTCAAGCGTCTGATTTTCCTGAAACGGACCATCCAAATTATCGATAATTGTCAAACACTCAAACGCTTCCAAGAACGTTCCTTCACTTGCAATAGCCACAAAATCAGCAAGAAATGGTGAATAATCTAATTTGCTCTGCCACATTGTGTTCAATATATCCTGACGGACTTTCATAAATTGTTCATCACGAATGATTTCAATCATTTCGGGTGTTGCGCTTGAATCGCTTAGTTTGGATAGGAAATCAATCAATTTTCCATTGATCGTTTCGCTTTTGTTCTCCAAATACAATTCACACATGGGACGAAGTACCTCAGCTCTTCCTTCTGCTTCCAGAAGTTTAATCGTCTTGATGACTTTCTTTTCGTCGGTTACGAATAGATCTGAGATGAGTTGTTTGAGCTTTTTTGTCATTTCGAATTGAAATTTATGTGAATTTTGCACAAAAGTAGGACAATTACTGCTTTTACCTTGAAATATCCCGAAAGAAAATATCTTTGCATTCGAATGAGATTTCAATTTGCATATTTATTGACTTTAATGTTGGCATTAATGCTGTTCAACTCATGCGTTGAAACGGCCAAGCCTGCTGATCACCAGATTTTGCATTTGTACACAGATTTTCCGGAATCGTTCAACAACACCTTCTTCCGAAATTTTGGTCGAAAAAACCGTATTCAAGTCTTTGTGCACAATCATTCTAAGGAAGAAATAATCGCACGAATTAAGGATAAAAAATACGAAAGTGAAATGGACGCTGTCATTCTTCGTAATGCGCTGGATATTGTCCGATTAAATAATTTAGGGGCCATTCAAGCACCTAAGGATGATGCCGATTTTTATCAAGCGCTTCTGCATGACCCTTATGTTTTTCATTTCCCCTACGACACATTACCCTTGTTTACAAGTTACGGACAATTGTTTCGCAGCGATGTGGTGAAGATTAACCCGAACGCTATTCGCAATAAAAATGAATGGGGAAATTTAATGGGTGGGTTAATTCAGAAATATCCTGATGTTGAACCTGAACGAATGTTCAAAACGATACTACGAACGGATTCATTGAAAGGTCGTGACTTGAAACAAGTAAGTATTTTACTTCACAGTCAATTGACCAACGAGAAAAACTTTGTATATCCAGATCAGTATTATAAAGGATCAATTGGAAAAATAAGTGGGATTGCACTGATTCGTCAATCAGGCAATCGTTCCAACGCTATTATGTTATACGATTATTGTCGAAAGAATTGGTGGCGAAACAAGCTCGCTGAAAAACTAGGATTATTTCCAATCATGCCTGAAGAAAAGAACAAAAGCGCAGATGTACTTTTGTATCAGGAGCTTATCAAAAAAATAGGGTTCATAAAAAAAATGTAGGCGGGGAAACTTTTTCTGTATATTTAACGTATATCATATAACAACCAATCGAATATGATTACACCTACTACCCCAATAAGAACTAAACGTGTTTATACTCGTCTGTTCTGTCTTCTTGCCGGATTGCTTATAATAAGCTTGGGCATTTCATCTTTCTTCATCTTTACCTACGTAGATTTTGCATTTGCCATCCCGACATTTGGATTTGTATTACTTGTTTTTTCAATCTTTTTTGGATGGTTGCGGAGAACAACCTATTTAAAATTCAAAAACAATGCACTTATTGTAAAAGGAGCGTTTAACAAGACATTGCTCACTCCTCTTCGTACGACCGACATTGAACCCGTATTACGCTTTTCAAAATTTGTTATACTGCGGGTAAATTTCGCACTAGACGGCATTCAGCACAGCTACTTTACGTTCACTAATCTAACGAGATTTCAAATGATGAAAAAAAGGCAAGCTATAAGCCGGGTTCTGTAAATCCGCCAGGCGGATTTGTCTATCATTTCTCTAGCCCCGTCGTCACCGACGGAATCAATCGTTCTACCCTCCGAGATTGGGCGAGCAACCCTCTAGCCTCGGTTTACATGAACTTTCAGTCCGCAAGGTTTACATTGCACATTTTATCACTAAAATGCCGGTAGGCTCTTACCCCACCTTTTCACCTTTTCCCTGACGAAGCTAACTTGTCAGGGTAGTTTGTTTTCTGTTGCACTATCTGTTCCCAACAAAATCGTCGGGACCTTCCCGTTAGGAAGTGCGGTGCTCTTTACTGCCCAGACTTTCCTCTGATAATTTACATTACCAGCGATAGACTAGCTTGCCTTTGTGCAAAGGTAGATAAAAAAGAATGTATCCTAAGATTTTAATTTGGAATTGGGAAACCGAGAATGGTATGTAGTTTCGTTTGGATAATTTGACCTGTTGAATTGGACATCAATTCTGTTTCAATATCCGCTTCCAAACGAATCATTTCAACCCCCGTAGTCGGATGCTTGTATAACTCAGCCTTCTTGATGACCAAATAGCCTGCATTTACAGCCGAATCAAAACTTGTGTACGTTACACCGTCTTGTTCCACTTCAATTCCGACATGATAATCCCAATTGGCAGGTTGATTCGATACTTCAAAAACTGAGAAATCTTCAATGTAATACCCTTCAAAACCACCATCAACAACTATTGTTTTCTGCTGAACTGCACCATTGTTATAAAACACTTTAGCCGTGACATCTTTGGTCACGTTTCCGATATCTTTTGAGCAGGTTTCACCTGTCCATTCCAATTGACCATCAAGAAACCATTGAATTGAGTCAATATTACTCTTATCGCCTTCTATCCACAATTTCAAATCATGTGGATCAGTTACGATATGATGAACGGAAAAGTCTACATCATTTTCAAACCCAAGATACATTCTATTGGTTACAAATTTTAAGGGGCCATTTGTGAATTTGAACTCACCCCGAACATTATATACACCCGGTTCTGAAATCGTTGCTGTATTTATTCCAATCTGCTCATCATTTGCGAACCATTTAACGTACTGAACTTTGTACCCATTGGTCATTTGACTTGGTGAAAAAGATGCGAGTACATCGGTTGATTGTTGAGCAAAATAAAGGGTGTCACCTGCTGCGTAATCTTTGATGTTACCAGGCAATGCAACATTCCCATCAAATAGCCCAAATTTATAACTCGTGTAACCATCGCTGAAATTTGCATAGGCGTAGTTTACACCTCGACGTTCTTCAACTCCGGAGCTCATGGCCATGCCATTATCGCCGGCGTTATGAGATATTGTTTGTCCATCAAACTCACCTTCCAAAAAGAAAACGGGTGAATTACTCGTAGGAAGTGGTTGAATCTCTTTCTTTTTACAAGAAAAAAGCACAACACTTAATACAAGAAGTGGAATTAGTATTCTTTTCATTTTATCTTAAAGTTTTTCGGAAGAAAATTTGCCCGGAGAATGGACGAACATTTCCTCCTTCTGTAGTCGTATTCAATTGATTCATTAATTGCCATCTTACGTTGGCACCTAGGGTCATTGTCTTGGTTAAACGGTAACCATATCCTAAAGCAAATGTTGTCGAGAAGTCATTCCATGCCACTTTCTTTCCGTGTTCTGTTTCATATAGCGTTTCATCACGCAACATGGAACCGTTTTCTAGATACGTGTATTTCATTTTTGCACCCATTAGATAAGCTGGAATCACGCTAAGCTGAACAACATGTTTTGGAAATTGATATCCAAACGTGATTGGTGCTTCGAACCGATAGAGTTGTTTGTAGGAGAATATATTCTCGAACACCGTTGAAGATGTATGGTAGATTTTCTCTCTTTCATTCATTTCATACTTCACGTTTTGAATTTCACCACCCAATCCAAACTGGAAAAAGTAATTTGCGAAATCATAACGGGCTCCAAACCCTAAATTATAAGCCGTTGTGTGTCCAACTTGAGGAGAAGCGAAGGATTGTCCCATTGTAAAACCTCCTTCAACATAACCATTCCAAAAATTGCTTCGCTTCCTTGAAAGTAACGGGCTAATTGTCGGAATGGAAGTTCTAGCTAACAAATTCAAGCTCAACAGCGGCAACAACTCGATAGGTTCACTAAATGAACTGCCCGCTTTCTTCTCTAATAAACTTGGTGAAATTGCCAACCCAGAATTAATTCTATTTGATTCTAAACTTGGATAAGTGAGTAAGGTTTTGCCTAAAGTTTTAGGTTTTTGAATACTCAAATCTTGATTTTCAGAGAATATGGTTTGAGCTTTCGCTTTTTTCACAAGGCTTGATGTAGGTAGTGTCAAACTTGGTATACTTTCTTTTACATCGCTCTTGATTCCTGTGGTACTGTTTTCTCCCATATTTAGCGCCTTTAACTTTGTTTGCCGTGCGCTATTGTTTAGAAATTGTGTAACGTTTCTGTATGGGTGTTTAGTTGGCTCCTTCGCGGAAACCTCCTTTTCAATAGATGCGTCATTAGTAATCAGGACAGTTGGTGTTTCCAATTTCATCGTTTTAGCGACTTGCGTAGGATTAACCCTATTTTGTGTACTCGAAAAAGCCATATATCCGGCGGCTGCAACTACTGGAATTGCTATAAGCCAGAAAAACGGAAATGCTCGTTTCTTTTTCGCAGGCAACATTGCCTCTACTTCACCCCAAAATGAGTCCTGGTAAGCAAATTTTTGCTCAGCTTGGGCGGCTTTAGCCATTTCGCTCAGTTCTTTATCTGTCCAACTCATACAATTAAATTACCATTCTACTATTATTCGATTCTAAATTTTCTAACATCTCGCGAAGCATTTTTTTCGCTTGCGACAAATGCCATTTTGATGTTCCCTCTGCAAAACCGAGTAATTCACCAATCTCTTTGTGATTATATCCATCAATCACATAAAAATTGAAAACTTGTCCTGTTGCTGTCGGTAACAGTTTAATCAGATCCAATATGGAATTTGTTCCAAAATTATCAAGCGCTTGATTTACACTACTATCCGCAAAAAAGTCCAACTGCGCTTCCTGATCTGTACTCGTGTAGCGTTCATTGTGCTTTTTCTTTTTTCTGTATTCATCAATTAAGGTGTTGTTCATGATCCGTTTGGACCAACCTCCAAAATTGAATCCTTCCAGATTAACATCTTTCAGGGCGCCAACAATCTTTACAAAGCCAATATTTAGTGATGAACGTGCGTCTTCTTCGTTATTGTGATACCGAAAACAAATGGGCATGAGGGATTGGAAGCAGTGTTTATACAACTGCTCAATAGCCTTGCGATCATCCTTGATGCAGGACTTTAAAAGTTCCTGATCGACACTCATCCAATTGTTTAACGTCCGTATGGTGACATTTGTATGCAAATTACGAAATTTTAAACTGCTATTCAATTCTTTGTGAAGGGCATTACTACTAAAAACGACGCCAATTCGAAGAAGGTTGGTATTTTTATAAAAAAACTGGAATGCAATTACATTTGATTCGCCATGCAAAAACCAACCAAGTCTCTCCAACCGGCAAGGATTACGATCGTGAACTTCTACCCCGCGGTTGGAGGCAATGCAAAGAATTGGATCTATTCCTATCAAAAATGAACTTCGATGAGGCAAATGTGATTTGTTCGGCAGCCACACGAACGAAGGAAACTTTCATGGGAATCGAATCAAATTTTTCCAAAGACAATATTGGCTATACCGACGACTTGTATCTCTGTGGGGTGAAAGATTACTTAAAAATAATTTGGTCAAATTCTTCAAATGAAGACATGGTGATGATTGGTCATAATTTTGGTATTTCCGACATAGCCAACTATTTCTTGGATACGTATTTGGAAATGAAAACTTCCGAATATATCTGCATTGAATTTCTTTTTGACTCTTGGGAGCTTGCTTTTCAAGGAACTGGGATAATGAAAAATAGATTTCGGCCGGAGGCTAGGTAGGCTGTTGGCTGTTGGCTGTTGGCTGTTGGCTGTTGGCTGTTGGCTATGCAAAGAAATGGGTTATGTAGTGCTCTGTTCAAAGAAAAAAATTAAAAAACTATCGACTTCATGTTTTTTGTGAGCTCCATGGTTCAGTTTTAGGTTTTAGGTAGCCTATTTTTTAGTTTCATTCTCCTCGTTTTTGTAGGTGGGATTCACTTGTCGGTAGATATAAACTACTTTGATGGGCGCGGAGATGTTCAATGAACGGATTCTTTCTTTTTCCTTTTGTTGTTCATCGAGCAACCTCATTTTTTCCTTGTATTGACCTTCAAAATCGGGTGGTTCTATACCCATTTCTTTTTCAATCTCGTATTGATATTTTGGTGCAACGGGTCCTTTTTCGGCAAACCAAAGAGCCAAAATCAATCCAACGATTGCTCCAGACAGGTGGCCTTCCCATGAAATTCTCTCTGAAGTAGGAAATACTCCCCAAACCATTCCTCCGTATACAAAAGCGACGAAAAGTGCCATAGCTTGTAAAGGCAGGTATTTACGAATCACTCCACTGACAAAAATAAAGGCCGCCAAGGCGTAAATAATTCCCGAAATACCGATATGATATGAACCATGATTGGCGGCAATTACCCAGACGCCGAGCCCAGTTAGAACCCAAGCCAATCCGAATACTTTTAAGGCAATATCTCGATAAAAATAAACGAGCGTTGCCGACAGGAAAAGTATAGGTAAAGAATTGTTGACGATGTGACTAATATCATTTGGCGCATGGATGAAAGGCATGAAAAGCACACCAATTAACCCTTTTAACGTTCTTGGGTAGATTCCTAATCTCACCCAACCAATGTCCGTGAAAATCTGCTCGGCATAATATACCAACCAAATAGACACAAGCAATACTAGCGGATAAACGATCGCTTCTAAAGTCGACCCAAAAGGATGTGATTTTTGCTTATTCAAGGCTTCAATTTAGTCAAAGACTATGCCTTGGAGGAATTACCGCCACTTTGGCAGTTCTAGTTTCTTACTAATGTTAACAATCTTAGTGGAGCTTCACCTGATTCCAATAGCAAAGTATTATCATCTTTCAATTGAATTGCGAAACTTTCACTGTCTTCATTTTTGATGTACAAAGAATCACGGTCTTCACTAATTCTCCACGTACCACTTATATTCGTCACACCACCTTGATACTTTGGCGACGTTATAACTATTTCTCCCTCTTCTTTAAAATTGAAAAAAGTTTTACTCAAAATAATCTGACTTTGCCTGTCTGTCATAGACAAAAACGATTCTTTCAATTCTGGATTGATTTCTGCCAAATGACGAGAATAATCGATATCTACCAACTTCCATTCTCCCAAAAGCACATCCTTTTCTCCTCCAGAACAAGAATTCATTCCCAAAAAGAATAGAATTAGCAAACTTATAATTCCAATTTTCATGGTGTAAAAATAAGTTTTCAAAAAGATTTCATCCTCATTTTTATTTTCAATTAGTGTATTTTTGTGCTTACCAATGGAAGAAATCAGAAATAAGGTAAAGGAAAGTGGACTCATCTCAATGGATTTGGCGGATTACAAACCGAGAATACAAATCCTAGAAATTGATGTGACTGAACAACTCTGGCAAGGAATGATTTTGAAAGAGAAAGACTTTCGCGCGTGGGTGAAAGACCACGATTGGAGTTCTTATCAAAATAAAGCCGTCTTTATTCATTGTTCTGCTGATGCAATTGTTCCAACTTGGGCCTACATGCTTATTGCTTCGCAACTAACTGGAATTGCAAACGAATATATCGTTGGAACGAAAAATGAATTGCTCAAAAAAATCACGGTTTCCAACATTCAAAAAATTGACTTGGCAGAATATCAAGATGGACGAGTGATCATAATAGGATGTTCGGATATTCCCTTCCCTGATTTCGCAATGGCAGCTATGGTAGAGCACCTGCAACCTGTGGTGAAATCCATAATGTACGGCGAACCATGCTCAACCGTTCCTGTATTTAAACGGAGATAAGGTCGAATTTCAATTCCTTTTCACGAATAATTTGCACCAATTGTGGGAGAATCTCCTTCAATCTATCTTTCACTTTTTCGTTGTCATGCAAAACAAGGATATCACCTCCTTTAATGTCCTTCTGAGCACTTTTTAGTATCTCATTAATAGAAACGGAGTGATCATAATCATAGCTCAACCAGGACCACATAACGATCTTAAATGATTTCGATAATTGTGAAGATTTCCTAGCGTTTAATCGTCCATATGGCGGTCGAAACAAATTATTTCCTACGAGTTCGGCGCATTCTTTCACGGACTTCGTGTATTCCGGCCATTTGGTCTTACTTGAATTTTCATGTCGCATGGTATGACTACCAATCTGGTGTCCTTTCGTCCTTAAACGATTAAACTCATCTGGCAGATTCTTAATATTCTCTCCCACACAAAAGAAAGTAGCTTTTATATCTTCCTTTTCTAAAAAATCAACGATCCAATCGGTCAGTTCTGGCGTCGGTCCATCATCGAAGGTAAGGTAAACCGACTTATCATTCAAAGAAAAACCCCACGTTCGTCTCGGGTAAAAACGAGTCACGAAGCGTGGGGTTTTGAAAACTTTCACTGGAATTTAATTGCCAGCTGGTATCAATGAATTCATATCAACGGGCGGCGCCTGAGGTTTTGGTGGAGCTGGAGCTGCCACATCTTTTTTCAAACCGTACGACACTGCCATAGCATCCAATAAGTCCTGTGCGCTGAACAACATGCTCGAGTATGCACCTGCAGAAGCACTTCTTCTGACAGACTCACCGTTGTCGATTGCCGCACTTTTCAGTTTTTCATACTGACTTGGCAACATCCTATTGTACCATGAAGATAAATTCGCCTGAGTGCGTTTTGCCAATGGTCCATTTCGATCACCATCTGTCGCATCCATTGACGCAACCGATATTTCGAAATACGCATACATCGCGGCCATCAATTCGTCTGTATTGTTTTGACGGAAAGCAATTCTTGGATTGCTCTTCATGTAGTACTCAATTGTCGATTCCAATTGCTCTGCTAACTCCAATCCAAGTTTGTTTGCTTTGTCTTTCGCACCAGCACGGAAAAGAATATTTACATAATTGTGTAAACTACCATCTTCGTATCCTGTGTAGTCAACTCCGCCCATTTTGAATTTGTCACGACCCTGTCTTGATTCTCCGTGATCAATCACGAGACCAACTGGCATAATTTTCAATGAGAAGTCAATTAGTTTAATTGCATTTTTCTTGTTTTCAGACATTATTTTCGACTTGTTTTTCAGCAACATTTCGAAATGATCTGCTTCCATAGAACGGTTACTCGCTCTCAATTGATCTATATAACCCGGACCTGCATCTTCAAATCTTTCCAACTCTTCAACTTGACGTAAATAATCATCAGCTAGAATTTCGAAGTATTGTCGGTATTGTTCTGTATGACGACGAGCGTAATAATCCGTCAATACTCCTTCTTGATTCATTTTACCGAAGTCGTAATTCTTCAACAAGTTGTCCATCATCTGGTTTTGATTCACACTTGTTAATATATCAGCCAACGGGCTCAATTCAAAGTTCATACCGTTTTGCTTCAAGTATCTTCTTCTGTACAAAGCCATAGAAACATCTCCTCCTCCTGGAGATGAGAAGTAAATACCGCGTTTCCAATCGTTATTGGCCAAGATATCTAATATCATAACCTGCTCTCTTTGTATTGCTTGTTTGTCGAAATTGAATCTCAACTCCTTCAAACAATCATCTTTCTGAGATTCGCTAATCACACCTGACTTAACCGCGTTTTTAGGGTCAACTTTCAAGATGAATCCGCTACTTGGGAAAATACGCATTTTGCGATTTCCTTGATTGGTTATCATATTTGCATCGTCGCGAACGAAGGCCATGGCATCGTCGATATCAATGTAGTCCCAAGAAGCTTCAAAATCAGTGAGCGCCTTAATGAAGGCACTGTATTGTTCCTGTCCTTGCGCATTCACACCTCCGGATTGAAGGCTTGCAATCAACTCATTTGCGGCCGTATATTTAGCGGATAGATTATCCCCGATATCCTCACTGATATCAGTCGTAAGAGCTTTCTTCAAAAGCTCTAAACGTGCCGTCGTATTTGGATTAGCCGGCGTGAATCCTGAAACAATCTGCGCCATTTTCGCATTCAATAGCCCGATACCTTGTCGTGCTGCATTTTCGTTATCTTTCAAACGCATTTTAATCACCTTGTCGACTAGTGATTTGTTTGGCGACATTCTGGATAAAGTCATTAAATCCAAAAAGTAAACTGCATCTGTTCCACCCGCGTGCATCAAGATTTGATCTTCACGGAATTTAATTGGTAAAGGCTCAGATTCATACGCTTTCATTTTCATTTGGTCGGTATACCAATCCGTTTGCATCAATGAAAGGTTGGCAACACGAACATCCGTGCGTTCTCCTTCTACCTCTTGCATGTACCATAATGGGAAAGTATCGTTATCTCCGTTGGTAAATAAAATTCCATTTGGACCACAAGACTTTAAGTAATTCAAAGATAAATTATGGGCGAAAGTTCTGTCACTTCTATCGTGATCGTCCCAACCTTGAACTCCCATAACCAATGGAACAAACAAGCCTAAAACTCCAGCGACTATTGCGCCTTGATGTTCAGATTTGATAATTTTCCGCAAGCCATACATTAATCCCACAGCGCCACCGCCGATAACTAGAATTGTCAACCAGCTTAATACATTCGGGTAAGAAACATCCGATGACATATCTAAGAATAAAGTGAACAAAAGTCCAGCTGCTGCTATAATCCCTATTTTCTTCCACTCTTTCTTACCAAAATTGAGGAAGGCATCATAGAGTGCGAGGACCCCTAGCCCGATCCACATGGCGAAGAAGTAGAAGGAACCTGCATACGCATAATCCCTTTCCCTCGGTTCGAATGGTTTTTGGTTCAAATAAACGACAATCGCGAGTCCCGTGAACAGGAAAACGAGAGTCAATACAAAGGCATCTTTCGGTGCTCGATAATAATGGAAAACCAGACCAATAATGCCTAAAATTAATGGTAAAAAGAAGAAGGTATTATTGGATGGATTCTCTTCCGTAAAGTATGGGGCATAATCCGTTTGATTCCCTAAGCGAGCATTGTCAATATAGCTAAACCCAGATATCCAGTTACCTCGCATTTGGTCTCCGTGACCTTGGATATCGTTTTGTCGACCGGCAAAATTCCAGAGGAAATAACGGAAATACATCCAGTTGACCTGATAACGGAAGAAATACGTCATGTTTTCTCCAAAGGTCGGAAGTCGATTTTTGTCACTTCCTATTTCTGTTCCTTTATCTTCAGAAGCATCGTAGCCCGACCAAGATTTGTACCCATTGACCTTCCTCGGTTCTAAATCATTATACATCCTGGGGAAAAAAGCAGTTTGTTCGTAGCTCGGCACTTGATTTTTTCTGGAACCGCTGTTGGTTTCCCAATACTTTTCTACTACTTCTCCACCACCTAATTCTTTTGCATGTGCTTTTGCAGCAGCTTCGCTTTTGAAACCTTTGATGTCAACATCATTTTTTACAACAACGAATCGACGTAAGTAAAACGGCGAACGATCTCCCCATTGTTCTTGCGCATTCTTCTTGGAATTCCAATGTTGGCCGAAGAAGATAGGTGCGGAACCATACTGTTCACGTTTCAAATAAGCATGTAAGGTTACCAAGTTCTCCGGGTCATTCTCGTCCAACGGTGTATTCGCATTTGAACGAATTACGATAACGGCAAATGAACCATAACCAATCAAAAGGAAAATCATTCCCATTGTAATGTTGTACAAAAGCGTATTTCCCGTTCTTCGTGCACGACGAATCAAATAGATTGCACCAACTACAATTGCCAAGAAAAAGAATAAAGTTCCTGCAAAGAAAGGAAGCCCGATTGAATTTACAAACTTCACTTCAAACCATGAAGCCAAAGCAACAGATCCTGGGATTACTCCTTCTTGAATAAACCCAAGAACGATAATCGAAAGAATACCCGTCAGGAGCATTCCTTTGACATTCACTTCGTTTTTATATCGGAAATATAAAACGTACCCGATTGCCGGAACAACCAATATACCCAAAAGGTGAACTCCAATGGCTAATCCTAATAAGAACATGATGAGCAGTAACCAGCGATCTGGATAAATATTGGGTGCCAATTCACCATTTTGAACAACGGCCATTTCTTCATCCCATTTCAATATTGCCCAGAAAACAACAGCTGTAAACAGGGATGCCATGGCATAAACCTCTCCCTCAACAGCTGAAAACCAAAAGGATTCAGAGAAAGTGTAAGCTAAAGCTCCAACGAAAGAGCTCGCCAAAATTGCGATCTGATCTCCTTTTGATAATTCTGATTTTCGATTCAAAATGATTTTCTTGCCAAGCATGGTTATCGACCAATACATAAACAAAATGGTCAATGAACTACTTAATCCCGACAAACGATTGATCCACAATGCCACATCTTGGACATCACCAAAAGATAGTAGTGAGAACAAACGTCCGAGTACCATGAACAAAGGTGCGCCGGGTGGGTGACCTACTTCTAATTTATACGCTGCGGTGATATATTCCCCACAATCCCACAAACTTACAGTCGGTTCCGCGGTTACGAAAAAAACGATTGTAGCAATTAAAAAAACGAACCATCCTAGGTACGTATTCCATTTTTTAAACGTCATAGTGTTGTTTTAGTCTGCAAAGTACCTTGGTTCTTGATATCACCAATGCAACCTGCATCTGTTTATGCCTTGCGAATTTAGGAATATATCCCTTGCATGAAAATTTTGCACCGTGAATTTTTCTAAAAAAAACACAAGGAAACAGATGGTTAGGTTAAAACTTAATGCATACGGATGAAAAAAGAGTAAAATAAAATCCAATAACTTTGTGAGAAGTGAATTTATTCATAAATTTGCAACCGCTTAATGACCTATGGTGTAACTGGCAACACGTCGGTTTTTGGTACCGAAGAGTCCAGGTTCGAGCCCTGGTGGGTCAACTCTTAGAAGCCTTCTCTCCCGATAGTTATCGGGATGAGAAGGCTTTTTTTTGTTTAATCATTTTAGTGAGAACTCAAGGTCAACTAGCGAAAATGTGATCCTCTTTTCAAAACTAACTTTTGTCTTTCCTTTTATCATCCCGAAGCGAATACAAATAGAAACTCTCCACCTTCTCTCTCGCCCATGGCGTTTTACGAAGAAATTTCAAGCTCGATTTGATAGAGGGGTTAGAAACAAACGAATTGATTTTGATTTCTTCCCCTAATTCTTCGAATCCGTATTTATCGACTAGATATTCTAGAATATCAGCCAATTTCACACCGTGTAAAGGATTGTTGGGTTGTTTTTCTATTTCTCGGTTGGGGTCTTTCATTTGCTTGGCAAGATAAGGATTATTCAATCTTCGAGGTAAAAATTTAAACTTTTAGTTATTTTATGCTATGCATAGTTAATTCTGACAATGTCAAATCAATTTCTCACATCAACTTACCGGCAATAAAGCCTGTTGTCCAAGCCCCTTGAAAATTATATCCACCCGTTATTGCATCGATGTCCATTACTTCACCCGCGAAGTAAAGGTTCTTTACTTTTCGGCTTTCCATGCTTGACATATTCACATCCTCCAAACTCACTCCACCACAGGTCACGAATTCTTCTTTGAAGGTCGTTTTCCCTTTAACTTCGTAGCTATCATTGGTCAAAGTTTCCATGAGCTTGTTGAATCCTTTCTTGCCTAATTCTTCCCAGCGCTTGGCATGCGATTGACCAGCTCTGTCTAATAAATGTAGCCACAAGCGCTCCTTGATTCCGTATGGTTTGTAATTTGACATTAGTTTGTTAGGATGCCCCTTCACTATTCTTTGAATTTCTGCTTGCACTTTTTCAAACTTGGGTTCATTTGTCCAGTTGACAAGTACGTAGAAATCATAATTTCTATCCGCCAAAACGCGTGCTCCAAACGCGGAAAGTTTTAATATAGCTGGTCCACTCATTCCCCAATGGGTGATCAAAAGTGGTCCGTCGCCTTTCAACTTTGTACCTTGTATTGTTGTAATGACCTCTTCTTTGACGATTCCCATTAATTCTTTTACCGATTCATTGGGCATATTAAAGGTAAATAGCGAGGGAACACATTCTTCAATTTCATGTCCCAAATCAGCTAACCATTTCAAGCCTGAAGTTTTTGGCGAACCACCTGTAGCGACAATAACCTTGTCGAAAAGAAACACTTCATCCTTGAAAGTCAATTCTATTTTTTCATCAATAGTTTGGATTTTTTCTACTCCTTTACTTGTTTGAATGCTGATTTTTTGCCTTCTGCATTCGTTTAAGAAACAGTCAATCACGCTCTGTGAATTTTGAGAAATAGGAAAATAACAACCGTCATCTTGCAAGGTTAAAGGCACATTTCGGTCTTCAAACCATTCTACCGTATCTGTTGTATTGAATTCTTTGAACGCCCATTTTAGTTTCCGTCCACCTCTTGGATACGCTTTGATTAGTTCATCGATATCCGAACAGCCATTGGTCACATTGCATCTTCCACCACCCGAAATTTTTACCTTAGAAAGTACTTTCTGCGATTTTTCAAATAGGGTTACTTCGGCATTGGGATGATGTTGTTTGACTGAAAGTGCCGCGAAAAAACCCGCTGCTCCACCTCCGATAATTGCTGTTTTATGATTCACACGATAAAGTTAGCTAGATAAATAAAATGAATGAGAAACCAATCAGTTAATCACACTCCCCAACCATCTTTCCATTTTATCACGGTCCATTCCTTTGCGATCGGCGAGGTCATGGACTTGGTCTAAGGAGATTTTTCCGAGACCAAAATACTTCGCTTGTGGATGGGCGAAATACCAGCCGCTGACGGAAGCCGTTGGGAACATGGCCAAACTAGACGTTAATTCAACACCCGTTTCTTTGGTCGCGTCAAGAATTCTGAACAAATCAATTTTCTCGGTGTGATCAGGACAAGCCGGGTAACCTGGCGCTGGTCGAATGCCGCGGTATTTTTCTTTTATTAATTCTTCGTTTGTTAAACCTTCTGACTCATCGTACGACCAGAATTCTTTTCGAACACGTTCGTGCATTCTTTCGGCAAAAGCTTCGGCTAATCGGTCGGCAAGTGCTTTGAGCAAAATGGAATTATAATCGTCATGATCCGCTTCGAATTTTGCAACATGGGCGTCAATTCCAAGCCCTGTGGTAACCACAAATCCACCGATATAATCGTTTAACCCCGAATCTTTGGGAGCGATGAAGTCGGCTAATGCGATGTTTGGAGCTGAAGCTGTTTTTTTACCTTGTTGACGCAATGACCTTTGTGTATGTAAAATTTCATTTCGGGTTTCGTCGGTATAAATTTCAATATCATCACCAACTGAATTCGCTGGAAACAAACCAATAACGGCTTTGGCTTCCAGCCATTTCTCAGTAATTATTTTGTCGAGCATGACATTCGCATCCGAAAATAATTTTGTCGCCGCTTCTCCTACAAAATCATCCTTGAGAATATTCGGATAACGTCCATGTAATTCCCACGTTTGGAAGAAAGGGGTCCAATCAATATATTCACGCAGCTCATTCAAATCGTAATCAACGAAAGTTCGTTTACCCATTTGTTTTGGAACAGCTAACTCTTCTTGCTTGAAATCGATTTTTAGTGCATTCTCACGTGCCTTTTCAATTGGGAGAATCTGTTTGGCTCCTTTGTGTTTCTCATGATGTTCACGAACGCGTTTGTATTCTGTTTTTAAGTCTGAAATGAAGCCTTCATTCTTTTGTCCGAGTAGACTTTCAACGACCGTAACCGAACGCGAAGCATCTAAGACATGGACTGTCTGGCCTAAAGTGTAATTCTTGTCAATTTTTACGGCAGTGTGTACTTTCGAAGTTGTCGCTCCTCCAATCAATAAAGGAATAGACAAATTCGCTCGCTCCATTTCTTTGGCCATGTGCACCATTTCATCTAACGAAGGTGTGATCAATCCGCTTAGTCCAATTACGTCCACATTTTCTTCTACGGCTTTCTGGATAATTTTATCAGCCGGTACCATTACGCCCATGTCAATCACTTCGTAATTGTTGCAAGAAAGAACCACGCCTACGATATTTTTTCCGATGTCATGCACATCACCTTTGACTGTTGCCATGAGTATTTTACCAGAAAATTCGCGTTTTCCGCCTTTTTCCGCTTCAATGAATGGCAATAAATACGCTACTGCCTTTTTCATCACTCGAGCTGACTTTACCACTTGAGGCAAGAACATTTTTCCGCTTCCAAACAAATCGCCAACAATATTCATCCCGTCCATTAACGGTCCTTCAATCACTTCAATGGGCCTGTCAAATTGTTGCCGACATTCTTCAACATCTTCATCAATGAAATCGACAATACCTTTCACGAGTGCATGTGCCAATCTTTCTGTCACATTCGTTTCACGCCAAGAAAGATCAACTTCTCTTTTTTTACCATCGCCTTTTACGGTTTCGGCTAATTCCAATAGTCGTTCTGTGGCATCGGGTCGTCGATTCAGAATCACATCTTCGACATATTCCATTAATGTTTTGTCGACATCATCATACACTTCCAACATGGTTGGATTCACGATTCCCATGTCCATCCCGTTCTGAATGGCATGATATAAAAACGACGCGTGCATCGCTTCACGAACTTTATTATTTCCTCTAAATGAAAAGGACACATTCGAAACTCCGCCACTGACATGCGCGCCTGGAAGGTTTTCGCGTATCCATTTTGTTGCTCCAAAAAAGTCTAAAGCATTGTTGTTGTGCTCCTCCATTCCCGTGGCTACAGGAAATATATTCGGGTCGAAAATGATGTCTGTTGGTTCAAATTTCAGCTCATCCACTAAAATTCGATAAGATCTTTCGCAGATTTCTATTCTCCGCTGAAGAGAATCTGCTTGTCCGTCCTCATCAAAAGCCATTACAATGACAGCAGCGCCAAACTTCCGAATGAGCTTCGCCTGTTTTTTAAAAGTGTCGACCCCTTCCTTTAAGGAAATTGAATTGACAACACCTTTTCCTTGAATGCATTTCAAACCTGCCTCGATAATTTCCCATTTGGAACTATCTATCATAACCGGAACTCTGGCAATATCTGGTTCGGCTGCAATAAGATTCAAAAATTTCACCATGGCTTCTTTCCCATCGATCATTCCTTCGTCCATATTGATATCGATGATTTGGGCACCTCCTTCAACTTGGTCGCGAGCAACTGCAAGTGCTGCTTCAAAATCACCTTCTTTGATCATCCGCAAAAAGGCACGAGAACCTGTTACGTTTGTTCGTTCACCGACGTTTATGAAATTACTTTCGGGAGTGGCGATAAGTGGTTCTAGACCGGATAATTTTAATGTTGGCTTTTGCATATTGCTTTTCATTCTTCCCCCTTTGGAGGGGGACCGAGGGGGAGGATTCGGGTACTTTATTAGTTTTTTTTGATTTGCTAGTGTCCTCCCCCTTAATCCCCCTCCAAAGGGGGAAAGACAACTCATCGACTAAGCTAACTCTGATGCTTTTCTAGGTTCATATTGTTTCGCTAAATCGGCAATTGCCTTGATGTGCTCAGGTGTTGTTCCGCAGCAGCCACCAATTATATTGATTAACCCTTCATCCAAAAACTGCTTTATTTGTGCGGCCATGATTTCAGGTGTTTCATCGTATTCACCAAATTCGTTTGGCAATCCTGCATTGGGATGAGCACTCACTCCAAACTCTGTTTTATTGCTTAATATTTGCAAATACGGTCGCATCATTTCAGCGCCAAGTGCGCAATTTAATCCAACACTCAAAAGTGGAATATGTGAAATTGAAATCAAAAATGCTTCTGTGGTTTGTCCCGTTAAGGTTCTACCACTTTGATCTGTGATCGTACCTGAGACCATAATTGGGACATCCAAGTTTCTTTCGACCAGTACATTGTCAATAGCAAAAAGCGCAGCCTTGGCGTTTAAAGTGTCGAATACCGTTTCGACCAGTAAAATATCCACTCCACCATCCAATAAGGCCTTCGTTTGCTCTTCATATGCACTAACCAATTCATCAAAGGTAATTCCTCGGAATCCGGGGTCATTAACATCTGGAGAAATGGAGGCTGTTCTATTTGTAGGTCCTATCGAACCCGCTACATATTTTTTCTTTTCGGGAAATTCAGCATTAAATTCTTCACAAACTCCTTTTGCAATTTTAGCCGAATGAAAATTGATATCGTATACTGCTTTCTCTAGACCATAATCAGCTTGAGCGATCCACGTTCCAGAAAAGGAATTGGTCTCTAAAATATCGGCGCCTGCTTCTAAATATTCTCTATGGATGGCTTTGATAACATCTGGTCGCGTTAATGACAACAAATCATTATTTCCTTTGAGCGAATGTTCATGCCCTTCAAACCAACCTTTACGAAAATCCTCTTCCTCAAGTTTGTATCGCTGAATCATGGTTCCCATGGCTCCATCAAGAACAAGAATTCTGTTTTCTAAATCTTCTTTAATTGTCATTTTCTACCTTAATTTTATGACGTACGTGCATGTGTAGAAAAATAGAGTTGAACACTCCTTCACTTATCTCATCCACTTTCGCGAATCGGAATTGGCACCTTATCTCTGGTGAGATGGTTGCCAAGGTTTCGTCGGGCCAGTCCCTCCACCTTTCTACATAAGCTGAACAAATTTACCGAAAGCGATTGTAATTCGGTAATCGAATGCGTTATTTTTTCGAATTACCTTTGTTTCTTGTCTAGAAATGCTAACTTTTAATAAATGAATTTCCATGAAGAAATTACTTAACTCATTTTCTTTTGCTTGGCAAGGTTTAATTTATGTAATCAAGAATGAACGGAATTTCAAAATTCACTTATTGGCACTTACAGTTGTTTGCACTTTGGGATTTTACCTGTCAATTGAAACTTCAGAATGGGTTGCCATATTACTTGTAAGCTCTTTGGTTTTGTGTCTTGAGATTATTAACACTTCGATAGAAAAGATTTGTGACCGCATTGAACCGAACCAAGATGAGCGCATAAAAATTATAAAGGATACAGCAGCGGCCGCCGTATTTCTGGCAGCCGCATTTGCAATTATAATAGGATTAATCGTTTTTGTTCCTTATTTCTTTACCCAAGGGTAAACTTCTTTGAACCCATCGTTGTCAGTAATAACCAATAGATAAGCACCTGATTCAATTTCATCTGTGTTCATTGTATAAATACCGTTTCCTTCAACGGAGATTGATTCAACTTTTATTTCTCTGCCAGAAGCATCCACTAGGGATAATTGTACATCCGTTTTTGATGCAACTGAATAATCCATATTTAACTCGTCCGTTCCTGGGTTCGGATAAATGGACTGAATTGTCAGTTCTTTCTCAACCTTACTGGAAACAGCAATTGTTTTGCTGTATTCATTTGTACCATCTTGATCGAAGAAATTCAAACGGTAATAGGTAATTCCATTGAATGGTTTTTCGTCGACTGCTGCATAGTCGATTGGTGTCGAACTATTTCCTTGTGCCGTTAGTTTTTCTAATAAACTAAAGTCTTCTCCATCTCGTGATTTTTCCACCAAGAAATAATCCGAATTCAACTCAGAGGCTGTCGTCCATTTTAAAACATTGACATCTTGGTAACGGTAACCCGCAAAATCAATTAATTCTATTGGTAAAGGCGTTGTTGATTGCGCTACACCAAAAACGGAAAATCCATTCATACCTGTTCTAGAAATCACAGAAACTGTCGAGAAGGCACAAGTTCCGTTAAACGTCCAAGGACCAGCTTGTGAGCTTGCTTTCTGAATTGTCCAACCAGTTGCGCCAGCCGTATTTGTTGCGCCAGTGCTATACAAGGTCATATCATATGTACCTGAAGTAGGGTTTGCCGAAGCATTGATTGACCATACACCCATGTCCTGTGCTGGAAGGATATAATTTCCAAGACATTCTGTCAACCCTATCGTATTCGGAGCACCAGACCAAGTATCGAATCTCGTCAATAAACGAGGTATTGTTGTGGTAGAAGTGAACGTTACATTTGCTCGTTCATAGTTAGCAATTGTACCAAGTGGGAATTCAAAGCTACCTGGGGCTCCATTCAAAGTTCTATATAGGTTTCCAACAACGTAGCTATTTACATTACCTGCACTAACCGATGCGGCAGCACCATTGGCAACATCTACGCGATCTCCACCCGTTATTATTCTACCATTGTTCATGGTTAGTGTTCCTGTTCCGGATTTGACGAACATATCTGAATTTAGCGTTAAATCAGCCCCAGATTTGTTCATAACAACAAAATTTAAATCCAACTGAGAATTACCTTCATCATAGGCCGACGCAGTTGTTCCGGAAAATTCTAAGGTGCCTGTAGTGCCTGTATTGGAAAAAGTTGAATTTCCATTTGCATTATCAAAATCTCCACCAACTTCAACATGAACACCATTGGAATTAAGAACGCTATTGTTATTGGCGGTTGTTAAATCTCCATCAACATCAATATTATTATTTAGTATTACCGAACCACCGTTCTTTTGCACAACTAAATGGTGAAACGAATCCGCATTTTCAAATGCCCCCGTTACGTTTTGAACGGCTCCTTGTCTGAACAAAACTGTCGACCCAGGCTGACAAATTAATGAACCATTGTTTGTAAAATCGCCACATACCCTCAAGGTAGCACCATTTTGAATTGTCAAACTCGCACCTGAATTTATCGTCAGATTATTCACATTGTAATTTCCACTGACTAAAATAGGTTGATTTACAGATGAAGCCGTAACGACCGCAGACCTGCCGCAATTTGGTGAGTTACACCCGCCCCAATTATCATTGTCTGTCCAAATATTGTTAAATGCACCACCCGTCCAATATACAGTCGATGGTGGGGTATAAACTGCTGGACTAAAAAGTGGAAAATCCAATGTAAACCCAAAAGTTGAATTGGAAAAATTCTGAATTACCAATACATATGTTTCACCGGCAGAAACATTTGGCGCGACATCATAAGCTGCGTCAAATCCTGCGTATGCGCCGGGTGCGTTACCAGAAGCCGTTGTGCCAGTTACACCTAAAAAACTATAGTTACATGCGTCGTCAGAAGCGCCAGCTTGAATTCCTGCACATGTGGTTGAGCCAGTACCTGTCATTTTATACAAAACGAAATCGTAATCCGTTTCATCACCTGGTCCAGTATAGCCAGGGTTAGCGCCTCCCGTGATTGGGTTTGGATTTCCATAATCGTTTGGAACGATATCAAACTCCAACGGAGCCGTACCTATCAATAAAGGATTAATGTTAATTGTGTACCAAACAGAATTTGCTTCTCCGCCCGTACAATTTCCAGAACCAGTATGATCACAAATACCTCCAATGGCCTGATACCCGGGATTTCCAATAGTTGTTGTTGGATTACAAAGCGTAAAAGGGATAGCGCAGTCTTGTCCAGGCACTGTAGGAAATGACCCTATACCATCGACAACCAAAATACCAAAATCTCCAACGTCACTATTCTCTCCGTCCACTGAAATGAAATAAGTTGTTCCTGCGGTAAGGCCTGTTAGTGTCAGTTCTGAATTTTGTTGAGAATATGATCCGCACGAAGGAGCGTCTTGGTTACAATCTATTTCAGTAAGATTGGAACAAGTTCCTGAATAAACTGCAATCTGAGTTCTTTGCAACACCGCCGCAGAAGATTGAATAATTGTTTTTATTGACACTTGTCCTGAAACCGGTGCAACGAAACTATACCAAACTGTATTGACAGTTCCACCTGTCCAACACCCAGGTGTAACTGGTTCAAATTCATTATTAGAACAAACATTAGATCCAGATGACGCCGCGCCTAAAGATAAACCAATGGCGTAGCATGGTAGATCATTTGAAGGATAGGTGTCTGAATTAGTTATTAAAACGGCATTAGAATTACTAAAAATCCCGTTTGCTCCACAAGTTGTTACACGTCGGTAATAACCTGTATTCAAAATATTGCTGGTTAAATTTGTTGAGGTTGCACCTATTAAATCAGTAAAGTTTACGTTATCCGTTGAGTATTGCCATTGATAAGCGATTCCGCAACCCGAAGAACCGCCAGCAACAGTTAAATTTACAGTAGAAGTAGCACAGGTGGTGGTTGATGTTGAAGCACTCACTGTACCTGCGGCAGGAACTCCGGAACAACCTGTAAATGTCACCAAAACAGAATTTGAATTTGAAGATAGTCCAGAAGATTCACACAACATCGTTCTTCGATAGTACTCTGTAGCTAAGATACTTGCTGAATAGGTCGAATTTGTTGCTCCAACAATATTTGTCCATGTCACACCATCCGGTGAAGATTGCCATTGGTATGTTATTCCACAACCTGCAGAACCACCAGCAACTGAAAAATTAACGTTTGGGCTACCACATGTGACACTAGTTGAGGACGCTGACAAAGTACCGGCTGTTGGTGTGCCTGAACATAGTGGAATTGTAGGTGTAAACGTATAGCGTCGGTTTGAGAGAGGTTTCGTATTAATATTGTTTGTCTCCGTTACTGTTGAAACAGCGGATCCTGCACTATTTACGGACATGAATTCTCCAGCAGTGATTCCAGCCAAACCAATAGATGCAGACCCAGAAGATATAGGCGTTGCACCTTGTAAATAGTTGAATTCAATCACACCATTTGCTTCGAAAAGTCTTGCTTGAAACGACATAACTGGTACCGTGGAGCTTGAAAATTCTCTCCAACGCATGCCTTGCCATTCCACAGTTAGTATACGATTGGGCGCTGTTCCTGTTAATTGATAATTTACACTTCCAGAAGACGTACATCTTAAATCATCCCAAAGAGGCGCAATTTTAGGTCGCTGAGCAGTACCGGACAAATTGTTTCCATAGGCTGCAAAACCACCTAAATGTCCAGACCCAAGACCTAACCATCCTTCGGTACTTGCCTGAAAGGTTGTAAAGGGAGTGCAATTAAAATAAAATGTAAAACCAATAGGTATGACAGCCGACGCCGCATCATTACTTCCTGATGTAAATACGATTGTTGGCGCACTGTTGGCCACATATAGGTTTGAGGAAGCATTAAACGTATAGTTTAATTGCCCTAATGAGGTAATCGCACACCCAAATAGCAAAAAAATAAAGAGCAAATATTTTTTCATATTCTAATTTTTTATCTAAGAAAAGCAGATTTCCCATCCTTTTCGTAGTACACATTTGAACCATTCTCAGCGAAATACCCTTTGATATTGACTCGATCGAGTATGGCTAAAAGAAAATTGGGATAGATGGGATTTGTGTATGAAACTATGATTTTTTGATCGAGCACTGCGTAACCAAACCCTATTATTTCGCCCTCATATTTTGTAAACTCTTTTTGAATGAATTGAGCTTTTTCCAAGTCCATGTCCACAATTTTAAATTGAACAATGCCAATTGGAGGGGTGTCGGCTACTGAGTTTGGGTCTATTGTTTGAATAATTCCCGATGATAAACTAGGATTTACACTCAAATCTTCCAGTTGGGAATAACTTGAAAAAGATAATAACATGGCAAAAACGAAAAGGTATAATCTTTCAACTACCAAAGTTTTTGCACGGTTTAGTGCACATATACTAGACATATGTAAGTTGTTTAAAAGGTTGTGCTTTATAATACGAATAAAAATACTAAATGGTTGCCCATTTCTGCAATTTCTTGTGGAAATCTTTCAATCGAGACTTGTGAAAAGCGAAAAAGACGACTCGGGTGAGTCGCCTTTTTCTAATCTAACCTAACCTAACCACTATTCACTGAAAAAGATTTTTCAATCCTTTGATTGTACTATTTATTAAAGCAAATATACAAGTCTATTTTATTTATAGCAAAAATTGCCGTTAATTTTTACATATTACTCTTCATTTCCCATTTCATAGTTCTATATATCCAAGACTTAAGTCGCACTGTGAGTAAATAAAGTGACGGTATTACCACCAAGGTTAAAAAGGTGGCAAACGTTAATCCATAAATAATTGTCCACGACATAGGTGCAAAGAAGATGTTGTTGTCACCACCAAAATATATTTTCGCATCATAAGTCGACAGAAAGCTAAAGAAGTCGATATTAAACCCAACAGCCAAGGGAATCAATCCTAAAATTGTCGTAATAGCAGTCAAGAGTACAGGGCGCAGCCTTGTTTTACCTGCTTCGATGGTTGCTTCAACAACTTGCGGATAAGGCAGTATTTCGTGTTCCTCCAAATTGAGTTCCTCCCGTTTTTGCTTTCGCAGCATATTGGTAAAGTCAATCAAGACGATGGCATTGTTCACAACAACACCAGCCAGTGAAATAACTCCAATCATGGTCATCATGATGACGAAATTTTGTCTCGATATTAACAAACCTAATAGCACTCCAATTAGTGAAAGCACCACCGTTAACATAATTACACTCGGCGCTGAGAATGAATTAAACTGTGCAACAATAATCAAGGTGATTAGGAAAACAGCTATCATCAACGCCTTACTTAAAAACGCCATTTCTTTGGCTTGTTCTTCTTGTTGACCCGTAAATTTATAATTCAAATCAGAATCTAATTGACCTTTTTTCTGATATTTTTCTAATTCTACCTTCAATTCTTGAACAACCTCATTTGGATTAAATCCTTCGGTAATTCCAGAAGTAATTGTTACCAATGGCAACTGATCTTTCCGAACAACGGCCGAAAATGAAGCTGTTTCTGTAGGTGTTTTTATTACTGAACGAACCGGAACTTTAATCAATTTCCCCATATTATTTCGGAAAATTAAATTTTGATCCAATAGGGCATCCAGATTTTCTCTACTGGCTTGGTCGAAGCGAACAACAATGTCATAAGATTCTTCATCTTTTGTGTAGGTGGATATATCTTGTCCTAGCAGGGCTTTTTTCAACGCATTTCCTACTAACATTGTTGAAGCACTCAATTTTCGTGCTTGCTCTCTATCTACAACAATCGGTATTTCCGGGCGATTACTTTCAACATTTAATTTTAAACGATCTACTCCGGCAACATTTGCGCGATCCAGAAAGTTCTTCATTTTTAATGCTTCAGCAATCAACTTTTTGTATTCTCCTCTTCCTGAAACCTCTATGTTAATCGGTGCTCCCTGAGGTGGTCCATTGGCTTCTTTATCGGCTGAAATCTCAACATCAGCTGTAAACTTACCTTTAATCCCTTTTTGAATTTTGGCCAACAACTCGCTCGTCATCACACCATTTCTGTGTTGAAATTCCGTAAAATTGATTGTGACCCTCGCCTTGTGTGGAGTATTTCCCATGGAGGCTCCTGCGGCAGGATCACTCGTTCCTTCACCAACTTGAGAGATTATTGAACGAATTAATCGTTTTTTGTCACCAATAGGCAATTTATTGTCCTTTTCAATATACTCTCCCAAAATGGTATTTATTTCTTGTTCGAGTTCCAAAGTCGTCTCATTGGTCTTCATGATATCTGTACCGATGGGACGTGAGACGAAGATATTTACATAATTCGGTTCGTTTTCAGGAAAGAAAACCACTTTTGGTGGAATAATCCCCATCAAGATGAAAGAGAATATTAGGAGTCCAATCGTTCCGAAAAAGACTAATAATGGGTTTCTGCCTTTTAGCGCTCTTGTTAAAAAACGGGCATAAAAATTCTCCAGTCTTGGTAAAAATCGTTCCTGAAAAATCTTAGTTCCTGGCGTAAATACGAAGAAATTAATCAAGGTGATAATCGCAAATATGATAAGCAAGTTACCGAAGCTCAAAACACCTGCAATTGCGAATAACACGCCTAAAACGAAAAGAATCAAAGCAAGTCGAAAAACACGTTTCTTCGAATTCACTTTTTGCTCAAGTTTCATAAAGGTAACAGCCAAAACGGGGTTGATAACCAAGGCAACGAACAAAGAAGAACCTAGGACGATAATCAAAGTTATCGGCAAATATTTCATGAATTCACCCATGATTCCTGGCCACAGCGCTAATGGAATAAAGGCTGCCAGAGTGGTGGCGGTGGAAGCGATAATTGGCCAAGCGACCTCACCTACACCTTGAATTACGGCCGGTTTTATTTTCATTCCTTCCGTGAGATTTCGATAAATATTCTCGACAATAACAATTCCGTTGTCGACAAGCATACCTAAAGCCAATACACAACTGAAGAGAACCATTACGTTCAAACTGACACTCATGGCGTCTAATATCAAAAAGGACATTAGCATGGATAAAGGAATAGCTACTCCAACGAACAAGGCATTTCTCAATCCAAGAAAGAAGAGCAATACCAATACAACTAGAATAATTCCCATGATAATAGAATTTTCCAGGTTGGAAACCATATCACGTGTATTGTTTGATTGATCCGCTGTTACAGATAAGGAAACACTTCTTGGAACGGTTCCGTCTATTTTTGAAGCATCAATGATCTTATAAATTTTATCAGAAGCATCCAACAAATTCTCACCTCCTTGCTTTTTAACATCCAGCATGACAACAGGATCACCAAATTCTCGAGCAAAAGAAGTTGTGTCAGAATTTCCAAAGTATACATCGGCAATGTCACCAAGATAAACAGGCAGATAGTCGTCACCTTTGACCACTAAGTTCTTTAATTCAGCGGCATCCTCAAATTCACCATTAATTCGAATGGTCTTTCGCATCCCATCCATCAAAATTTCACCAGAAGGTATCGTTTGATGTTCAGCTGCAACTGCGTTCTGAATATCGTCCAAGGAAACATTCACAGCTTGAGATTTAACCGGGTCGACATCGATACGCATTTCTTGCTCTTGAACGCCTCGAATGTCTACCTCACTAATCTCAGGCAATTCTTCGATTTTCTTCTCTAAATCTTCAGCGATTTCTTTCAATAACGATGCATTGTTCCCTCTCAAGTTAATATTCATGATAGGCATCGCGGCAGGATCCAATTCAAAGATATTTGGCTCCACGGGAAGCTGTGGGAAATCAGATTTCGTTCTTGCTTTGTCAACCCCGTCTTTCACTTTTTGCAAAGCATCTGAAACCGACATTTTAAAGTCAAATTTGACACGAATGGTTGTAAATCCATGAATGGAATTGGAGTTGATTTCATCTACCAATTTTATCCCACCCATTTCTTTTTCGATGGCTTTTGTAATTTTCTCGGCCATATATTCGGGAGATGAACCCGGTTTGGCGATACCAATATAAATTTCAGGCAACTGAATTTCAGGGAAATTTTCTTTCGGCATTCCCGTGTAGGCTCCTAATCCAGCTAGGAAAATGATAATAGCAATGAGAAATATGGATTTGCGGTTGTTCACCGCCAAAGTCGATAGACCAAAGCCTTTTTTCGTAGATTCTTCCATCTGATTAAGATTTTTTAATTCGAACGGTGTCTTTTATAGTAATCCCTTTGGCTCCGTCTGTAACGACCAAATCTCCATCTTTTAATTCACCACTCAAGACTTTGACGTACGCTTCTCCATTGTACTTTTCTATAACTTTTACAATTACTTTACGAATCGAATAATCGTCTTTCCCTTTAGGTGTTGCAACGTAAATGAAATCGTTATTTTCTGGGTCTTTGATAATCGCGGAAGATGCGATCACAAGGGCATTATCAACTAACATATCCGTAATGGAAAGCTCCGCCAGCATGTTGGGTAAAAACACGGAGTTGTTGTTCAATTTAGACGTGATATTGAAGGTGCGGTTCACAGGCTCAATGTAAGAACCAACTGTATTTACAACTAAACGAATCGTCGTATCCTTGTAATTCGGAAATGAAACTTCAATAGGCGTTCCTACTTTTACCTCTGAAAAATGCTTTTCAGAAATATTCGCCTTAATCTCAATATTCTTGTTGTTCACGAGACGTAACAATGGATTTTGTGGTCCAACTGCCTGTCCATCTTTGGCGTAAACCATGTCAATCACCCCACTAAATGGCGCTGTAATACTTGATTTACCTCGTTGTGAATTCAATGATCCCAGACGCGACTTTAATGCGTCCACTTGACTTTTTGCAGATTCATAATCGAATTCGGAGCCCAAACCTCGGTCTTTTAACTCCTTTTGTTTGCCTAACATATATTCCGCGTAGGAAAGTTGTGTTTTAATTTCGTTGGCATTCGAATTTAAGATGGATGCATCCAATGAAACGAGTACTTGACCTGCACGAACTGATTGCCCTTCTCTGACATGAATTCGTGTTATGGTTCCTCCCATTTCTGCATTTAGCATAATATCTTTATCTGTTTCGACATTACCTTGCACTTGAATTTTATGCTCGAACTGCTTTTTTTCAGCTTTCAACACTTTTACGAGCGGTAAGTAAACATCTTCTTTCCCCTCTTCAGCAACTTCACCGCCACACGATTGTAACATGAATATTCCTGCAAGCAGAAACAATGCTCTTGATTTAAAATTTGTCCTAATCATTCCCTAATTATTATTTGTCAATATTTGATTGTATAATTTCTCTAACTCTAGTTTCGCATTCAAAACGGCTACTTTCGAGCCTGTATATTGAGCTTGCGCCATAATTAATTGATTGTATTTCTGGGTAACGTCAATACTAGATTCTTGTCCAATTTCTTTTCGAATCAATGCATTCTTGTATATCTTTTCGGCCAAATCGATATTGGCTTGTTGCAATTCCAATTTTTGCTGGGCATTGGATAAATTTGTTTTTGCCTGCATCTCTTGGAACATTAAATTTTGTTTCAATTGTGAGATGGTATTGTCATTTTGCTTGATTTTAATTTGTGCCTGTTTAATCTGAGCGTCTGTAACACCTCCTGAATAAATTGGTATATTTAGTTGAAGTCCCCAAAGTGTCTGCGGAAACCATTTTTCATTGGCGAAAAAGTTAAATTCATTCCGATAAGCATTGTACTGTTGTTGGAAAAAAGCATTCAACGTAGGTAATTTTCCTGCTTGCTTATTTTTCAAATCATAGGTATTCAGCAAACGTTGCTGCTCTAAAACTTTGAAATTTATATTGTTTTCAATGCTAGTAGAACTCAAATTGGATCGGAGCATCATTTGTGCCGAGTTTTCAGAAATTTCAATCTCACTATCCATCGGGTAATTCATTGTCATTTTCAAAAATGTTAGAGCATTTTGATATTGATTTTGAGCATCTAATTTTGCGTTCTCCGTAGTTAATAAAGAGTAAGAAAGTTGATCAAAATCTTCTTGTTTCATCAATCCCAATTCTAAAAAATTCTTTTGCTTGTTCACCAAATCCTGTGTCAAGCTTAACATGGAATCTGTAAATGCTATATTTTCTTTTGCCACAGTTGCCAATTGATACGCTTGAATCACATTGAAAAGAACATCTTCCTGCGACTGCGTCTCAAGGGTTTTTTGAAAATCAACATACAATTTCGCCACTTGTAGCCCCACTATATATGAACCATTGAACAGCAGTTGATTGGCCTGAAAAGTTGTATTTGAAGAAAATTTTGTTCCTGCTTGGAACGAAATGGTTTCGTCAGGTCCAGCATTCGGATTAATGAAGTTTGCGCCCACTACCTGAACCGGCAAATTAATAAAGTGACTAAAACTTCCGGCCAAACTCACTTGGGGTAAACCAACGCCAAAGACTTCACGCTTCTTTGCCAATGCGATTTCAGTTTCCAAAACGCCGTTTTGAAGAGTTAGATTATTCTCCAAAGCGTACACTTTTGCTTCTGTCAAGGTAAAGGACGTTTTATCTTGGCTGTAAGACCAAAAAGATGTCATGCCCATTGCGATTGCGACTATTGCTCGAATATTATTTTTCATTGATAATGTGTTTTCGAATGTATTCCTTTCCTTCAGGGCTAGCCATTCCAAATAGAATGAACCTTAAGGACTCATTAAATATCTCAATAATAGAGTGCTCTTCTGTTCCTTTAATATTGTGTGTGAATATTGAATCGTTCACAGAGACATACATTTGAGATACAATTTCGGCATCGAAATCCTCTCGGTAATACCCCTCCTGTCTTCCTTGTTGAATATTCTGACGAATAAAAGGTAGTATGAAATCTCTCTCATGGGCTTCAATCATGCTCCAAACCTTCGGATAGTATTTTTGTAAATCAAAAATCACTGAAGGGTGAATGCTATTCATGTCCTGAGCAGCCAAATTGATTATTGTAAACATTTGTTCAATGGCGTTTGCACTGGCTTCCATTTCCAATTCACACCCTTTCTGAATGACATCCAAATGGCTTTTCAGAACGTGCTCAACAAGAACATTTTTATCCGAAAAGTGCGTGTAAATGGTTTTCTTAGAGACGGCAAGCTCGCGCGAAAGATCATCCATGGAAACACTTTTGATTCCATATTTCATGAACATTTCCCCTGCTTTTAACGCTATTTCCTGTTTTTTGTCCATTAGTTGAAGGCAAAAATACACATATAAAAACTTTGGAAACTATTTTTTTGTTAAAAGTTTCCAAAGTTTTTATAAGAAGGGAATTATTTCCTTTGTTAACTTCGCACTATGTCCAGAAGTATAAAGATATACACAGATGGCTCTGCCAAAGGAAATCCGGGTAACGGAGGATATGGCGTTGTCCTAAAATTTGGTGGTAAAGAGAAAGAACTAAGTGATGGATTTCGGATGACAACGAATAATCGCATGGAGCTTCTTGCTGTAATTATTGGACTAGAATCGCTTAAAACGACTGCCCATCCTGTTGAAATCTATTCGGATTCGAAATATGTAGTAGACGCAATTGAGAAAAGATGGGTTTTTGGATGGAAACAGAAGGGATATAAGGGTAAGAAAAACAAAGATCTCTGGGAACGATACTTACCTTTGCACGCTAAGTTTAATCCAAAATTTCACTGGATTAAGGGTCATGCGGGACATCCGGAAAACGAAAGGTGCGATCAACTTGCTGTTTGGGCAGCGGATCAGAAAGAACACAAAATTGATGTGGAATACGAAAAAACGATTGCCGATGATCAGGCCAATTTTTTTCCGTCCAATTGATTGATTTGCTTACTCGCCTTCATGAAGGTGTAAATAATCGGATGAGGAATTTCTCGCGTCGATGAAATTTGCGGACAATTCGCCATTGCCAAGAAAAAAGGGTGATTTGTTAAACTAATGATTTCTGGTTCCTCCAATTGATTGTATGCTTCTACGTCTACAATTCCGTCCTCTAACGATTTAATCAAACTCGGATATAAACTATAACGAGATGAGGCTAATTCCAAATACGAATGGTTTTCGTATAGTTTGATCATCTCTTTTGAATGAGGAACAATATTAACGCTTTCGAAGTGATTTCCTTCCACCAGATTTTCAGAAACGAGTTTTTCACCGCTTTTATTTAAATTGTACTTGGCAATTAGAATTTCAATCAGCGAACGATACCCTTCACCAGTAATCAACGTTGGAATTTTTAACTGCGTGAGTGTATCTAAAATGGAATTGATAAAAAACACATTTCGGAAAGGACCGGGAGCCAACCAGATACCATCGTACTTTTCAAAACTCTGCATTTTGAAATAAGCGGCCTCTTCAACTTTTATCCAATAATAATTGATTTCTTCGTCTAGAAAACGGCTTGCGTGATCTATTGCGAGATTTGTCGCTTGATGAGAATTGTAGGTGAAATTGTAATCACCTAGAACAGCTATTTTGAGACTATCGCTCATAAAAGATAAAAAAACCGTCTAAGCTAAGCCTAGACGGTTTCGAATTTCTTAACGGGTAAAATACCCAGTCATGGTAGCATTTTGAATCACAGCTTGTTGATCAAGCGTTGCATCGTTTGGATGCGTATAGAATACTGGACAAGTAAATTTACATATAAATTGTATGTATTCACCTGCGTTATCCTCTTTTTCAATTAAGTCCATGAACTCAACAGTTGCCGGTTGCGTTTCATCTGAATAAAACATTAATCCATCCTCATTCGTATATGTCACTTCAAATCCAGCTTTTGCCGTATCTGAATACGAAGGCATTAAGTTGTTGTCCATGAAGTCACGAAACGTCTCCATGTTTGGACTTGTTCCTAAATTTGGATCTTGTAAAAGTGAACCTAGGGATACTTTTATTGCACTTACTTTTGAAGATGACTCCATTGAGCATTCATAGGCTAAATCGAGTAATCCATTCGTATAGTTCGGTGTCAATTCTTTACGAGAAACAGCTTTATAACCGTTCACGTTTTTCGTCCATTCAACATCTGAACCATTAATGATTCCCTGAAAGTGAATTTTTAAATCTGCTTTAGTCGATGGTGCTGGAATAATCTCCGGCTCCTTACAACCAAATAGCGCTAAACCGCTAAACAATAAGGTAAATAAGAATATTTTTTTCATAGTCTTTAATTTCAATTCTTTTAGTGAAGGCTAAGTTAAACCATTTTCGACCATTTAACCAAAAAATAATTCTAGAAATTAAAGGATTACGCTCTGATTTGTCTCAGGTTTGTGTATTCAAAAGGTTGATTAAAATAAAATTCAATGTTCGAAATGGTCGAAAAATCGAAAATAAAACTGACATCTTCCACAGAACATTGTTCAATTCGCATACAATCATTTACGTCAAACTCATGAGCTTGCTTTTGCAAATTCGACAGCACTTGATTAAGGTGTGATCCCGAAATAGCGAGGTTCGTCGAATAGGAAAGCGCCCCGTTCAAGATATCACAGGTTAAAATCATTTCGGACTCATTATTAAACCATTCGATCTTTCTTACTATTGTTTTTTCTTGTCTTTTCATAATATTGAAACTTTTGATGATACAAATGTCGAAGGACACACCGTAATCAATTTACGTACTGAAAAAAAACAAGAAAAAAATGTCAAGTTTTATGACCAAATCCTCCACTACTCTATGATTTATCCTTAATTTTCTGCTTCCAAATATTTTTAAAATGAAATACGATAGAATCGACAAGCAACTTTACATCAAAAACAGAGCTAAATTTGTAGCGAGAATGAATCCGAAATCCTTAGCTGTTTTCAATTCAAACGATATCTATCCTATTTCAGCTGACAGCACAATGCCATTTCAGCAACATAGAGATATTCTTTATTTGTCTGGTGTTGATCAGGAAGAAAGTATCCTTGTCATTTTTCCAGAAGCAAAAAATGAAGCGCATCGTGAAGTCCTTTTTTTAAAAGAAACAAGCGATTTAATAGCCGTTTGGGAAGGCGAAAAATTGACGAAAGAAACGGCTTTTGAAACTTCTGGAATTAAAACCGTTTATTGGCTAGACCAATTCGATAATATCTTCAATCAAATGATGGCTGAAGCAGAATGCGTTTACATTAACACGAATGAACATTTACGTGCGAATACCGAGGTAGAAACGCGTGAAGATCGTTTTGTTGCGCAAATGACACAGAAGTATCCAGCGCACCGTGTTGCAAAATCTGCTCCAATCATGCACGCTATTCGTTCGGTTAAAGAGCAAATTGAAATTGATTTGATGCAACGGGCATGCAAAATCACAGAAGCGGGCTTCCGCCGCCTATTGAAATTTGTAAAGCCTGGTGTTTGGGAATATGAAATTGAAGCGGAATTACTTCACGAATTCGTTCGTAACCGCTCGAAAGGATTTGCATATACACCGATAGTTGGGTCTGGTAAAAGTGCTTGTGTCCTGCATTACGTTGAAAACAATCTCCAATGCAATGAAGGAGACGTAATCCTTTTGGATGTCGGGGCAGAATACGCCAATTATGCATCTGACATGACGCGCTGTATCCCTGTCAACGGTAAATTTTCCGCTCGACAGAAGGAAGTATACGATTCAGTATTAAACGTAAAAAATGAAGCTGAAAAAATGTTGGTTCCAGGAACTATGTTGCCAGAATATACAGCCGAAGTGGGGAAATTAATGGAAAGTGAATTACTGAAACTGAAACTAATTGACCAAACTGATATCAAGAACGCGAAGCCTGAATGGCCCGCTTATAAAAAGTACTTCATGCACGGGACTTCCCATTTTATAGGATTGGACACCCATGACTTGGGTTTCTTTCAAGAACCAATTCAAGCCGGAATGGCATTTACTTGTGAACCTGGAATTTATATTCCGGAAGAAGGGTTGGGCATTCGTTTGGAAGATGACTTAGTCGTTCAAAATTCTGGTCCAGCATTTAATTTAATGAAAGACATCCCTTTAGAAGCAGAGGAAATAGAAGATTTAATGAATGAATAGTCAATCGGCTCCTTTGTCTTTTGTTGATTCTGGCAAAGGACCTATTCTTGTACTTTTACATGGTTTTCTCGAGTCGCATACAATGTGGGAAAAACTTCAGCTAGACCAACAACTTCGTACAATTGCCATCGATCTACCGGGTCATGGAAATTCCACTGAACATACTGAAACAACTAGTTTGGAAGAAATGGCAATACGTGTCAAAAACACCCTCGACACCCTTAATATTCAGGATTTTCATTTGATTGGTCATTCAATGGGTGGTTATGTTTTGTTGGAGTTTCTTCAACTATTTGGCTGCAATGGGAAGGTTATTTTGCTGAATTCCAATTTTTGGCAAGACGACGAGAAAAAGCAGGCAGACAGACTTCGTGTAGCCAATTTAGCTCTAAAAAATAAAACACTTTTTATCCAAGAGGCGATTCCAGGACTATTTTCTAAACCGAAAGAGCACAAAAGCGAAATTGATATTTTAATCAGCGAGGCAAAAAAAATTGATTCGGGACACATTGCGGCAAGTTCAATAGCTATGCGCAACAGAAAAAATCATGCGAAGACGGTTAAAAAATGGTCAAAAAAAATCTCCATTCTTCAAGGAGAAACAGATAAGCTCTGTCCACCAGAAAGAATGGAGAAAGAAGTAGCTGGGTTAGAAATTAGTTATACCTGTATTCCAGATGCTGGCCACATGAGCCACATTGAAAACGGGAATTTTGTTTGCAACAAAATTTTAAATTTTCTGAACGAGAGTGATTAGTTTCCGTTATCTATAAAAATCCAAATATGTTGAGCTTGAGAGAGTAAAAGTGTATTCATGTTTTACTGTTTTTAAGTGCAATTGATTACTCTAATTTACAACAAGTACTTTAACATTTTTTTACAAATATGTAATCTGTACTTATTTTTGATTTAACCGTAGGTAATAAAATTTTAACTGCATTATTCATATAAAGAAATGCCTCCTTGACGCTCATAGAATTCATTTATTCCTTTATCTTTAAGACTAACAAGCTTGCACCACTGGCTTAAATTCAAAAACATTATGACACTCAAAGCATTAGTTGTAGACGACGAAGAATTTGCACGAAAGAACTTGCAAATATTACTTGAAGAACATTGTCCGGACGTAGACGTACTTGGAGAAGCAGATGGAAAGGAAGAGGCGCTTGTGAAAATCAAGGAATTAAAACCAGACGTTATTTTTCTCGATATCCGCATGCCTTCCGACTCAGAAGGATTTGAACTACTAGAGGAACTGGAAGATGCAAAAATTCTTGTGGTT
>CBFIBY010000008.1:0-37736 GCA_965660955.1 Crocinitomicaceae bacterium | reverse complement strand
AACTGGAAAACCAGAATATGCGAAGTGTGTAGATATTTCTACAAAAGCAGCCTTGCGCGAAATGATGTTACCGGGAATCCTCACAATTGGCTTCCCAATTGCAATCGTTTTGCTAGGGAAATTGGTATACGGTTCTGACAACATGATGATTGCTGAGATGCTAGGTGGTTATATGGCGGGTGTTACAGTATCAGGTGTTCTTTGGGCAATCTTCCAAAACAATGCTGGGGGTGCTTGGGACAACGCAAAGAAATCATTTGAAGCAGGAGTTGAGATTGATGGTGAAATGACTTACAAAGGATCAGATGCTCACAAAGCGGCTGTTACTGGAGATACGGTTGGCGATCCTTTTAAAGATACATCGGGTCCATCAATGAACATCTTAATTAAGTTGACTTGTTTGATTGGTTTGGTCATCGCTCCAATCTTAGGAAATGGACATGGTTCAGAAACCGCTGGAACGAATAAAGCATGTCACGGAACTGAAATGGCGGCTTGTAATCATGCAAATGATGAAGCTTGTAAAACGGCATGTACGCATTCCGACAAGAAAGCATGTTGTTCAAAGGAAGATAAAATGGCTTGTGCTAAACTTGCGAAAGAAAAAGGAATGACGCGTGAGGAGTGCATGGCAATGTGTGAAAGTAAAGGATGTTCAGCTGAAGATAAAGCAGCTTGCATGGCAGAATTTGATAAAAAGTAGAGCACATTTTTAACAAAAATTTAAGAGAATTATTTTTGAAGCCCAAGAGCAATCTTGGGCTTTTTTACGTTTTGAAAAGTCCTTTTTTATAAGGGTTTCGAATATTTTTTACGTTTATCTTTAAGTTGGGCAAAACCACTTTTTACACCCTTGTAAAAATCTTTATGTTCTGAATAATGGGAAAAATCCCAAAATTAGTTGTGTTAACAATTTATAGACTTTTCAAATAAAACTAGAACAAATGAAGAAAGTTATTTTAAGTGCGCTCGTATTGGGCGGTTTGTTCGCCTGTAGTAAGGCGGATGTTCAAAGCACTACCCTTAGTTCCAATGATGTAATGACAACACCAACGAAAGCAGGGACTGGAAGATATTTCCATGACGATGGTTCTCGACCTGGTGTTATTGGAGCAAGTTTTGGGTGCACCCCAGGAATGGGTTCTTGTCCAGGAGATAGGATAGTATCGCCAAATGATATTGACGTGATTAGCGATTTAATGGTTGCTGGCGCGAATATTCCTGGATTGTTCCAAGAGCACGATGCGACTCTAGCTATGTACTTCGGAGCACCAACGGTGATTGCTGTTAATACAGGACAGTTATCTGTTGAAGTATTAGGTAGTATGGAAACCGTTGCATATTTTCTTTTCTCAGAAGGAGGAAACTTAGAAAGCGTAGTTCCACTAAAGAAATAAAGGCAAATTTAGGGGTGTCTGATTGATGTTGCACCCCTAAATTTTCTTTTCTTTGTAGGAATGAAATCTCATATTCCTTTTTCCCGCGGTTTTTTTATCCTTGTTTTACTATGCGCATTTTTCATTGGGTGTAAAGATTCCTCAGATGGTAAAATGGATTCTGGAGTTTTCCCAAGTCAACATTCCGACACCTTAACAATAGATGTTGGATTCCCGGCTAAAACAAAATGTTTCAAGCACAAAGGAAAAACATATGTTGTTTTTTATGATGTAGTTACATATAAACGGGCCAAATTGTATGATGAAGAACTGAATTGGGTAAAAAGTTTCAGTTTTGACAAGTTTGAAGAATTGGGTTTGTCCTTTGCAGATATGGAAATGATCACCCCGGATTCCATTTTGTTGTTGACTGACTATAGCACGAAAGTCCTAATATCGATGAATATTAAGACTTCGGAGCACAAAACGATTAATTTGAATTCGCTTTGTGACTATCCCGAGTATGACTTTCCACTAGAATTTAATCCTTCTTTATTTAATGGCTTTAAGCAAGGTAATGATGTTGCCTTTGGGATAAATGCTTCTTTACCAGCTTTGTTGGCACAATCAGGCATCTCTGAGTTGTCTCAAATCGAGTTCTTTCAAAAATATGACTCAATTAATAAAGCGCTTCCCTTTTATGTTGTTGTAAAAGACCCTTTTGGTCAAAATCCGAAAACAAACTTTATTGAAGAATCAACAAAGTTTAAAAGAACCTTTGGAAATGCATATTACAATGAGCTAAACTTCACGTTCATAGGTGAAGACGAGTTAGTTCGAACCTCTCGGTACCTCGATTACTTCGATGTTTACAATGTTCAGACTAACAAAACATCCAGCGTAACTATTAAATCAAAATTCACAGACATATCTTCACCATTACGCACGTGGAAAGCGTTAAAGACAAATCCACCAGGACCAGGGTCGCAAATTTTTAACGATGACCTTCGAAAAGCTGGTCGGGTTAAAAATATGCTATATGACAAGGTTAATAAAAGATTTCATGTTTTTCTGTTTTATAGCGAAAAGAGAAATCCTATAAAAGACCCTCAGGTTTCACCATTTATTTGGCAAATATATGATGACAATTTTGTACTTTTATCTGAACGGGAGCAAGCACCAACTGATTTAGTGATCGGTTCAGCGCTTGGAACGGAAAAATACGTTTATATCCCATACTACAACGAGAAGACTTATGATCCATTTAAAGCAGAATTTATTCGTTTTTCTTATTAGCCTGTTTGGCTTATTCTCCTGTGTGGATAACTCTGCCCCGCCAATGGAAGAAAAAGTTGATGAAAGGCTAACTTTGGAAAAAGAGTTGGACGTATCCTTAACTCATTTTGTTTCGAACTACGAAGTGATTGTTATTATTTCGGATAAGACTTGTTTAGGGTGTAATAAGAAAGTAGTTAAGATTACTAGTAAGTTGATGCCATCTGAAGAGAATTTAGGCGTGGTATTAGAGACTATGGGGACCAGATTTGATATTTCTCCATTATTGAAAGAGGAAATCGCGACGAAAGTTTTTTCCGATCACAAACTTCAGCTCTCCAAAAAGTATAAAATGTCCAATACTTTTATCCTAAGAAAGAACAATTCTAGTTCCGTTGGATATTCTACGACTGCAATTAACGAACAAAACCAGGACCAATTCGAAAAACTCCTCCTAGAAAACCTCAACAAAACAAAAGAAGCCTCTTAGAGGTTAGACCAAGAGGCTTCAAATTAGCAGTGTTAGGTTATTGAATCGTTAATCACATTCTGAATCGCTTGAGTGACAGCAATCCATTTTCATTTCTTTTTCTTGTTTTTGATTGGCTTGCGAGTGCTTTATGGCCATTTCAGCTTTAGGACTGATAAATGGAATTCCCAAGTTCATTCCTCTTAAGATCACCAATAAACCCACCAAGGTTAGCATATACGGAATTGTCGCGTTTAGTTTTGATCGAAGTTTACCGGTTATTTTTCCAGCGGCAAATCCAACGGCCATCATGGAAGGAATGGTACCTATTCCAAATGCAATCATTGCAAAAGCACTTCCTGATTGGTTCCCTGTGAGCATTGCGTTCATTAAAGCAACGTATACCATTCCGCAAGGCAGTAAGCCGTTTAAGAAGCCTAAAAGAGGCAACTTCATGGAAAATTTGCTGCGCAAGACACTTCCAATTCCTTTACTAACGAAACCGTTTACATTTAGACCTGGAATTTTTGCGTGAAATGATTTGCCTAGCCATTTTCTCCAAGCGTATAGAATCAATAAAACTCCGGTAACAATGGACAACCATTGCAAAACTCCAAAAGACTCTATCGTTAATCCGATGCTACCAATGAAAAAGCCAAGAATAGCATAGGTGAGAACGCGACCGAGATTGTATTGAAGAACCCCAGAGAGAATTGTGAAGTTATTTTTTCGATTCACAGGAATTGCCATGGCGATTGGACCACACATTCCAATGCAGTGAAGGCTAGAAGCCAAACCCAGTATTAGACCGTTGACAATAAATGCGTTCATATTTTATAAATAAAATGCTTCTTTTTGCATGTATTTTTCACCATCTATGGTGTAATATATTTCCGCCTTGTATTTCCCCCGAACCAATTTATTCTTGTCGATTAAAAAGGTTTTAGTGTTGGAGATTTTATATGTTCTATCCAGTTTATCATTGTCAATTCGAATTAAACGAAGTTCAATGTTTTGAATGTCTTCTTTTTCCGGTATTTCAACTGCAAGAAATCCTTCCATAAGATTTAATTGAATATTTTCATCTAAATCTTCAGCTTTTTGCACGGCTTCCATTTCGGCTCCGTAATTGATTTCTCGAGCATAGTAATCGTCACTTTCTAGGTCAACATCAGTACTTATCAGCTTAACAACCAACACCATAATGAAGGTGATGAATGCCGCCATTACGATAACAATTCCTTTTCCCCAGTTCATATCAACTATATTTAAAGCATTGGTCCGATGAATCGCGTGGTTGTTTCTTCAATCACTTCACCATTTCCAATTACTTTTATTTTTATTTTTTTCTTCCCATCGGTCATTTCACTGTAGGGTAATTTCACGATGAAACGCTCTTTCAAGTGACTTTCTTTTTTGAGTGTTAAGTCTTTTACAACCATTTCGATTTTCCCGTTGGGTTCATCGCCAAGTTCAAGCGTGACTTTGTACTCTTTTTGCGTCTTGTTGGTTAAATTAATCTCATATATGTTGCTCAAAGTGCCGTCATCATAAGATTGATAGGTAGTTCCTCTCTGCTTGTTGATGTTTGTTTCAAAATCTTTTCGTGAGATCAACAAAGTAACAAACACCGCTAACAAAAAGATAAGTAATCCCGTATACGCTTTTACTCTTTTCGTCCACTCGAAACCTGTTCTGTTTTTAATACCGTTTTCAGAAACAAAACGAATCAATCCTCTATCCGTTCCCACAGAATCCATGATGTGATCACAGGCATCAATACAAGCGGTACAATTCACGCATTCCAACTGTGTACCGTTTCTAATGTCAATCCCCGTAGGACAAACCTGTACACATTGATTACAATCGATGCAATCCCCTTTGCCTTCAGCGGCTCTATCCTCTTTTTTTCTGAATTTTGCACGATCTTCTCCACGGACATGATCGTAGGCAACAACCATTGAATTAGGATCCAATAACACGCCTTGAAGTCGTCCATACGGACAAATAGTAGTACATACTTGCTCACGTAGTTTTGCGAACACCAAATAGAATACGGTCGTAAATACAATTATCGATATCAAACCACCAATATGTTCTTTGATGGGGTCTGTTTGAATTTTCCACAGCTCGTCGGAACCGATAATATAAGCTAGGAACGTATTTGCAATTAGAAATGAGATACCCCAGAAGATAGTATGTTTCAATACTTTTTTTCTGATTTTTTCGGCATTCCACTTCTGTTTTTTCAGTTTTTTCTGATGTGTCCAATCTCCTTCAATCCAATATTCAATTCGACGGAATACCATTTCCATAAAGATGGTCTGAGGGCAAACCCAACCACAGAATATTCGTCCGTAAATGACAGTGAACAGAATAATGAACACCACCGCTATGATCATTGCAAAGGCAAACAAATACAAATCCTGAGGCCAAAAAACCTTACCAAAAATGATAAACTTTCGCTCTAGAATATTAAATAATAACAACTGGTGCCCACCCAGTTTAATGTGTGGAGCCAAAAAAAGAAAGGCCAATAATGAATAACTTATAATCTTCCTTTTGTTATACCAATCTCCCTTTGGCTTTTTCGGAAAAAGCCAAATCCTTGACCCATCTTCATTTATTGTAGAAACGTGGTCTCTAAATTCACCTTCGTTTTGTGCCATTTTGTTGTCATTCTTTTATTTCCGTTCCTTGGGGTTCTTTCCCTTCGGTATACGGCAAACTCAATACATAAGAGGTAACTTGTTGAATTTGTATTGGATTCAATTTGGAAGCGTGTTCTGGCATCCCGTTGGCATTTCCCTTTTTTACCAATCCAAATAAGTCCTTTATGTCATTTCCGTACAACCAGAAGTCATCTGTCAAATTCGGACCAATATCACCTTGTCCTTTTGCCTTGTGACAAGAAACACAGTTGATTTCAAAAACTCCTTTACCAGCAGAAAGATCGGATGCTTCAGTCATGACAGTCGCAGTGGTTTCATCCACATTCATCGCCATTTTTGATAAGTAAGCATCAATGTCTTTCTTCGATTGAACCATTTCCTTTTCGTAGGCTTTTAATTGCAAATCGCCTGTTCCTAATATGTGATAGTTAAAGATATAAATAACACCCGCAATAATCGTTGCATAGAACATCCAAACCCACCATGGTGGAAGGTTGTTATCCAGCTCTTGAATACCATCATATTCGTGATCCATCAAAATGGATTTCTCATCTTCTATTTCAACTGCATCGGTTAGTATTTTATTCAGTTTCGTAGCGATTGCCGGTTCTTCAACTTCCTTAACTGGCGGTGGACTGATGATATTCATGAACTCTTTAAACAATCCACGTACATAAAAGAGTACACCAACCAATACTATGTTAATCGCGATTACAATGTATAAATCACTGTTTTCAATCAACAACCAAGGTGCGCCTTCTTCGGCTTTGCCTGGACCATTAAAAGTAAAAGCTGAAGCAACATTGCTTGCTGCAATTAAACCAAAGAATCCAACCAAGAGCAAAATGTTTTTCGCTCCTTTGTTGTTTTCTCTTTCGATCAATTTTTGTTTCAGAATATCAGAGTTTACTAATGTTCTCACTGAACCAGACATCATGAAGATGGCAAATAAGAGTATTGCTGCCGTAGCAATTAACCACCAAAATAAATTTAGGTTTTGTTTGTAGTTAGGAACATAATTCACTTCAGCAGTTGTAGCTTCTCCTGCACCAGCAGCACTTACTGCTGGATCTTCCGTTTTAGGCTCATATGTATCAACATAATCCAAAATTGCATCCACCTCTTCGTTGGTCACTTCTTGGTTGTTCATCATAGTAGGACTATAATCTTTAATAGCATTTGCCATTTGACTCGCGCCTCCTAAAATTAATGCTTCAGGACCTTGTACCCATTTGTACAAAAGTTCGCCTTCACCAGCATCTTCCCATTTCTGTTTAACACCTTTTAATATAGGACCTGTGGAGTTTTTATCAACCATGTGACATGCACTACATTTGGCCTTAAACAATCCTTCTCCGTCCTGTCCGTAAACCATTGCGTTTGTAAAAACGATGGCTAGTATCATCAAAACTGCTTTGAAATAATTTCTCATGACTATCCTGTTTTAATCTTTTTTGATGTATTCTTTATTCTTGATATCATCCTCAAATGGAAGTGATCCCATTTCCGAGATATAATTTTTTTTCATTCGTACGACTCTCGTAATCATCACTGCAAAGAACAATACGAAGATGAGTAGAGATATGATGGGAAATATGGATACCCCATCTATCGTCGTCAAATTTCCTGAGATGAATCGTAACATGATTATTTAGTTTTTGGTGTTTTTTTGATATCGGTACCCATGCGCTGCAAATATGCGATTAGAGCAACGATTTCTTTTTTCTGCATTTTCTTGATCTCTGACTTCTTATCAATGTTCTTCAACATTTCTTTCGGTAGATTCTCAACTATGTCCGTCGCAATTTCCAAGGCTTGTTTTTCCAAGTCTTTCATGGCAACTTTTTCGTAACCTTCTTTATATGGAACACCAAGCGTTCTCATTGCATTGATTTTCTTTTCAAGCAAGGATACATCCAAATCGTCTGTTCTCATCCATGTGTAGGCTGGCATGATAGAACCAGGAGATACATCTTTCGGACGAATCATGTGGTTGTAGTGCCAAATGTTACTTCTCAATCCCCCTTCTCGAGCCAAATCTGGACCTGTACGTTTTGATCCCCATAAGAATGGGTGATCGTATACAAATTCACCCGCTTTTGAATACTCACCATAACGAGCTGTTTCGAATCGCAATGGGCGAATCATTTGAGAGTGACAGTTATTACAACCTTCACGTATATATAAATCACGACCTTCCAATTCAAGTGGAGTATAAGGTTGAACACTCGCAATTGTTGGCACATTGCTTTTTACAATCATGGTAGGGATTATTTCTATAATACCTCCAATAGCAACGGCAATGATTGCGAAAATCATAAATTTGATTGGTTTGCGCTCAATTGGTCTGTGCCAATGTTCCTTTTTGTGTTTTTCTTCAACGTGAAGCAAGTCTGGAGCTTCTGCTTCTTCGTTGGCAACCAATTTTCCGCTTTTTGCTGTTTTAATCAAGTTGTAGAACATCATACAAGCACCTACGATGTAAAGAAGTCCGCCTAATGAACGAAGCATATAGTATGGTTTCAAGGCATCAACTGTTTTCAAGAAATCAGCGTTAACCAATGTTCCATCTGGGTTGAATTCTTGCCACATCAAACCTTGCATGAACCCTGCGATATACATTGGAATGGCGTATAACAAAATACCTAAAGTCGCAATCCAGAAGTGTTGGTTCGCCATTTTCTTTGAGTACAACTCTGTTTTAAAGATTCTTGGGAACAACCAGTACAACATACCGAATGTTAACATCCCATTCCATCCCAAACCACCAACGTGAACATGGGCAATTGTCCAGTCCGTAAAGTGAGACAGCATGTTCACATTTTTCAAGGATAATAAAGGGCCTTCGAATGTAGCCATACCATAAGCGGTCAAGGCAACCACCATAAATTTCAATAACACGTTATCTCGGACTCTATCCCATGCACCACGCATGGTCAACAATCCGTTCAACATTCCCCCCCATGATGGAGCGATTAGCATAACTGAGAATACTACGCCTAAACTTTGCGCCCAATCTGGAAGCGAAGAGAAAAGTAAGTGATGAGGTCCAGCCCAGATATACAAGAAAATCAAGGCCCAAAAGTGAATAATCGATAATCTGTATGAGTATACTGGTCTTTCTGCAGCTTTAGGAACGAAGTAGTACATTAAACCTAAGTACGGCGTTGTCAAGAAAAAGGCTACGGCATTATGACCGTACCACCATTGTACCAATGCATCCTGAACACCGGCATACCAAGAGTAACTTTTCATGAAACTAATCGGCAACTCAAATGAGTTGAAAATATGCAACATGGCAACAGTTACAAATGTGGCAATATAGAACCAGATAGCAACATAAATATGCTTTACTCTACGTTTCATGATGGTTGCGAACATATTCCAGCCCCAAACTACCCAAATACCAGCGATAAGAATATCAATCCACCATTCCAATTCAGCGTACTCTTTTGAAGAGGTAATACCCATTGGAAGGGTCAATACAGCACATACGATGATGAATTGCCATCCCCAGAAATTAATATAACTGAGTTTGTCGCTCCACATTCGTGCTTTCAACAAGCGCTGCAAGGAATAATATACTCCTGTAAATATTCCATTCCCGACAAAAGCAAAAATCACTGCATTAGTGTGCAGTGGTCTAATTCTTCCGAAGGACAATATTGGAAACCCTAGGTAATCATTAAAAAAGTCTGGAAAAGCCAATTGAAGGGCTACTGTTAACCCAACGATCATTCCAATAATCCCCCAAATAATGGTGGCGTAAGCGAAATACTTTACGATTTTATTGTCGTAACTAAACTTCTGTACTTCCATCTGTCTCTAGATTTGTTTTGTTTTTATTTCCTGTCTGTTCGGTTGACAGGTCTTCGTCAAATAAAATACGCACTGATGGCGCATAATCGTCGTCAAATTGTCCATTTTTCGTGGCCCAAAAGAAAGAGCCTAAAAAGAAAAGCGCAACAATTAAACTCACTATGAGCATTAAATAAATTATTCCCATGGTGCAAATGTCATAAAACTGTCATGTAAGTTGAATGACTCCAATTAGTAAAAAAGGTGATTAAAATCATGTTTTTTACAATTATTGTAACTTTTGAAATTCTATTTTCGGAAAATCACCATAGAAGTACTGAGAAAAACGACCGTGATAGAACTCAATGGCATGAGGACAGCAGCCACCAATGGGCTCAAATTTCCTGTTATTGCAAAGCTCAACCCAATGATGTTGTAGGTAATGGAAAAGATCATGCAGATCATAATGACCGTTTTTGAATAGGAAGAAATTTTTAGGAGTTTATCGAGAGTGTTTAATTTTCTGCCATCGATTATCGCATCGGAAGATGGAGTAAAACGGAATACTTCTTCCGAAATGGCAATTCCAATGTCAGCAGCTTCTAAAGCTCCAGCATCGTTCAATCCATCACCAATCATCATTACTTTTTTCCCAGATCGTTTTAATTCTTCGATATAATCTAGTTTTTCCTTTGGTGAGAAATTAAATTGTAATTCGCCGTTTTTTGGAAATAGAGGCTTGAAGAGAACGGCATCTTTTTCATTGTCTCCGGACACCAAATGAAGGTTGTAGCTACTCAAATTAGAGAGTAAATAGTCGATTCCAGGTCGAATTTGACTATTGAAAATGAATTGAACTGTTTTCTCCCCTATTTTGGCATATGAGATTGTTTCTTTCGTTTTTACTTGTTCAACAGCGCAAAACGCAGCACTTCCAATCTTAATGTCAAGAGCATGGTGCCTTCCTGAAACACCTTTTCCTTTTTCTTCTAGGAAATTTTCAATGTTTATGAATTCACTCATTTTTGGTTTTAAGAAAAGAGCGATGGCACGGGACAGAGGATGGGTGGAAGAACTACTCAATGAATACAGGGCGTTAATTTCTTCTTGAGAGAGGGTATCTCCACTTTGTTGGATGGATAAGGAATGACTTTCTGTGAGGGTGCCTGTTTTATCGAAAACGACATCCGTAATTTGATTCATTTTCTGAATAACTTCGACGTTTTTAAGATACAGCCCTTTTCTACCCAACAGACGCATGATATTTCCAAATGTAAAGGGAGCCGACAATGCTAGTGCACATGGACAGGCAACAATCAAAATGGAAACAACGATATTGACGATTTCGCTCGAGTTCTCGAAATACCAATATATACTTGCACCTGCTGCAATAATTAGTAAACCCAGCAAGAAATAAAAAGATAGCTTGCTTTGGTAATCCTTTGGATGAGTTTCTTGCTTGTCTGTTTTTAATTCGTTCCAAAGCCGAGTGAGTTGACTTCGATTGCTTTCCTTTTTGACGGTTAAATGAATTCGAGATCCGTCTAATCTACCGCCGGCATATATTGAATCTCCTTTCTGTTTTTTGACAAGTTCGGATTCACCAGTAACGAAGGAATAATCGATGTGGGCTTCATCGGAAAGTAAAATAGAATCACAGGGTAAAACTTCGTCGTTCCTTAAAATTATCTCATCTTCAAGTTCCAGCTCATCAATCTCTATAATTTCTTCAACACCATCTTTGAAGCGGGTTAGTGCAAGTGGAAAATAGGAAGTGTAATCTCGCTCAAAGGAAAGCATTTTGTATGTCTTGCTTTGAAACCATTTCCCTATGAGCAAGAACAATATGAAACCGGCAAAAGAATCCATATAGCCTGGGCCATCTCCTACCAGAATGGAATGAACACTTTTTGCGTAAAGAGCAATTATTCCAATGGTAATAGGCACATCTAGATTTAAACTTCTATAACGAATGGCTTTGAAAGCTGAAATCAAATAATCTCTCGCGGAGTAGAGAAGAACAGGTATAGAAATTCCCAACGAAAGATAGGAGGTGAAATTTCTAAATTCGGGATTGTCATTTTCAATACCTAAGTATTCGGGGAAACTCCATAGCATTATACTTCCAAAAGCGAATCCAGCAATTCCCAGCTTGTAGAGTGTTTGTTTACTTTCTGATGTCTCCGCTTTTTCTCGACTTCCGAAATTAGGGGTATAACCAATATTGTCCAGAAGTAGGGCCAACTTAGACAACGCTATTTGTTTCGATTTAAAAACTATGGAAGCTTCGCGTTTGGTGAAATTCACTTGACAGCTAACGATGTTGGGTTCAAGTTTGGTAATGTTTTCAAGCAAATAGATGCATGAAGAACAATGAATAGACGGCAAATGTAGATTGATTCGGGCCAAATCTCCATCTTCAAACTCTATGAATTTTGCCCGAATATTTTCAACGTCTAAATAGTTGTATTTGTCATTGGAATTGTTGCTTGGGCGAGTTCCTGCGCCAGCTTCCATATGGTAAAAACCGCCAAGGTTGTTGTCTCTCAAGAGCTGGTAAACCCCTTTGCAGCCATTACAACAGAATTCATGCTCGGCATAAACAATAGGTTTTCCTATAATTTCATCACCACAATGAAAACAACCATCCGCCATTATACTGTTTTTGAAAACAGACGCTCCATGTTCTGCGATTTATTCAAATTTTGATCAAATGCCATACAACAATTTCGCACGAAAGGTATTCCTTTTTGCGTGACCGAAATCTTACTGTTCTCAATTTCTACTAATCCGTCATTAACCATTTCAGCCAATTCATGGCAAATTTCTTTATGAATATCTTGGAATTTAGGGTCATCAACCAAATTGGTTTCGAAATGACACATTAAATCATGAATGTAACCGCGAACAACCAGATCTGTTTCATCTAAAATATGTCCACGATAGATAGGGATCAGACCTTCGGCTACTTTTTGCTGATAGATTTCGACGGATTTTTCGTTTTGTGCAAATCCGAACCAACTGTCTGAGATTGCTGATGCACCCAGTCCAATTAATAATGAGGTGTTTTTGGTCGTATACCCCATGAAGTTACGGTGCAATTTTTTGTCCTTGAATGCTATAGCCATTTCGTCTGTTTTCTTCGCAAAATGATCCATACCAATTTCAATATACCCAGCGGATTCTAAACGGCTTTTTGCCTCTTCGTACAACTGCCGTTTTTCTTCACCATCTGGTAAATCCGATTCGTCAAATCCGCGCTGACCGTTTCCTTTTATCCATGGAACATGTGCATAGCTGTATAAAGAAATTCTATCTGGTGAGAGCTGAAGCGTTTTGTCAACCGTGTCCAAAATGTCGCTTAAGGTTTGCTTGGGTAACCCAAAGACTAAGTCATGTGAAATTGATGTGTACCCTAGATTTCTTGCCTCTTCGTGTACTTTTTTTACTTGCTCAAAAGATTGAATGCGATGAATCGCCTTTTGCACAATGGGACTATAATCTTGAATACCTAGACTTAACCGTCGAAAACCGAAGTCATACAACTGTTGCAAGTGCTGCGAATTAGTATTGTTGGGATGTGCTTCAAAGCTCAACTCATTTTCCAAAGGGTCAACTTTTTCAGCTTCAAATAGATTTTGAAGAAGTTCTATTAGGTTCTCAGCACTAAAAAAAGTGGGTGTGCCTCCACCAAAATGCAATTCTTTTATTCGCGGTTGAAAAGGTAGCGCTTCGCGATATAACTTCCACTCCTGAATTAAGGTTTGAATATAAGGCGTTTCAACACCATGATTTTTTGTAATTCGCTTATGACAGCCACAAAATGTACAAAGACTTTCACAAAAAGGAAGATGAATATAAACGCTTAACGCCTTGCTTTTTAATTGATTAAAATTGTGCTCGATAGAATTTTGCCAAAGTTCAATAGATAAAGGTTCGTTTTTCCAAAAAGGCACGGTCGGATAAGAGGTGTACCTTGGGCCAGGACGGTTGTATTTATCAATTAAAGGGTTATTCTGCATGACCTAGTTTCTCTTTGCGGCAAAATTAGACGCATTAACTTCGTAAAAATATGATTTTGGTCAGTTTTAATTTCATTAATTGACCGAATAATTCATATTTTTGTTTAGAAGAACTCATTATGCCGGATATTTCTCATAAACATGTTACATGCGCCACTTGTAAAGTTCGAAAGGATTCACTGTTTGCGCAATTTTGTGATAATGAGTTGGAACATTTAGAAGGTCACAAGGCATGTTCATTTCACAAGAAGCATCAAGCCTTATTTCTAGAAGGGAGTTTTCCAAGAGGTGTTTATTGTATCAACGCCGGAAAGGTTAAGGTCTACGCACGAGGTGAGAACGGAAAAGAACAAATCATCCATATTGCAAAAGAAGGAGAAGTAGTAGGATTCAAAGCTATGTTTAGCGGTGATCCATACAACGTAACAGCCGAAACACTCGAGGAATCAAATATCTGTTTTATTGGTAAAGAGGATTTTCTTTCGATGATGGATACCAATCCGGTATTGAGAAATGGGGTAATGAAAGAACTTTCTAAAGAATTGAGTCATCGTGCAGATATGATTACTTCTATGTCTCAGAAGTCAGTGCGTGAGCGAGTAGCATACTCCTTGGCTTTGTTGAACGATATTTATGATGACCAAGAAATCAATTTAACACGTGAAGACTTAGCCAATTTTGTAGGCACCGCGACCGAAACTTTAATACGATTATTGAAAGATTTAAAGGATGAAAAAGTTCTTGAAATTCACGGTAGAAAACTGAAAGTGACGGATAAATCTAGTCTGTTTAAAATTGCTGGAATGCGCTAATTATTCGGATTCCCGAATTAATTTTTCCAAAAACTGAGTATGTTGCCCCTCTTTTCCAATAAGGTTAATTTCCTCTAATTTCGGAATTGCAACGTTGATTTTTCGTAAAAGTATAGATAAATTTTCTTCCCAGTCTTTTTTCAGCATGGGTAGATTGACCCCCTTGTCTCGAGACAGCATGAAAATATCGGCGGATGAAGCTTGAAACATATCGGGAACATATTTCCATATATCCAAAATGGCTTCCTGAATCTTCAACTTCTCTGAGTCATCGTCTATCTCAAGAATACGTTTTTGTATGGTTAACATCCGGCGATTGAAATAATTTAGGTTCTTCTCAGATATTTCTTTTAAAAATGCATCGCTACTTCTGGTTGTTGCCAGTAAGAACAGATAATTGTAGGTATCGAAAAACAACTGACGAGCTAATAATTTATAGTAATCTAACTTTTCGATTTCAACAAGCAAACAGTTATAAAATTCATTTGATTTCCTCTGCGCCAACCAAAGTGAAACTTCTATTTGACTCTCGACAGGAATTTTTGAAGCCTGAATGTAAATTTGATTGGCTAACTGATTCAATTTTTCGATGTAATCAGGATCAATTAGCATTCGAAATTCTGGTATTAATTTCTCTTCAACTCGATTGAGTTGTTTCACGAGAACATGTGCGTTATCAGCAATTTCTATATAATATTTTAACTTTGATTCCATTTAAATTATTTCAAATTCTACAGGTCGAAACACCGAGCATTTTATACAAAGGACAAAATTTTACCGCAGCTGTGACAAGCATAATTAAACTTACGGCACCAACTAAGTACATCCAAGTACCGGATACAGTTACTGTCGCGATAAATAGAATTCCTGCCGTACCGATTAAAAGTCGCACGATGCGATCCATTGCATTTACGTTCGGTTTCATAATTGTCGAATTTGAACAAAGATCATTTATTTCTTCTTTTGAGAATATGATAGGATTCAACCACAAACATGATTTATGTCATGTTTTTTACACCCACCTGATGATTTTATAAACTACGGGAAGAACTTAAATTACTTATCTTTGCCAGCAAATATTTAATCCCATATGAGTTTAGCTAATTACACGGTAACAGCCGCATTGCCCTATGCAAACGGCCCCCTTCATCTAGGACACGTGGCAGGCGTTTATCTTCCTGCGGATATCTTTGTTCGGTTTTTGCGAATGAAAGGGCACGATGTAGCATTCATTTGTGGAAGTGATGAGCACGGTGCAGCAATCACCTTGAGAGCAAAAAAAGAAGGTGTTTCACCTCAAGAAATCGTGGATAAATACAATGGAATTATTAGCAAAGCATTCAAAGACTTTGATATTTCTTTCGATATCTTTCACAGAACAAGTGCTCCTATGCATCATGAAACTGCACAAGATTTTTTCAAAGTTCTTTATGAAAAAGGAAAATTCATCGAAGAAACCTCGGAACAATATTACGACGAAGAATACAATCAATTTTTGGCAGACCGGTATATTTCTGGTGAGTGTCCTAAATGTCAAAGTCCAAATGCATATGGAGACCAGTGCGAAAATTGTGGTTCTGCCTTAAGTCCAACTGATCTTATTAATCCGAAATCAACCTTGAGCGGAAAGTCTCCAGTAATGCGGAGTACTTCACACTGGTATTTGCCAATGGAAAGGCACGAGCAATGGTTAAAAGAATGGATTGAAAAGGGAATATTGGATGGCGTCCAGCATCACAATCCGAAAGAGTGGAAAAATCAAGTTGTTGGCCAATGTATGTCTTGGATTGATGGTGGTTTAAGACCAAGAGCGATGACACGCGATTTGGATTGGGGTGTTTCTGTACCACTTCCTGGCGCGGAAGGCAAGGTGATGTATGTTTGGTTAGATGCTCCAATTGGTTATATATCTGCAACCAAGCAATGGGCGCTGGAGAACAATAAAAATTGGAAGGATTACTGGACAGGTGATCGAAAATTAGTTCATTTCATAGGAAAGGATAACATCGTATTTCATGCAATAATTTTTCCTATCCTATTGAAAGATCATGGAGATTTGGTTCTACCAGATAATGTTCCTGCCTACGAGTTTTTAAATTTAGAAGGGGATAAATTTTCGACTTCAAGAAACTGGGCAGTATGGTTGCATGAGTACATAGAAAGTTATCCAGATAAATTGGACGAATTGAAATATGTATTAACTTCTATTGCACCCGAAAACAGGGATAGTGAATTTACTTGGAAGGAATACCAAACACGGATAAACTCTGAACTCGCTGATATCCTGGGAAATTTTGTAAACAGAGCATTGGTCCTGACACAGAAATACTATGATGGAAAAGTTCCAGAACGTGGAGAGTTAACAAGCGAAGATCAGAATATGATCAAGGAGGTTGAGGCGTCTACAAAGAAAATCGAAGAACTTGCGTATAGTTATAAATTGAGAGAAGCGCAGTCAGAAGCAATGAATTTGGCACGTATTGGAAATCGATTCTTAGCTGAAACGGAGCCTTGGAAATTGATAAAAACTGACGAAGAACGTGTTAAAACGATCATGAATTTGGCGCTTCAAATTACAGCAAACTTGAGTATTGTTTTACAACCTTTTTTACCAGATACGGCAAATAAATTGAGCACATTTTTACATTTTTCAACTTCGACGTGGAGTGATGCAGGTAGAATGGATTTAATCAATGCAGGACATTCTACCGAAAAACCGAGTATTCTTTTCCCGAAAATCGAAGACGAGTTGGTAGAAAATGAAATCAACAAATTGAAACAGCCTATGGACAGCAATTTCGAACCGCAAAAAGAAGAAGTAACGTTTGATGACTTCACGAAAATGGACATTCGATTGGGTACGATTCTTTCTGCTGAAAAAGTGGAAAAAGCGGACAAACTACTTAAAATGGTTGTCGACACTGGGATTGACCAAAGAACCGTAGTTTCGGGAATTGCAGAGCATTACAAACCGGAAGATGTAATTGGAAAAACAGTACAAGTTCTTTTGAATTTGGCTCCCAGAAAAATAAGAGGGGTTGAGTCCCAAGGGATGATATTAATGGCTGAAAATGAAGCGGGTGAATTGAGTTTTATGGTTCCAGAGAAACAATTCGAAAAAGGGGGTGATGTTCGCTAGCCGGATGAATATGGTCAGGTCTAATAAAATAATAATGCACAAGGTTTGGTAGCTAAAGCTATCATTCGTTATCTTTAATCAAAATTATAAAAAATGAAAACCCTACAATCCGTATATCTAGTTCCTTATGATTTCACTGAAGTCTCAGAATGGGCATTGCACCTAGCTCTTCAAATGGCGCATAAGAACGACAAACTTGTTTATCTTCTACATATTGCAAAAAATCAACACGATAAAATTGCAGCAAGAGAAAAGTTTGACGCACGTAGGGATGAACTAAATCCAGAAGACAAAGAATTGGTGTTAACGCGAGTGATTGTCGGAGATATATTTGAAGACTTGGCAAAGGCAGGTTCACTTCTGAATACGGCGATGATTGTTATGGGTACGCACGGTGCGACTGGATTTCAAAAGATTTTTGGAAGTAATGCTGAAAAAGTAGTTGCTTCATCAAGTGTACCCGTATTGATTGTAAGAGAAAACGAAAAAATTGAGTCGTTTGGACATATAGTTATGCCCTTTAGTTTTGAAAAAGAAACTATCCAAATCCTCCGATATGCCGCAACAGTAGCTATGGAATTTGATTCAACAGTTTATTTGGTGGCGCATCATGACAAAGATGAATGGTTAGAAGGACATGTTCAAGTGAATCAGAAAGTTGCGCGTAAATTTTTATCGGAAAAAGGAATCAATCATGAGATTGTGAACTTGGAGTCCCGTAAGAAAAGTTACGAGAAAGAGTTAATTGAATTTGCCGATAAAATAGATGCAGGCATAATTGCAGCTACTTATTACAAAGAAGGTGTGCTTCCACGGCCGAATAGCTTTATCCAGGAAATGATGGAAAACAAGGCATATATTCCTCTGCTTACCATTAATGCTGACGAGTTGTCTGTTGCAAGTAATACACTTGGGTTCTTAACCGCATAGTATCTTATGTCAGACTTATTCCATCAATCCAAACTCAAGCAAGAGTTGATGGATATGGAATTTCTACGCCAAACTCAAATTCAGATTGTCAAAGATTTCTGCAAAGTGAATTCTTCATTCAATGATGGCTTTAAGGATGAGGTACGTTCTTTGTCTGAACTAGAATTGCAAGTAACTGAACAGTTATCGAAGCAATTGGAACTAGGCCAAAGGGAAACACTACAGCTGCTTTATACAATTGATTTTCCAGAACAAAAGTTTCTTGAAATAGTACAAAGACCTGATTTTCTTGTCGAGTTGTCCCAACAAATCATATATCGAGAGGCCTACAAAGTCTGGCTCCGAAAAAACTATAGCGCATAAAAAAAGGCGACCGAAGCCGCCTTTCTCTAAGAAAAATCTGATATTATTTCTTAACGAATGTGTTACGGATTACCGAACCATCAGCAATTGTTACTTCATAGAAGTAAACACCTTCAGTCAAATCAGCTACATCAATTGATCCTGTCAAACCTGACATATCAGCTGTTGCAACAACTTTCCCGTCCATTGAAATGATAGAAACTGTGTTAGCAGCCGCTGTTGTTTCAATATTCAAGATTGAAGTAGTTGGGTTTGGATAAACCTTCGCTTCGTTAGATACTTCATCCAAGCCAACTGGCATTGAAGCAGTAAACTCAACGTTATCAATAGACATGATGTATTGATCCGTTACGTCATAGTGACGGAAAACAATGTGTACACCAGATTGATTTCCTGCAATTGCAGAAACGTCAACGCTTTCCCAATTGACAACACCTCCAGTTTGGATAGTTGTTTCGAAAACCGGTGTTGGGTAAACACCCGTTGCAATAATTGTAGCAACCTGTGTTTGAGTTGCAACATAAACTGCGTATTTCTCAAGTTGGTAAGCAGGATCACTTGCAAATGCCGCCCAGTTTAAAAATACTGTTGCGTTTGCTGAACAATCAATTGCTTCAGAAACCATCAAGTTATCTGGAGTAAGTGGTGAACCATTCCAAGATTCAGAAGTCATTCCTTCACCAAGTGCGTCAAATTCTGTAATTGTGCTACCTGTCCAGTCCAAATGGAACCAGTTTTCACCGTCTCCGTCATTATCATAAAGTGTCCAAGCTGAAAACCCAACTGAATCAGTTGCAGAATATATCTGTGCGTTAATAAAACCAACGGCTAATACCGCAGTAATCGAAAGTAAAAGTTTTTTCATATCGTTTGTTTTTGAATTATATCTACCAAAGATAGACTAAAATATACAGAATATTAAATCTTATTGTAGTGTTTATTAAGGTTGTGGTATGGATAAAGGAATTTTAAGATTGATATATTCCTGTAAAAAAGTGGTAATTTTGAATAGATTCAATTTGTTGAATTTTATCAGAATTGACGGGTAATAATCACTAAATTTGTACCCTCAAAACGAGCTTGAAGAACTATGGACAAAGTTTCTTATGTAGGTAATGCAGATGTAAACGCAATTGACAACCTGTATCGCAACTACCGCGAAAATCCCGAAAGCGTTGATATCGGGTGGCAAAAATTCTTTGAAGGATTTGAATTTGCTCAAACCGATTTTGTAAATGATGGTGCTATTCCAGATAATGTTCATCGCGAATTCAAAGTTCTGGATTTAATAATAGGCTATCGTACACGTGGACATTTGTTTACGAAAACGAATCCCGTTCGCGATAGAAGGAAGTACAAGCCCACTCTAGCCATTGAAAATTATGGTCTTGAAGAAAAGGATTTGGATACTGTTTTTCAATCGGGTACGGAAGTTGGTCTGGGTAGACCAGCAACATTAAGAGAAATAATTGTCGACTTAGAGGAAACGTATTGCCAATCAATCGGGATCGAGTACATGTACATTCGTGATCCGGAAAGAAAAAACTGGTTCCGCAAACAAATAGAATTACAAAACCGACCGAAATACTCGAAAGAAGAAAAAATTGAAATCTTCAAAAAGCTCAATCAAGCATCTACTTTTGAGTCCTTTTTAGGCAAAAAGTTTGTCGGCCAAAAGCGATTTTCTGTTGAAGGAGGTGAAGCATTAATTCCTGCTTTAGATTCATTAATTGTGAAAGGTGCCGATTTAGGTGTAGAGTATTTCATCATGGGAATGGCGCACCGTGGACGATTGAACACATTAACCAACATTTTTGAAAAACCAGTTCACGATATACTTTCCGAATTCCAAGGAAAAGAATTTGACTCCGAAGATTTTGATGGAGACGTGAAATATCACCAAGGATTTACCTCTCATATTAAAACCAGAAATGGCAAGAAAGTTGGTCTGACACTCTCGCCAAACCCATCTCATCTTGAAGCAGTTGACCCTGTTGTTCAAGGAATATCACGTGCGAAGATTGATCACGTTCATAAAGATGAATCAAAAGTTTGTCCAGTGATGATTCACGGTGATGCTGCGATAGCAGGTCAAGGAATTGTATATGAGATTGTACAAATGGCTAAACTGGACGGTTACCGTGCTGGAGGAACGATTCACATCGTAGTGAACAATCAAGTTGGGTTTACCACGAATTACCTAGATGGCCGGTCATCAACATATTGTACGGATGTTGGAAAAACTACTTTATGTCCAGTATTTCACGTAAATGGCGACGATGTAGAAGCAGTTGTACAAACTTTCCATATGGCCATGGAGTACAGACAGAAATTCAACCAAGATATTTTCATTGATTTGCTTTGTTATAGAAAATATGGTCATAACGAAGGTGATGAACCTAAGTTTACTCAGCCAAATCTATACAACTTAATATCTAAACACCCGAATCCGAAAAACATTTATCGTGATCAACTCATTGAGGAAGGCGTTTTCACGCAAGATGATGCCAAAGCTATGGAAGCGGAGTATAATGGTCATCTCGAAAAAGAATTCGAAATCAGTAGATCTGAAGACAAAGCTTTTGTGTGGGACTTCTTGAGCACGACTTGGAAAGGATTCAGAAAAAGTGAAGAAAATGACTTTGTCACATCACCAGACACTGGGGTAAAGAAAGCGCAACTTTTGGAATTGGCCAAAAAATTAGCAACGCTGCCTGAGGGTAAAAAGTATTTCCGAAAAATTTCAAAGATTTTTGCGGAGAGATACAGTGCGATAACGGAAGATAGACTTGATTGGGGTTCGGCTGAAATGTTGGCGTATGCAACAATTCTTGCTGAAAATAGACCCGTTCGAATTTCAGGTCAAGATGTAGAAAGAGGTACCTTTTCGCATCGTCATGCTGTTGTAAAAACAGAAGACACTGAAGAGGAAGTAATCACTTTACAGAACCTAAATGATAAACAAGGCCAGTTTTCGATTTATAATTCCCTTTTATCGGAATATGCAGTTCTTGGATTTGAATATGGTTATTCGTTAGCAACACCGAGAGGGTTGACTATTTGGGAAGCTCAATTTGGCGACTTCTTCAATGGTGCACAAATTATGATTGACCAGTTCATTACTTCTGGTGAGGATAAATGGAGCACCCAAAGTGGATTAGTCATGTTGCTGCCGCATGGGTATGAAGGTCAAGGAGCTGAGCACTCATCAGGAAGAATGGAGAGATTCTTACAACAATGTGCCGATCAAAATATACAAGTTGTAAATACATCAACTCCTGCAAACCATTTTCATGTTCTTAGACGACAAATAAGCCGGGAATTCTGTAAACCGTTGGTTGTCTTCTCTCCGAAAATGTTGTTAAGATATCCAAGTGCGGTTTCAAAACTGGATGAATTAACCAAGGGGAGTTTCCAAGAGGTTTTGGATGATCCCAAAGCGAAAGTAAAAGATGTAGATTCGGTAGTTTTCTGTTCAGGTAAGTTCTATTATGAAATGTCCGAAAAAGCAGCTGAAATGGGAGTTGAAAATATGGCGTTTGTGCGTTTAGAGCAATTATATCCTTTACCTAAAAAACAAATCGACGCGATTCTTGCCAAGTACAAAAACGTGAAGAATATTATTTGGGCACAAGAAGAACCAAACAATATGGGTGCATGGCGCTACATTGCAATGGCTATGCGCGAAATTCCATTCATCGGAATAACTCGCCCTGCCACGGCTGCTTCTGCGGAAGGGTCAAAAGAATTACATGAAAAGAGATTAAAAGCTTTGTTTGGAGAAATTTTCCAGTACGCCAAAGTGAAAGTAAAATAGACGATAAAACGAAGAAGTTATGTCCAAGTTAGAAATGAAAGTGCCTTCACCAGGCGAATCGATATCAGAAGTTGAAATTGCGCAGTGGCTAGTAGAAGATGGCGATTATGTAGAAAAAGATCAAGCAATTGCTGAAGTTGATTCAGATAAAGCGACATTGGAGTTGCCAGCAGAAGAAGCAGGAACAATTACATTGAAAGCCGAAGAAGGTGACGTGGTTGCTGTAGGACAAGTTGTGTGTATCATCGATACATCAGCAGAAGCACCAGCGGGAGCTCCTAAAAAAGAAGTTGTTGCTGAAGAACCAAAAGCTGCTCCAGCTCCAGAAGAGAAAAAAGAAACGCCAAAACCAAATCCTGCACCGGTTGCTGAAAAGTCGACTTCGTACGCTGCTGGAACACCGTCAGTGGCCGCGGCAAAAATCATGAACGAAAATGGTATTTCGGCAAACAAGGTAAATGCCACAGGTAAAGATGGACGCATCACGAAACAAGATGTACTTGCTGCCTTAGCTGGTGGATTCGATGCCTCTGCAGTTCAAGGATGGGGAGGAACAAGAGAACAATCTCGAGAACGCATGTCGATGCTGAGACGAAAAGTAGCTGAAAGATTAGTTGCTGTGAAGTCAGAAACAGCCATGTTGACAACCTTCAATGAGGTCGATATGAAACCTATTATGGACCTTCGGAAAAAGTATAAAGCAGCGTTTGCAGAGCATCATGAAGTAAATCTTGGTTTCATGTCTTTCTTTACGAAAGCGGTAACTGAAGCTTTAAATCTATTCCCGGCTGTTAATGGTCAAGTAGATGATAAAGAAATGATTTTCCATGATTATGCGGACATAGGAATTGCGGTTTCTTCACCAAAAGGATTGATGGTTCCAGTTGTTCGAAATGCGGAACAAATGTCTTTGGCGGAAATCGAAAAAGAAATTAAACGTTTGGCGGTTTTGGCGCGTGACGGAAAAATTACGCCCGACCAAATGACAGGAGGAACCTTCACAATCACCAATGGTGGGGTATTCGGATCAATGTTGTCTACTCCAATTATTAATCCACCTCAATCCGCTATCCTTGGTATGCACAACATCGTAGAACGACCAGTTGCTATAAATGGAGAAGTTCACATTCGACCAATTATGTATTTGGCTTTGTCGTATGATCACCGAATCATTGATGGAAAAGAATCCGTTAGTTTTTTGGTAAAAGTTAAGGAGATGCTTGAAAACCCAGAAAGAATGTTGTTCGGAGCGAAAGACCCACAACAAGTATTATTGGGATTGTAATGGACAATTAAAATCTTCAATTGTTTGATTCCCAATTCTTTTGATTAGAGGTTAATCGTTAAGATATTTTTTCTCCTGTGAAAAATTCTGTATTTTCGATTCACTGTAAAACACTAAAAACAAACACATATGAAAAAAATCTATGCACTTTTTGCCTTTGGAGCAATGACTTTCGCAGTTAACGCACAAACGGTAGTATCTACAACGCCTTCAAATCGAGTGGCAATTCTAGAAGAATTTACAGGAACGAGTTGTCCTGCATGTCCAGGTGGACATACGGCAGCGACAAATATGTTGAATGCATACCCGAGCCAAGCATTCGCTATTGGTCTTTCCCCAACAAACTCTTCTTTGACTGGTCCATACAACGGAGGAATGAATTTGACAAACAGTTTCGGTAATGCGATGTATACGAATCCATATTATGGAAATGGTGCAGGTCGATCTATGCCTTCTGGTCACATGAACAGAATCAAGTACGGCGGTGTTAGAAAACTATCGACGGGAGCGTGGTCTACTAAAGCAAGTGAAGTCATCGCTATGCCTTCTCCAGTTAATGTTGGAGTTATTTCAAACTACAATTCAAGTACGGATATGGTTGATGTAACTGTTGAATTGTACTTTACCTCAACAGTAACTGACGCTGCCTATGTTACTGTAATACTTACTGAAAGTGAGATTATTACAACGCAATCTGGCGCAGGAACTGCACCAGATTATAACCACAAGCACGTCATGCGTGCAGCTCTTCAATCAGGGCAATGGGGTGATGCTGTTACAGGGGCTACGACAGCTGGAAGTTTTGTTTCTATGAGTTTCTCATATGATAATTCAACGACGAACTATGTAATCGACAACAGCGAAATTATTGCATTTGTTTCAACTGGAACAGGCGACAATAGCGAAATCATTTCAGGATTTGGAGTGGAAGCAAATGGAGGAAGTGGAACAACAGCTTCTGTTGAGTCGCTTGAGGCGAATGGAGAACTTGCTGTTTATCCAAACCCAACAACGGATGAAATCAATATTGCTTTGCCTGCAAACATGCAAAATGGAACAATTTCAATTGCAAGCTTGTCTGGAGCAATCGTTTATTCAAATGAGGTGAACGAAGGTGGATCTTTATTGATGCTTACGGCTTCTGAGTTGAATCTTGAAGCTGGAACATACATCGTTTCTGTATCTAGTGAAAATGGATTGAAAAGAGCGAAGTTGATAATTAAATAATCGATTCCAAAAAACTCTTTCAAAAGGCTGTTGTATTTATTGCAACAGCCTTTTTTACGTTTTTAAATTACTATTTTTGAACAAGACAAACGTAAGTACTGTTTGAAAAAGAAAAAAGATATGGCACAAGTAACATTAGGCGGAAACGTATGTAACACAAATTCAGATCTTCCTGCAATTGGAACAAAAGCAAAGGAATTCATTTTAAAAAAGAATGATTTATCTGTATTAACTTTAATGGAATTGGAAGGTTCTAAGGTCATTCTTAATATTTTTCCAAGTGTGGATACTGGAACTTGTGCCACTTCGGTTAGAACCTTCAACAAAAAGGCAGCTGAGCTTGATAACACCAAAGTTATCTGTGTTTCCAGAGATTTACCTTTTGCGCAAACGCGATTCTGTGGAGCTGAAGGAATCGAAAATGTAATAACAGTTTCTGATTTTGCTACAGGGCAGTTTGGACGAGATTATGGTGTCGAACTAATTGACGGTGGATTTCAGCACTTGCACGCTCGAGCGATAGTTGTTCTAGATGAAACTGGAACAGTTTTGCACACTGAATTAGTGCCTGAAATTGCCAACGAACCTAACTATGATGCAGCAATTGCTGTACTTTAAATACAAGCTCATGAAACTGACTTTCATCTTTCTTTCTATTGCTTTCTTGCTTTTCGGATGTAAAAAAGTGACGTCAACAGAACAAGCTAAGATTGACGATGATATCCTCAAACAGTATATTTCCGACAATGGATTAAATGCAATAGCGACGGGCTCAGGCTTGTATGTTGTAATTAATGAGGTGGGAACTGGAACGGCGTGTAGTTCAAACTCAACAGTTACAGTAGATTACAAAGGATATTACACCGATGGTGAAGTATTTGATCAAAGTGATGCAACTGGAGCGACCTTTGGTTTACAACAAGTTATCCAAGGTTGGACGGAAGGAATTCCCTATTTCAAAGAAGGAGGACATGGTATATTGCTGATCCCTTCTGCACTCGGGTATGGCACTCAAGGTAGTGGTTCAGTTCCGAAGAATTCCGTTCTCATTTTTGACGTGGAGTTGTTGGATGTTCAGTAAGATATATTTGAAATCCTTAAACTCTTTTCTCGGAATTCTGTCAAATCATGTAAAGATGATCAATTGAATTCTTGCGTGATGTTTGTTACAGGTAAGACTTTTTGAATGCCGTACTTTTATACAAACAAAAAATAAAAAGTAATGGACGTTTTAAATTATATCGGACTAGACGAAAATAAGAGTAAACAATTGGCAGGGCAACTAAACGATTTGCTGGCCAATTATTCAATATTTTATCAAAATACAAGAGGGTACCATTGGAATATTCAAGGTAAAGATTTTTTCGAATTACACATAAAGTTTGAGGAGTTATATAATGATCTAATTTTGAAGATAGATGAATTGGCGGAACGTATTCTAACACTAGGATTTGCTCCTAAACACCAGTTCACGGCTTATATAAGTGAAAGCAAAATCAAAGAAAGCATAGAAGTAAACAAAGGAGAAAGTGCCGTTAAAGATATTCTTGATTCTTTCCGAATTCTATTGCTGAAACAAAGAGAAATAATGAGTTTGGCTGAAGAGATTGGAGATGAAGGAACGAGCTCTTTGATGAGCGATTATGTTCGTGAGCAAGAGAAGCTTGTGTGGATGTATTCTGCTTACATGAAGTAATTAGCGCAATAAACTCGAGCGATACAGTTTCAAATCCTCCCAACTAATATCATCACCTGCTTGTTCTTTCAATTCAGTTAGGGACTTAGCTTCTTCAATATTTACCCTTTCATCTAGTTTTTCTAGAATAGCAGCATCGAGGACATCATCGACTTCTATTTTTTCTTGCATAATGAGTTTCTCAAGATGGGCGTAGATCGTTTTCACCGTGTATTTTCGTTTCTTGGCAATGTCCTGAATGGATTCCCCCTCCAGGAATAATGTCAGCGTTTGTTCGTAGGTAGAAACCTTTTCCTCTTTCTTACCTTTTTTCTTTTTACTCGTTTGGGGTCGCACGAATACATCCATTGGTATGTCTTCCGGTTCGGAGAACATATCACCCTTGCCCCTCAGTTCGTGTTGGACAGCAGCAATTTTGGCCAAGCGATAGTTTCGAATTTCATCCACGTGGAAAGTTTCTTTTGTAATTTTCTTCTGAAGTGCTTTTGCTTCAACGGTCAGTCGACTTTTCTTTATCCGCAGTATAACTTCCAAAAGCGGTTCTTCAAGTTCTTGTAACTCCTCCAAATAGGTCGCCGTTCCACGCAATCGGCTGATTTCTCCGATTTTCTTCAGCAAGGAAGAATAAACGCCGTCAATTATGGGAAGGAAATACCCAATTGCCGCTTCCGTTCGTTCTTGAATATGTATCAAATCTACTTTCGTTTGAGAAAAAAGTTTTGCCAATTGGCTACGAAAACTTCGAGAAGGATCTAGCGTGCTTTGAATACTTTGTTTTTGCAAACTAGCCCAAGCATGATTTTTGGCTTTTTCCGACTTCTTGGCCGCTACGGTATAACTTATTTCATGCGATTGCCAAGCGGAAGCCAGATCGACCCAATCAAAGGTGCGAACCAGGGTTTCATACAGGTAATTTTGACTGGCCGCATCAAAAAGATCGGGCAATTGCTCCATATACTTTTTCTGAGCGGAATATTGGATTATTTTCTCGTCGTTCTTTAATCCATTTACTTTCATCGGAGACAATAGAACCAAACCTTCTAAAGTACGCAGACGAGATAGTGCTACATACGCCTGACCTGGAGCAAATACCCGCGAAACTTCCAATACTGCCTTGTCGAACGTTAAACCTTGACTCTTGTGTACCGTAATTGCCCATGCCAATTTTATAGGATAATGTACGAAAGTTCCAACAACGTCTTCTTCGATTTCACCAGAATTGGGGTCGGTGCCATATTTTACGTTCTCCCATTCATAGCTTTCTAGTTTTATAACTTTTTTATCCTCAACACATTCAACGATTATTTCGTCTGCATCCATTTCAGTGACAATGGCCATTTTTCCGTTGTAAAAACGCTTTTCTTGACCCAAATCATTTTTGATGAACATGATTTGCGCACCAATTTTTATCTCCAGCGTTTCATCAACCGGGAACAGGTAAGGAGGGAAGTCGTCTGTTACCTCTGCGTGAAATTTTTTCGATTTGCCCTTCAATGCAGCAAGTGCGGCCGCATTCATTTCGTCTGCTTTAGCGTTATGTGTTGTCAGCGTGATATAACCTTCGTGTTGAGTTGGATCAAAATCAGGTTGGACATGTTCGTTTAGCAAGTCGACATCTTCATTCGTCATACAATTGTTGCGCAAGTTGTTCAAGACGCGAATAAAGTCATCATTTTGTTGCCGATATATTTTACTGAGTTCTATATACAGGGGACGCCTTTCCGCAATGACGAGTGCGTTGAAAAAATGAATGCCGTTATAATATTTATGAAGAATAGACCATTCGGCTGCTTTAACGACGGGAGGCAATTGAAACAAATCGCCGATAAATAGAACCTGAACTCCACCGTAAGGTTCATTGATTCCTCGAACATTTCGCAGAGACCAGTCGATTGCATCCAATAAATCGGCTCGGAGCATGCTGACTTCGTCGATGATGAGCAACTCCATATTTCTCATAATGGATTTTCGCTCCTTGTTCATTTTGAAGTGGCGCATCAAGCTCTTTTTGGACTCCATCTTTACGGATCCATCGGCGTGAAATTCTTCGTTAAAATCTGGAATGAATCCTGCAAAAGGTAATTGAAAGAATGAATGGATTGTTACACCACCTGCATTCAACGCTGCAATTCCCGTAGGTGCTACGATTATGGTTTGCTTGTGCGTGGACTCAACAATATGACGCAGAAAAGTCGTTTTCCCGGTCCCAGCTTTTCCTGTCAGGAAAATAGGTTGATTGGTTTGATTTATGAATTTTTCCGCAAATTCAGTTGCTTCGGTCATTAAATTATCTTCTTTTCTTATTTAAGATAATCAAATATACCCGTTCAATAACCTACCCAAGAAATAAATTGCCTTATTTTTTCACCAAGAACAAAGCAACTTTGTTGAAGTTAGCGGCTGCATTGATAATACGGCGGAAGTCGTTTATTTCTTCTTTTGTGAAATGTGTTTCATCGTATCTTTCGATTACTATCACCTCAATTGTATTACCCGTTTGGGTATAGCTTGAAACAAACTGTATTGAAGGATTTTCACTTGGATAAACTTCATTGATGTTCAAAGCTTCTAATCCGGAAAGTTCAAAACCATCTGGAATTTCGAAAGTGATTTTTCGCTCATAGATCATATTGTGTCTATGCTCGATATCCGTCTCACGAACCTCTTCCTTATACATCTCAGCTTGCGCTCCGATTAATTCGCCTACTTTAAAAATGTAACGATTTCCTGCTTTTTCAATAATTGATGTAGTCTTCAATTTTCCTGTGTAGACCATTGGGTTAACACCAAAATCTTCTTCTTCAGTTCCGATTAATTTGTATTCAAGAACTTCTCCCTTTGGATCGGCAAATGATATCATGCTTTCGTCCAATTCCGTCTTGTTCTCTTCTTCAATCAGGTTATAAATTGTCTGGAAAGAAGCACATTGATATCCTGACATTTCTCTTTTGAAGGTAACCACAGGCTGAATCATGTCCTCAAAATCGACACTAACTTCCATTTTGTCTTTGGTCATATCAGCATCAACGGGCTCAACCCATTTTACTTTACCAAGACCTGTATTCATTCCTCCAACGCTAATTTCTTTTATGAATAATGCGTCGGTTCCTGTCCATTCCGCTGGAACTATTCCAAGTCGGTATTCCATTTCATCTGGGGCAGAGTACATTTTTAACTTCGGATAGTAAATCATCAGATTTTTCAGAACAGAGTAATTTTCAAAATCACCATCGAAATATTCATCAAAGCGATCACATCCTAAAACAATCTCATGTTTAATGTCCAGGTGTTTCAAAGCTTGCACCATCAAGTAAGTTGCACCACGAGGTGATGTGTATCCATCTTCAAGAATAGAACGAACAGGTCGCGTTGGAGCGCCTCGGATTATTCCAATGTTCCCTTTGATGTGATTTTCAATCTTAAGAATTTGCGTTTTCACATCCTTCTCTTTAGTAACACCTATAGCAGTTAACATTTTAACTAGGGCTTTCTTGTCTTTCTTTTCTGGGTCTGTATAGTAAAATTCGTATATATTTTGTGATATTTTTCCGAATGAAATGAATTTACTGGATCCTGTAGCTTTGTTCTTATCCAAGATATATACCATGTACATCAAACTTTTTCCGTAGGCAGAATAGTCTTCATCTTTAAGTCCTGGAATCTTCTCAACCTCTGCTGTCCAAACATTCAACTCCTCGTGAGTTGTATCTTCCTCCATTTCAGGAAAACCATTGTAACTTTTAAATGCAAAGACTAAGTTTTCAGGTGCAACAAGTGTGAAACCTACATTTTTGCGCAGATTGGTGCTTTGGAATGTATAGCGTGAACCGTCATACGAAGGATATTGTTTTACCGTATAGGTGTATTCTATATCAGAACCATTTACCGCTCCGTCGATTGCGAAATATTTGTAATCAACACTTCCATCATCTGCCGTGTTGTCTTTAATGTTGGATTTGTCGAAATCAACAACTTCTCCATCGGGTGTAATAACACGAGCTTTGGCTTCAACAAGTTCAATCACATTAGATCCCATCCCAATGTACACTTTGTTGTTGTCTTGAACTGCTTCGTCACTGACCACACGAACTTTGTTGTGAATGGTAAAATATTCGACCAATCGATTGTCCATTGACTCGTCATAGGCAAACTGAACAGTACGTGTGTAAAATAAATCAACCTCTTTTTCATCTTTGTATTTATCGTCTAGCTTTTCATATACTGGTGACGACTCCCACTCGATGTTTTCGTAAAACATTTCTTGTCCCCAAGAAAAGCTAGAAGAAAGAGTAAAAAGAAGGAGTAAAATTGAAAATTTCATATTATGGTTTTTGGAAAATGAGTAATTCAGAATAGATTAGATTAAGTTTTTTCACCATGTCGTTCCATGCTTCAAAGTCTTCACTTTTGTGAATCAGATAATCATACGTGAAATTCGTAATGATTCCAATTTGATTGTTGGCTTCGTCATGCGTGAATTGAATATCGAACCCAAACTCTGGGTGCGAGAAAGAGGTAGACTCTGGCATATATTCCAAAACATATCCATCTGGAATTTTTATGTAGACCGTGCTTAAGTTTTTTTCTTTGAAATCTGCTTCTTTGTCTAGTCGATTTGTCTCCAATTTGATTTTATCACTGGCATGATATTTCTTCAAAAAAGGATTGATAAAGATTTCATTTCCATTTATTCGAACGTAATCCTCAATTTCGAAATCGTACACAATTTCTAAATCTTCATCTCTTTCTGTAACGCCCGTTTCTTTGATGATTTTAGACGTACTTTTGTTGTTTCCCTTCCGGAAAGCATTTGAGGCGAAATTGTCATGTTCAATCGGAGAAAGATTGGTCATGTAATCCGAAAGATAAATGGAGGGATATCCAGAATAGGTAACAACACCTTTCCCTTTAACCACGCCATCTTCGATTGTTGCATAAACTACGTCAGCTGTGACATTGTCCTCAGACTTAATGACTGGAACGCGAATTAATTTGTATTCTTCTTCACTTATTCCTACTAACGCCTGTTTTCCCTGAATGAATCCAGTTGGCATACCAAAACGAGTTCCTTTTCCTGTGCCGTCCAAGAAGATATATTCCTTCCCGTTGTAATACGTACAAATCATGTGATTGTCCGTTGCCGTTGTTGGAACATCCGTATAATCATAGGGAACGTCACGCGTACCAATCCAAGTATAATACGCCTTTAGATTAATACCGTTTATCATTGTGTATAAGACACTTGACATATCCTTACAATCACCGTATTTACGTGAACAAACAAGACCCGCATTTCTTGGGATGAATCCTCCAAGTCCGTCTTCAATAGCAACATATTTAATGTTGTCTTGTACCCAGTAATAAATGGCTTTGGCTTTGTCGTCATCTGAATCAATTCCTTTGGTAATGCTATCTGCAATTTGCACCAAAACATCATTTCCTTCGGTATTAACATCTCTCACAAAATCGCGGTAGAACGCATACAAATCGTCGACATTACGCAACAAGTTTTTTGTTTCACCTTTTACTTTGTATGATTTAATGTGCATTTGCAAGTGGGTTGTTGAATAACGATAATCCATCATTCCTGATTCATTCGCATATTCTTTTAACCCTTCAGCAACCCATTTGTGTGTTGTCGTTCCACCGGCTGTTTCAGTTGTATACTTCACATTGGCTTTTTCATTCCCATAAAGCTTAAATCCTAGATCTAAATCTGCAGGGGTTTCAATAGTGTATACTACTCGTTCGACAGGAAAGTACTTGTTGAAATAAAATGATCCGAAGAAATGAGGTTCAAATTCCTGTTTGGTGTAATTTAAACCAGTTTTACCGCCTTTGGTTAAACCTTCGTACATGAAATTTATTTTCTTGTAATCATCATGGAAGACTCCACTGTCGTCTGCATCTTCAGTCGTCATGTCTTTGATCTTAACCATTTTGTATTTCGTCCCATTGGGGATATAAACAGCAGGGTTAACATCGGTATATTCCATAAATGAATTGAAGCCTATCGCCCCATCCATATAGAATTTGTAGTTGTCATTCAAATATAGAATTTCCTGGTCATGGGTGGTTTCTATATTTAACTCCCCTTTTTTGTCAACCGTTATTGTGACATGTTCTTCTATTGTGAGAAACACCCCACTTTTGTCCGGATATTTTTCTTTGTACTTTTCTAAATCTGTTTGAGCAAAAGAACTCCTTGCTAAAAACAATAAAGAAACGAGTACAATCGATAATTTATATATCATTCTTAAATTTTACGTCCTTGATAATACGTCCCAGTTTCAATTACCTTGCCAGATTCGTTATAAAGCTTGTACTCACCGAATTTACTGTCTAAAATGTAATTTATTACAGACTTTAATTTTCCATTCGAATAGTATTCTTTCTCAGCTCCATTGATATCACCACCAACACATTCGGCTTCGTATTTCAATTTACCGTTTGCATAGTAGTGTTTCACTGTTCCGGTGAGTTGATCCTTAACATAAACTCTGTGTTCAGATACTTTTCCGTTTGCATGGTAATAGATAGCAGGCCCTTCGCTGTATCCATTTTTGTAATTTGAGGTATACGAAACTTTCCCATTTTGGAAATAAGCTTTCATTTCACCGTCTTTACCTGTAAACTCAATCATTGGAACACGTTTGCCATCTTTACCGACATAACTGTATCCAATTAATTCACCGTACTCGTAGAATCGGATATACTGAATTTTACCTGTTTCATCATAGTAAACACTTTCACCATGACGTTCACCGTTTTTGTAATTTCTAATCGTTTCCGTCTTACCATTTTCATAGTAATTTATTTCTTTACCTTCTCGGTCACCTGAAACGTAGGTCACTTCAGTTTCTATTTTACCTGATTCGTAGTACCATTTCCAGTCACCATTTCGGTCTCCAAATTCAAAAGCACCTGACGTTCGAATTTTTCCTGACTCATAGTACCATTTCCATGGTCCAGTTGAATTTCCGAACAATTTTTCGCCTTCTGATGAAATTTTTCCGTTTTCATGATAGCGAATATTTTTTCCTGATTGGAAACCGCCTTCGTAGTTCATTAAGACATCTTTTCGGCCTTTTTCATCCTTGAATGTGTAGCTTGCTTTACCATCTACAATTTCCATTTTGTTGATCAATTTACCTTTCGAATCATAGTTTTTGATCTCGGTCAACGTTCCAAACCAGAAGGTAAGAATTTCGTATAACTCGCCTTTGGTATTGAAAAAACGAATGTCACCGTGTGTTTCACCTTCTAAGAAATATTCATCTTTTTGAAGTGTTCCGTCTCGATAAAAGTATTCCCACAATCCAATATTCTCACCATCCTTGAGCCATCCGTGTTTGTAAATTTGTCCCGTTCGATAGTAGTCTACAAAATAGCCATCTGCTTCTCCTTCTTTGAATTGCTTAACCGTTTCTAATTCACCACCCTCAAAATACCATTTGGATTCACCATCAAGCTCACCCTCATCGTTGTATTGCAATTCAGTAGTTAATATACCATTGTTGTTGTAATACTTCCATGTGTCTACAAGGTTGTCTTTGTAATAGCTTCCTTCAACACGTTTTTCTCCGTTTCGATAAAAATCTACATATTCAAGTTTCTTTTTCTTCTTTTCTTTTTCTCGAATTAACTTGCCTGTTTTGTCGTAAATTTTGTAAGAAATGATTTCGTTGTTTTTATAAATCAATTCTTGCTGTAAAACTCCATCACGGTCATATTCTTTGTATATACCTGTTTTCTTACCTGTAGTTCCATAATCTGACTCCGATTCAAGGGTACCGTCTTTTCTATATTCCTTCCACACACCTACGCGAAGTCCATCTTTGAATTCACCTTTTTCTTCGTTTTGACCGTTGAAGTGATTGAACTCCCATTGACCGTGGTAATTTCCATCGACCAAAGTGCCTTTTCTAGCTATGTTACCGTTACTGTAATACGATACGTAATCGCCATCTTCAACACCCATTTTGTAGTTGGATGAAGCTTTCAATTTGCCATCGTAAAAATACTCTTTGAATGTCCCGTCCAGTTTTCCGTCGCTGTAGTTTAATTCATGTGAAACCGTTCCATTTTCGTGATAATAGAAAGCCGGTCCATCATTTTCATTTGAACTGTTGCGTGTAACTTTACTGTAAATCTGATTGATTGGGTAATATGTCAATAAATCGCCATCAATTGCGTCGTCTTTAACATTAAATTCAACTCGACGTGAACCGTTTTCATAATAAGAAGTTCGCTTACCATCTAGTTCACCGTCTTTAATGTTCTGTTTAACTTCAAGTATTCCTTTATCCGTGTAATACGTCCAAAGCCCATTTTCTAATCCATTATCAATCGTTCCTTCTCTTGCAATCGTTCCGTTGGAGTTATAAGCAATATATGGTCCATCTTTTTCCCCATTTACTGTTTTGAATTTTGCGTTGAATCCATACGAACCGTAATGATTGTATCTATTCTCTTCGTAACCGTTACCATTCCAAATCATTCTTTCATTCATCATGTCTGTATAGGTAGGAATGGACCACTTGATAAAAGAAATAATTTTCTTGTTGTATTTTTTGACATACGCTTGTGTTCGACTTTCGTCAACTGTCATACATTGATAGTACGTTAGCATGTCGAAGTATCTTGAATCGTATACTTTTTTAAAAAATTGAATATAGTTTTGATTCCAGAATCCTTTTGAATCTTCATCATAATCAATCATTTCAAACAACAATTGATTATGACGAATAAAACGGTATCGCAGTTTGTTTTTTACTTTATAACTGCTGTTTTCAGCCAATTTGTTGTTAATGGCCAAATCGATTTCTTCAAATTCTTCTTCTTCACGGAATTTAATTTTAGAAATTTCCTCATCAAATTCTTGATCGTATAGTTTTTCCAACTGTGAAATTGGGTAAACAGCGGATTCTGAATTAGCATTGATATACATGGCCATGTTCATGCACAAAGCGGCCTTGGTAAGAAGTCCAGCTTGCGCACAAATTTTACCTAGCTTTAAATGACTCGCATAATATTTCGGGTTAAAGTTGATTGAGGTTTGCAATGAAGCAACGGCATCGTCATATTTCTCTTGCTTTTCATACACTGTAGCCAAGTTGTAATGAAACAAATAATTCGTTGGGAATTCTTTTAATCCTTCGGCAAAAACAACTTCAGCATCGTCATACTTTTCCAATTGAATTAAGGCGTGTCCCAATGAATTAACGAATTCACTTTTCTCTGGATTAAACTTTTCAAGTTTGAGCACCTCTTCGGCTAATTCACGCACCGTGTCGTATTTGTTCATACGCGAAGCGGAAGCCATGGCGTAGGTCATGCCGTCAAAATAAGCTGTGTCATTTACATTGATTGACTTGTATAATTCATAAGCTCGTTCATATTTTTCGTTCACATAAAACTCACTTGCTTTTTCGAAAACTTCAAGTGCAGTTAAATATTCAGATTTGTCAATTTGTGAAAAGGCTGTGCTTGATATGAACACAAGCATAATTGCACAAAAGAATTTGTGTAGATTTTTTGTCATCGGGAAAGATATATGATTAAAATTTGTTTTAATAATAGAGTGTAGTGATTAACTACGTTAGGTAGTTTGAGTAAAATTTAGCTAAAAATAATAAATCTCACGTTAATTTCACAATTTATTGGGTTTTTTCACCTATTGAAGATCGTTGTTTCAGATTATCCATCAAATTGAGTTTTTGTGCAGGCACTTTTTTATTTGAAACGATTGAATATCTTTAGCTTATGCAAAGTGTAAAAATTAATTTTATTGAGTTGCCTTCTACAGATTTGAAACGAACGGAGGCGTTTTATTCGTCAGTTTTTGGTTGGAGTTTTGTTCACTATGGTGACCAATATATGGACATTGAAGGTGCAGGAATTGCCGGAGGTTTTGCAAAAGCTGAAGAGGTAAGTATTGGGGGAGCTTTGATTGTTCTTATTCACGAAAATCTTGAAGAAATTCAAGAGAAAATAGTACAAAATGGTGGTGAAATAACCGTAAAAACCTTCTCATTTCCAGGAGGAAAACGGTTTCAGTTTTTGGACCCTGTAGGCAATGAGCTCGCGGTTTGGTGCCCAGACGAAAAGTAAAATAAAAAAAAGGCCCTCAATTGAGAGCCTTTTAATTCAAATCAAAAATTTCTAATATTCGAAGGTGTCCATGAAGCCCGTTGTAAAGTTTCCTTTTGTGAAGTCTTCATTTTCCATCAATTTAACATGAAATGGAATGGTGGTTTTAATTCCTTCAATAATGTACTCACCTAGAGCACGTTTCATTTTTAAAATTGCTTCGTCACGTGTGCGCGCAACGACAATCAATTTCGAAATCATCGAATCGTAATATGGTGGAATTGTGTATCCTGCATGAGCGTGTGAGTCGATGCGAATACCATGACCTCCTGGACAATGATAATCCGTAATTCTTCCTGGAGAAGGTCTGAAATCATGATCGGGATCTTCGGCATTAATTCGACACTGAATTGAGTGCATCATAGGGAAATAATTCACACCCGAAATTTTCTCTCCTGCAGCCAATTTGATTTGTTCCTTAATTAAATCAAAATTGATAACTTCTTCCGTAATGGTATGCTCTACTTGGATACGTGTGTTCATTTCCATGAAGTAGAAATTTCGATGTTTATCAACCAAAAACTCTACTGTTCCAACTCCTTCGTATTTCACAGCTTTTGCAGCCTTTATTGCTGCTTCACCCATCTTTTCACGAAGTTTGTCCGTCATGAATGGAGAAGGTGTTTCTTCCACCAATTTCTGATGACGACGTTGAATTGAACAATCTCTTTCTGATAAGTGACAAGCATTTCCAAATTGGTCA